>JAMCTA010000010.1 GCA_023381895.1 Chloroflexota bacterium
TGTTGACCGCCAGGTTCACGCCATTGAGGATTTTCTTTCCTTCAATCTGCACGTGAAGATTGCGGATGACCAGATCACCATCGACCATTGCGCTTGCTTGCCCCCTTCTTCGCACCGAGTGCGTCAGCCATAACGAGACTCTTGTCTTTGCCACCGTAACGATCGACATACTGCACGGGCTCCCACACCGTCGGTACAGGAACCAAGCTCGCGAGCGTCATCTCGTCGAGCACACGAGCGATGGCCTTACCAACCTGCATCCACATCTGTCGCGTCGAGCAGTGCAGCTCAAAAGCGCAGGAGACTTCAGTCGCCCCCTCGCTGACACAGACCATCGGTGCGATTGGCCCTTCCAGTGCCCGGAGCACTTCACCCATCGTGATCGCGGACGGCGCTCGCGACAGTGAGTAGCCACCGTAGACGCCCCGATGACTCTCAATCAGTCCTGCCTTGCGCAACGAAACAGCGAGCTGTTCCAAATATTCGACAGACAGCTTCTCCTGAGCGGCAATCTCTGTGAGGGACACCGGTTGCTCGCCCCAGTGGCGGGCGAGATAGACCATGATCCTTGAGCCGTATTCGCCACGGGTGGACACGCGTAGCACGCCGTTTCCTCCCTTTGAAACCCGAGTAGATTTATCGGGTTTTCAGTATAGCGGGGTGTACGTACTCAATGCAACTGTGTGGGCAGGGATGAGTCAGCCTCCCGGCGTGTCATCACCATCGTGTCTGCGCCAGATCGTCGAGATGGTCTCGCCAGACTCGCACTAACCGTTGCTCCACATGGCTACTCCACTGGCCATCATGTCGGGCAGCCCGCCCAACGTGGAACTGGCGATATCCCCATCGCCAGAGAGCGCTGAGATGCTCTTCGCGAAGCCCGCCACCGATGACCCAAGATTTGCCAGGGCTAGCCCAGTTCGTGCGCTCCCGCAGAGTTCCCCACCCGGCATCAACCTCAAGAGAGCTTCCGGCTGTAAAGGATGAGATCGCAGCGATTAGATAGAGACAGATGCTGCCACGCTTGCCAGCCGTCCTGCACAGCATCGAAGGCGCGATGCAAAGTCCACCATCACTAATGCTGCGCGGGCAGGTTGACGTGCAATTCTGTCCACTTCTATACTGCCCTTGATTGTTGTGTGCTCGATGGATGGAATGGGGGATCCAGATGTGAGCGCGAACAATCTCGTCGCTTGGGCTGGGGGCTGGGTGACTGCAATCTATCTAGATTTTATGCGCCTTGAAGACCTCGACCAAGTAGCGGAAATCGAGCGCGAGGCGTTTTCAATGCCGTGGCCTTCGAGCGCCTACCGGCGCGAGTTGCGCACGAACAAGAACGCATTCTACATTGTGGCCCGACTTGGCACGCCCAGGGACGAGAAGCCATCACCGAGCTATGCGCTGCTACGACGTCCATTCCCCTTCTCGCTCATCCCCCACCCTCCCAGTGTCGAGCACCATCTCTCACAGCGTGATCTCATCGTTGGTCACACCGGACTCTGGCGCTTGGCCGATCAGGCCCACATTACGACCATCGCTGTGCGCCAAGCGTACCGAAGGCATGGAGTCGGAGAACTCTTGCTCACAGGCATATTCGATATTACCTATAGCATCGGCAGTGAGGCGGTCACACTCGAGGTTCGCAAGTCAAACACCGGCGCCCAGCGGCTCTACATCAAGTATGGCTTCCATCAGGTGGGAATCCGCCCTCGCTACTATTCGGACAACAATGAAGATGCCATCATTATGTGGACCGATGCTCTCGACTCAGAATCGATGCGCACACTCCTCGCTCAGCGCCGCACGGAGCTCGCCGCCAAGCTCGGTATGCCGGAGATTCCCGAGTGGCTGTCAGGTGCACGAGCAAACACGGAGGAGCGACGCTAACAGTCACCGTGTGTAGCGTGCCACTCACAGGCGCTCTCCCCTCACGGCCCAGCTTGCTCCCTGGCAGCTCGTCCGCCGCGCTATCGCCGTGGAGAGTATGATTGTTGCCGCGCCTGCTCCGAGCCAGTCAGTGGCCTGCCAGGGCGGTCGTACCAGGCGCAACGAAGAGGAGAACATATGATGCAACGCCTAGCCGGCAAAGTCGCCATCGTCACAGGGGCTGCACGAGGAATAGGACGCCAGATCGGCCGCACTTTCGCGGCTGAGGGGGCGATGGTCGTCGTGTGTGACGTGATCGACAGTGGTGGCAGAGAAACCGTAGAGATGATCAGTGCCGCTGGCGGCCAAGCCACCTATCTGCCGGCTGACGTAACGAGCATCGATGACTGGCAGCACGCCGTCGAGCGCGCCGCCACCGCGTATGGTGATCTGCACATCCTCGTCAACAACGCCGCTAAGTGGCGAGGAGGAACAGCTGTTGACACGCCCTGGGATGTATGGGCTATGACCCGAGGCACAATTCTCGACGCCGCATACCTGGGCTGCCAGCAGTGTATTCCCACCATGATTGAGAGCGGCGGCGGAAGCATCATCTCGATCTCCTCGGTCCACGGACTCCTCGCGGCGCGGCGATCTGCCGCCTATGAGGCCGCTAAAGGAGGCCTGATCCTGCTCATGAAGCAGGTGGCCTGCGACTTCGGTCCCCAAGGTATCCGGGCTAACTGCATCTGTCCGGGCTTGATCGTATCCCCGGAGAAGAAAGCGGAACACGAAGCCCATCCTGAGCATGATCGCTTCAACGCTGAGGTGTACCCGGTACGGCGCTATGGCACAGCTCAAGATATCGCTTGGGCGGCGGTCTTCCTCGCCAGTGATGAATCCACATTCGTCTCTGGCCAGGCACTTGCCGTTGACGGCGGTCTCACAGCGCAGCTCCAAGATGACGTTGCCTACCGCACCGCCGACTACGTCCGCACTCAACAGCAGGGAGTGCAGCCATAGCGCCTCTCTCTAGCCCAGAGTCGCGAGTACCATACTCGCTTCAGTGCGCACCGTGGCATCAGGGTCTTCTCTACAGACTTGCTCAAGATCCCGGCGTACCACCATTTTGCTGGCAAACTCTCCGAGTGCCCACACTGCGTGTGCACGCACAAGAGGTTGTCTCTCCTCTCTCACCACTCGCTGCAATGGGTCGATAGCGGCGGGATCACCAACATTCCCAAGTGCGACGCACACGTTGCGCAGCAGCCCCGTACGACCGGTACGCATCACGGGCGTCCCACGATAACGTGCCCGAAACTCTTCTTCAGACAAGAAGAGCAATGGCAAGAGCTCTGGGCTGGGGCCGATGCCCTGGGTCGCAGCGAAATCGGGGAGATGTGCGCTGGCAACGCCACGATTCACGGGGCATACTTCCTGACAGACATCACATCCAAAGATCCAGTCGCCGGCCGAGCGACGAAGCTCCCTTGGTATCACAGCACGCGACTCAATCGTCAGAAACGAGATGCAGCGGCGGGCGTCAAGTACGCCAGGAGCGGGAAATGCATGGGTTGGACAAGCTGGTAAGCAGCGGGCGCACCGACCGCACGTCGTCCGCAAGGGCGGGTCTGGATCGATCTCGAGGTCCGTGGCAACCTCAGCAAGCAAGAGCCACGAACCCAAACTGTGGGTCAGCAAGCAGGTGTTCTTCCCGATCCAGCCGAGACCAGCGCGGGTCGCAATCGCTCGATCGACGACCCGCGCTGTATCGACCCAGCCACGGCGGGCCTCGCGGTGGCCATAGCGATGCCGTAACTCAGCAATGAAGCGTCGCGTCATTCCCCGGACTACTGGATGGTAGTCCCGACCCCAAGCGTAGCGAGCAACGCGCCCTCTTGGCGTCCCCGGTTCTGAAGGAATGTAGCTGTCCTGCGAAGGGTAGGCTAGTCCAAGCGCAATGAGCGTCCGGGCCTGCGGTACGATACGGCGCACATCCGAAGCGAGGTGGGCTCGTTCCTGATTGAACCAGTCGAGCCCAGAAAAGTAACCCGCTGCGATACGCTCCGACAGCATCTGTTCCAAGCCTACAAACGGCTCCACAGAGGCGAATCGTACGAGGTCAAAGCCGATAGACCGCCCGATTCTGCGGATCTCATCCTTCACATCAGCACTGCTGGCGGACACCGTCATCCGTCTCAAACCACCGTGTGGTCGTAGATGACGAGGCCCGTCAACGGCTTGGGAAAGAAGAACGTCGACTTCTGCGGCATACGATCGTGCGCACGCGCTACCGCACAGAGCTGCGCTGGCTCAGTTGGCCGCACCAAGACGCTAAGCTCCGCCCGGCCGCTGCGGACAGCTTCGACTGCCTCCTCTGCGCTGCGTGTGTAGGACACATATTCCTCCCCCTCAATCTCCTGTTCGCCAAGTCCAAGGAAAGGATCGAGCACCAGATGATGCAGCACACTGACGTCTAGTTCACGCCAGGCCTCAGAGCGGTCTCGCGGCAGCAGCTCCTTCAGAGAACGCGCCGGCTCAGCAAGCACGGCGTGCGCTGGGAAGATGAAAATGAACGAGCCCGCGGCGGCACGCTGGAGCAGCTCCATCCACTGCTCAGGAATAGAAGACGATAGCTCTGCAAGCGCAAAGTAGTCCGTGAGCCGATCACGCAGCCCTGCGACGCGCTGCGGCGAGACGTTACGAATGACGCGGTGTATCGGCAGTACAGTAAGCCCCGGCTCGTCCGTCGCGACGAGAAACATCAAGGCGCGGGTCCACGCCCCCCCGGCGAGACCAGGATGCTGCTCCTCCATCTCGCGCCGGTAGGTAAGAGCCGTCTCGTACCGATGGTGTCCATCCGCAATGTAGGCTTGGGTAGTCGCGAGCGCAGCGCGTAGAGCTCCGAGCTGCGCGCTATCAGTGATCATCCAGAGCCTGCTCTCTTGCGCTGCGTGCGGAACTGCACCAGCAGGCAAGGTGATGTGCGCTACGGGATCGCTCGTCCGAACTTTCTCAAGCACGCTCCTGATCACTCTTTCGGGGTCGTCGTAGAGTAGAAAGATCGGGCTAATGTTGGCGCGGCAGGTCCGTAAGAGCTCCAGGCGGTCCCGCTTTGGTCCAGGCAGCGTATGCTCATGGGGCAAGACGGCCCCACTATCCCACGACTCGACCCTGACTGCACCGAGAATACCAAGTCTCCTGTGCTCGACCCCGTTAGTGGTAAATCGCTCTTCCAGCACATAGAGGGCCGGTGTGGGGTCATGCTCGACTGCACCCTCGTTATGCCAGTGCCGCAGTAGCCCGGCCGCACGTGCATAGCGTTCAGCGCCCCCGTTGGGAAGCTCAATATGCGTCACATTGTATGCGCTTCTCTCCACTAGGAGCGAGCGCTGGCGGCCATCGATAACATCGTAAGGTGGGGCGACGACGAGAGACAGATCACCTACGACTTCCTCGCGATAGCGCATTCCACGAAACGGTGACACATCGACCATTATTTCCCTTACCTTTCAAGATGGCATTGCTACCCGTGTGCTCTCGTAGGCACGTGTGAGTATTCCAAGACACTCTAAGGCTGCAGTGGATTCTTGGGTAGCTGTCGATAGACCTGTACCGACCCGTTGTTGTACACCTCATTCATGCGATTCACGTCGGGTAGCGAAACCCCTAACACCGCCATCCGTGTACGCGTTATCGTACTGAGCATAACGAGCGGTACTTGCTCAGGCAGGTCAAGCGTCGGAAAGCGCTGCGCAGCGTAAGGGCTCTGTGTGAAGAAGATGTAGACCTCGCGGATACGCTCATCAACATCAGCCCACACGGATACGCTCGGCACATTGGTATCAAGCCAGCGGATCGTCTGCAGCTCACCCGTAGAGTAGAATGTCCACTTATCACTGAGTAGCGGCTCGTTTGTCGCTTTAAATGCCCCGCAGACTGCAAAGAACGCCAGAGCCGCACCCATCCCGACCTTCACTCCCAGTCGAAGGAGGCGCCAGCCGCCCAAGGCATCAAGGAACGCCACAACAGCACTGGCGCTCATCGGGATCGCAATAAACATGAACACTGGGAAGAGTCGTAACTGCAGATTCGCCCCAAGAACTCCACTGAAATCTGCGGCGATTCCCACTGCTACCTGAATCGCTAGACCGGCATAGAGGAGCCACACGAGGCGAAGATTATCTGTCATACTTTCCCACTCGTTGCGGAAGAACACGAGCCACGTACGTCGGATCCAGGAAAGTCCGGAGATGAGCAGTGTAAGCCAGGTAAACGAAGTAAGAATAAAATAGATGTAGATACTACGCCAGCCTAGGGAAATATAGCTATAGGGATTGTCAGAAGCCTGAAAACTCAGAGCAAATCCAGCCAACCGGTCCATTGCCGTCTGAAACTGATTGAAGATACCCTGACTGGGGTGGTAGAAGTAGAATAGCTCTAGAAACAATAAAAGAAATGAAGATCCGGAGATATAGCCCAAGCGAATAAGCGAGAGTCTTCTCTGAACAGCCTGATCATTAAAGAAAAAGGAGAGAAGTCCACCAAGAAAGAAGCTTCCAGTCAGGGCAACAATAAGAGAAGAGCCGAAGGTACTGTTGATAGAGAGGATGCTAAAACTTACGAAGTAGAACAATACGACATATCGAGCAAGTCTGCGCACTTGACGTCGATAGCGATAGCTACGAAACAGCAGAAAAAGGCAGCACAACAATAAGAAGTACGTAACTTTCTCGTGAGATCCTCGAAGCGCTGTGAAGAGAAAATCCGGCTGGAGGAGGAGGAAGAGTGCGGCCAGCGCCCCTTTACGATTGTCCGCAGTCATCTCGCGGAAAGCGATATACGCCATGAAGGCATCAGCGATAAGAAAAAATGGCCAGACTCGCGTCTCGAAGACCTGTACTGGGACACCAGAGAGCCGGATCAGATAGATGCTGATAGCCTGGAAGCCGTACCCTGAAGGGTAGACTGCAGGTACCGACGGATCCGGAATGGCACTACCGAATTTCAGTACTGCCTGGATGAGACTCGTCATCTCAGCTGTATCTTGCTCCACATAGTGTCCTTGGAAGCGTGCTAGCAGGTAGAGAGCGATCAGAAGGGCGAATACGAGTACGCAAAGAAACGCACGCGGTGAACCACTCACGTCCTGGTTGAGCACAGCATCTGCAGAACCGAGAAGATGGCGCAGGAGCGCTCGATCTTGAAGAACGGTTCGCAACAGCTCATCGGCTGATGCGGACACTCGAAGCGTGCCGGTGCGGCGTCGCAGCAACAGCCCGACGAGTACCGTGGTGAGCTGTTCTGTCAGGTCCTCCGACGACTGCACATCAGGTGTTACCCCACCGTCAAGATCCTCGACCGGCGCCAGTACTTCTCCGGCACAGTCCAGTGCCCGCTGCTCTTGCCCCGGACTCAGGAACCGTGTCCATCCGCCCACCAACAGAAAGGGCCGCGGAGCTTCCAGAAGCGGGGTGATCCGCTGCGCAGACGCAGTGGCTCGCTCTACGGCGGTCCGAGCAGATTCGCGAGTGGTCTGGAGCCCAAACTGGACGGCGCCTGTCGCTATGAGGACTGTTAAGACTCGACCGAGGTCAGTCTCGACTTCAACAGTAGGAGCTTGAACGGTTTCCACCATATCAGTCATATCAGTGCATTATTGCCGCTCTCTCCGCAGTTTGCAGAGCCCGCCGGAGACACGACGTGATAGTCCTATGCTACACTTCCGAGCCAGAAGAGGGAGGTATGGCCCTAATCTTGCTGCCGTGGTGGGCCGTGCACTGTTGCTCGTTCGAGTCGCGAGGATAGCTCTACTCATGCGTCACCGGTCCGCTGGTGAGGAAGTCTTCGGAGAAGATGCTCGCGCTACGGGGTGGTCCCACTGGCACGATGTCAGGGCGGCAGCGTAGGGAAGAACGTGTAGACGGCATATGGCTGAAGCGCAGTATGATTTTGGCTTGGCGACCCATCTCGACGCTTGCTGATGGTTGGTGCCGGGACATCGCACCTTTCGCCTGCTGGTGCGCTCGGGAAGCTCTTCGGCGCTGCTCTGGATCGAAAAGCAGCAGCTTATAGCACTGGGTCTGGCTATCGAGCAAGTGCTCGCCCAGGTGGCGCCGCAGGAGGCACAGCGTGGGGAGTTCACCTTGTCGACCGGACCGATCAGTGATTTTCCGTTGAACCCGCAAGTCGAATTCCGCGTTGGCCAGCTGCAACTGGGGCACGATGCCGTCAATCAGCAGTTCCAGCTCATCGCCGGCGAGAGTGAAGACGAAGAGCGTGAGGCAAGGCAACCGCGACTCACGGTTCGCACCGGGTATCGCCTAGCGAACCGTCTGAGCAAGCAGATTGCGGCCCTGGCCGCCGCTGGCCGCCCACGCTGCCCATTGTGTGGCGAGCCGCTAGGACCAGAGCCTCATCACTGCGCACTGTCCAATGGACACGTTCACTAGGCCGATAGCAAGCGCCGCGGGTCCGGCAGTGTGAGCGTCCCGACAAGATCACACGTCTCCATATCCAATGACACGCAGCCACGCTCGGGCGATCACCGCGTGACCCTGGATGTAGGGATGGACACGATCTCCCGACCAGAACTCCGAGGATCGTGCTGGCAGTACTCCGTCAAAGGCGGCCTGTGTCCGAACGAGCAAGGCACCGTACTGGGGAGCAAATGCATCAACGACCTGAATGTACGGTTCGAGCCGCGAACGGAACGCATCAGAGCGATCACTCTCGATCAAGAAGGGTTCCACGAGAACCAACCGGGCATCGGTCTCTGAGCGTACGCGATCCAGGAGGCGATGATAGGTTGCCTGAAACTCGTCCAAAGGCACGGCATCCGCAAACTTGCCGGCGACCCAGCGCCACACATCGTTGATGCCAATCATCACGGAGACCCACTGCGGGTGCTGATCGATGACATCCATTGTCCAACGAGCGTCGAGGTTACGAATAGTGTTACCACTAATCCCTTGATTGATGATATCGAGCCCCAGCTCAGGATAGCGAGCCAGGAGAAAGGCACGAATGAAGGACACGTATCCGTTCCCATACGGCGGACTTGCCGTCGTGCGGCCGCAGTCAGTAATGCTGTCACCAATGAACACGACGCGCTGCCCCTTCGTCAAGAGCAACTCCAGCCTCCTCTATCCTTAGGCATCTGCGGTGGGTCGCCCACAGTCTGACCGACCAATCTTTAGCACAGTGACCCTTAGCGGGAGAAATACTCGATGAGCCTCTCGTAGTCAATTAGTGTGATCTGGCCGGCAATGCGTATTCGGGGCAGGAGCTGTGGATGAGAAGACTCTTCCAAGTTCCCAGCGGTCTTCGGATCCAGCAATCCACCCATATAGCCGGCCTGTTCAACCAAGCTGAGCACGCGCTGTTGTGCAGCCTGTGACTCGCTCCGGAACGGCTCGCCAGACGGATAGCAAATGATCTGTGGCAGATGGCCAGTGTGCTCACCAATCGTCTGCCGTGAGACCGTGAGCTCATTCAGGGCATCAGTAGTCGAAAGCTGGCCGAGGTCGGCGTGATAGACCGTATGTGACTCGATGTCCATTCCGGCGGCAGAAAGCGCCTGAATCTGCGACCACGTCATGTAGGTATTTGTACCCAACGTCAGTCCAGGCAAGTGCGAGATGATGTTGAATGTCCCGACCATGTGATACCGCTGGAGAAGCGGGAAGGCATCGGTGTAATTGTCGAGATAGCCATCATCAAATGAGAGCACGATGGGATGCGGCGGTAAGGGCGCACTATCGTACAGAGATGCGAAGAGATGCTGAAGAGAGATCGCGTGGAACCCGTGCACGTTCAGCCATGAAAGCTGTTGAGCGAAGTGTTCCACTGGCACCGTCAGATCAGTAGCTAGACGAAAGTCAAAGTTCGTCATAGTCTTCTGACGCACGACTGGAGGACCTACGTGATGGTACATCAGTATCGGAACGTGGAGCTGCCGGTATTGCGGATGGGGTGGAAGGAGAATCGTTCCTTCTGCTCCAGCGATTCCAGGGTCGATAACCTTCCACACACCACTGTCCAGGGTGAGCACAACGGGGCTGGCGTCTTGAGAGGGATCGAGCGGATTGAGCGCATGGGCATGGGCAAGACCCACCATCATGGGCACTTCCGTAACCAGCAGTGGCTCGCCCGTGAAGCGCACATTACCCCAGTGTTGATCCACGGGAGCGGCGCCGAGAGAAATGTTGGAGATCAAGCTGGCTCCTTGCCAGGTGAACTTCGCGGCGAGAAAGTGGGCGTAGTCGCTCTCACTGCCCCACACGTGCTGCTGCAGCGGATGCAACAGCGACCACATCACGCTCCAGTCGCTGCGTTGCAACGCCTGGGAAAACTGCTCAGCCACGGATAGCGCTGTCGGTGAGAGCAAGATGTTCTCGTGAGGTCTGATCTGAACAGTCACAGAGTCATAGCCGGAGGAGGCCAGCGTCGCCTGTTGTCCGGAGAGCGTGCCAGGACCACACCAACCATCAGCAAGCGTCGAGAGCGGCTTTCCCTCAACCGTGACACTGCTGCAGGCAACGGGCATCATCGTTGCTGCATTGAAGAACCGCACCGGGACCGGCGGCGGCGAGGTTGTGACCGCGATCTTCTTGGTCAGCGTTTGCGTCGTGGCCGGGTGTTGCTGTTCCGTCTGTATGCGTGAGGCAGTCAGCTCGTTTACCGAAGTAGAGGTCTTTGCAGCCACCTGGATTACAGATGCAGAGTGAGACGCACCACAACCAGCGATTGCCAAGGAGAGCAATATGGCTCCTCCGAGCAGGGCACTGATCTTCGCGCCTGCAGTGCCCATCTCAGCCAACGTTGACAACCCGCTCCACTTCATCCATGCGCGAGATTCGACTCAGCAGTTGATCGAGAACGTCGCGCCTGGGAACCGAGAATACTACGTGAAACTCCGCCCAATAGCGATCAGTCCGGACAGAGCACTGAGAAATATTGCCCTGCACGTCAGATACCATCCCAGATATGTCCGACAATAGCCCTGGCCGGTCTTTCGCAGTGATCTGCACTTCAGCTTCGACCACCTGCTTGTTGTCTACCGGCCGTTCCCACTCCGCGGGGACAAGACGCTCTGGCTCATCTTCCTGGAGCACGTTGGTGCAGTCGATACGATGGACAGTGGCCCCGCTTGCTCGAGTGAGATAGGCCACGATTCGGTCTGGTGGCCTGGGAGTGCAGCAGAGCGCACGCCGAACGACCAGGCCGCTGGCACCCTGGACTCGGATCTTGTAGTTTTCGGCTGCATCAGTTGCTGCATCCAGACGCCGATCGGTTCCCGTCCCTCCTTGCGTAGGGGCCGCGGCACCCTGGGCAGGTCCTAGTGACGCAGGTGCTGCGGCAGCAGTAGACTGCTGCTGCCGCAGTCGCAACTCGACTCGATTGGCCGCTGCCTGTACTGAAATCTCGCCACAGCCAATAGCTACGTAGAAATCATCGATGTCCTCGTGGAAAAACTCCCGCGCGACGTCTCGGAGAATGTCCGCAGGGAGAGTATCCTGCGGACCGCGCAGCACCCGGCGCAGCTCGCGCTCGAAGACTTCCTTTCCGCGGGCCAAGTTCTCCGGTCGATCGCGACGCCGGAGCCACTGCTGAATGCGTTGCCGGGCCGTCGAGGTCGCGACGAAATCAAGCCAGCCCTGTGACGGACCGTGATCGCCACGTGCAGTGAGAATCTCCACAACGTCGGCATTCTGCAGTACGTAGGACAATGGTACCAAGCGGCCATTGACTCGTGCGCCAATGCAGTGATGACCAACCTCAGTGTGGATCCTGTAGGCGAAATCGACGGGTGTTGATCCTCGTGGCAGATCTTTCACGTCTCCCTGAGGTGTGAAGACGAAGACTTGATCGGGGAACAGTTCAGTGCTTGCCGCGTCCACGAACTCGCGCGCGCTGCTCGACTCCTGACGGAGCTGTAGCAGCTGGCGTATCCATCGCAGCTCCCCCATTGGCATCGGCGAGGTGCCGCCGCTCTGCTTGTAGTACCAATGGCTGGCAATCCCATACTCCGCAACCTGGTGCATCTCATAGCTGCGAATCTGGAACTCCGTGAGCCTTCCGCCTTCACAGAACACAGTCGTATGGATGCTCTGGTAGCCATTTTCTTTTGGCTTGGCGATGTAATCCTTGAAGCGGCCATCCACCGGGTGCCACAGCTCGTGGATCAATCCGAACGTCACGTAGCAATTTTCGCGGGTATCAACGATAGCCCGCACTGCATAGAGGTCGTAAATCTGACTGATATCGTTGTCGTGACGTAAGAGTTTCTGGTAGATACTCCAGAGATGCTTAGCTCGTGCTGAGACGACTCCCTGAATGTTCCAGCGCTTCAGCTCCCTGCTGAGAATCTCGGCAACCTCTTTGGCGTACGCGGCACGCTCAGGGCCAGCCTGCCCAACAAGATCCGCAACCCACTGATACTCCTGTGGTTGGAGCACGGCAAATGCAAGATCCTCAAGCTGAGACTTGAGAGGAAAGAGTCCGAGCAACCCTGCCAGCGGCGCGTAGATCTCTCGCGTCTCGGAGGCCATTCGCTCCTGACGACTGGGGCTGATCGCCTTGACCGTCTCCATGTTATGCAAGCGATCGGCCAGTTTGATGAGGACGCAGCGAGGGTCGTCGTTAATGGTGAGCAGCAACTTCTGCAGCGTTTCGAGCTGAGAGCGCTTGTTCCGCAATGCCGACGCCTTCTTACGCCGCTCGCTGTCTTCGCTCTCTCCGGCTCCCTGGCCAAGATCCGACTCGCGGCGCCGCTCGACGACCTCCAGCTTGGTCACACCATCGACCAACTGCTCTACAGTCCGACCGAATTGCTCAGTAAGGAGGTCGAGGGTTACGTCGGTATCCTCGACGACGTCGTGAAGCAGACCAGCAGCCACGGTGGATGCATCGAGACGAAGATCGGCCAGACGGACTGCCACCCACAGGGGATGGGCAATGTACGGCTCCCCCGAGGCCCGAAGGACACCATCGTGCGCCATTGCTGCCAGCTGAAAGGCTTGTTCGACCAGTGCGATGCCATCCTCTGGCATGTAAGTCGCCAGCTCACGGAGTAGGCTGTCGTGCAGGGGCTCCATGCCTAAGACACGCAACGACGTCAGATGAAGATCTGGCAACGAGCGCTCGACGGCCATCGGAGGCACCTCAAAATTAGTGGTCAATACCGCAGTATACCGACGCATCGATAGCCGCGCCAACGGCGGGGCGCTCGCGGCCGCCGGATCTCACCGTCTGCGTGGCAAAGTGCTCCTCCTAACGTGTTCCAAGGATTGGGACACAACGGCCATTACCCAGCACTCGCGCCCCTCGTGACTGGCATCAAGCCTTTGGTGCACTGCATTCACGACCGATCACAGTATAGAACTAGCCGACGACGCCAGTGCGATCGATGCTCTCTGTGAAGAATCGCTGGGTGAAGAGATAGAGAATGAGCACCGGCATGATGACGAGCAAACACGCCGCCATGGCAAGCGCCTCATTATAGAAATCTGCTCCGGCCCCACCGGTGACATCGTTGAGCGTCTGCCCGAGAACCGAGAGACGCATCGGAAGGGTGTAGAGCTCGCGACGATTGAGATAGATAAGGGGCTCTAGATAGTCATTCCAGTGCCAGACGATCGAGAACAGGAACGTCACCAGGATGGCTGGCTTGGCGAGTGGCAGCATAATTCGAAAGAAAGTCGCGAACGGACCAGCCCCATCGACTCGTGCCGCCTCTTCGAGCTCCCATGGCAGTCCACGGAAAAACTGCCGGAAGATGAGAATGAACACAGGACCTTTGAGACCCTCGCCAAGGAACGAAGGAAAGATGAATGGCCAGTAGGTGTCGATCCACCCATGTTCCAGGATCTTTCCCGGCCCAAACGACCCGCTCACACTCACGATATGGGGAAATGCCGCGAAGTTCAGGTCGATCGCCAATCGAGGCATCGTCTTATACAGGATGAACAGCGGCACGATGATCGTCTCAGGTGGCACCAAGAATGTGAAAATCACTAGAAGAAAGATCAGCTCGCGACCTGGGAATGGAATGCGCCCGAAGCCATACCCGACGAAGGCACACGAGATGACTTGCCCAACACCCGCGAGCAGGGCGATCTGAGCGCTGTTCGAGAAGGAGCTCCAAAAGTTCACGGCTTGCCAGGCAAGAATGTAGTTTTGCCAGTCGATGCCCGACGCAATCCACTGAATCGTCGGGTCGGTGAGATCTTGAATACTCTTGACGGAGGTCGCCACCATGTAAAAGACCGGGAACAGGAACACAAAAGCAATATCGGCCAGGATCAGATAGGTGACGATCCGAGTGACAACGGTCTTCAGAAGCTTGAGCATGAAGTAGCTGTTGAAGCGCTGCCTAGCTGTGACCGCAGCCGTGCTCCGGGCGCGAGTCTGTGCAACCGATGCCATCGACGCGCTCCTTACTTTTCGCCCGCGTAGTACACGCGGTTCCGCATGAACCAGATCACCACCATCAATACGACGAACATGACGAGAAAGTAGATCCAGCCCAGAGCCGCGGCGTAGCCCAGCCGGAACTGGCCTGAGAATGCTGTCTGCTGAATATATTGGAGAACCGTTGTTCCCTGCTGTTGTGTAAACTGTCCGGTCGTCTGGCTGACGACTCCCTGGACGGCAAAACTGTTTGTGAAGGTGTCAACCACCGTGTAGATAATGTTCAAGAGCACGAAGGGCGAAATGAGAGGGACGGTGATCTTCCAGAAGAGCTCCCAGCCAGTAGCGCCGTCGATGCGTCCAGCCTCATAGTACGTGGGGCCGATCGATTTCAGTCCGGCGATGAAGATGAGGATCTGGACACCAGAAGCCCAGAGCACGAGGCTCATCCTCCCCAATACTAGGATGACGTTCTCGGCCCACGTTGGCCCTAGGAACTGCAGCAGAAAAGATGCTACATCGGCATTGCCACCAAAAGTGTTGGCCCCCACTCCCTCACTGAAGAGTTGCTGGATCACCTCAGCAGAGCCGATTACGACCGGAAGAAAGAAGATACCCCGAAACAGCCCGATACCGAAGAGCCTTTGATTCGCAAGCATGGCCACAAAGAGGGAGAAGATCAGAATAGCTGGTGTGTTGACGAGCGTCTGCTTGATTTGCTCAACGAGAATGGGGAAGAAACGTGGATCAACGAAGAACGCCTGTTGATAGTTGGCGAGCCCAACGAAGCGGACGTTATTGATATTCACCGCTTCGAGCTCATTGAAAGAGAGCAGGAAGGACCGGATCAATGGCCACGCCAAGAACAGCACAAAGCCAACGATCCAAGGAAGAATGAACAGGTAACCCTGGAGAGCCCTCTGAGTTCCGAGTGAGAGCCTGAATCGGGGATGTCGCCGGGTGCTACTGGGCGTTTGCCCGGAGACTTGCACTCCTGCTGGGGCACGTATCATCGGTCCTGACCTCACTTCTCTGTATGCCGGGGGGCGCTCACGATCCGGCGGGAACGACGGCATAGCTCAGCGCATCAACCGCCACTTTTCCATTGGTGAAGCGCTCACGACTGTAGTTCACGATGACCCGGACGCCATTCGCATAGGTGGTCTCGTACACGTTCGGGGCGAGTTGCTGATGATTGATCATGAACTGGTTGAAGGTCGAGCCAAGCTGCACATTGACATCCTCGTACTCACGTACGAGATCGTCGATCCAGTTTGTCCACGTGCTGCTCCAATCAGTGTAAGTGACGAGGGCGCGATTCAGCCCACTCGTTGGCATATACGTCAGCTCAAAGCTTGGATCTGCGCCGTACTCCACCTCTCGGAGAAACTCGATCTGAGGATCGCTACGCAAGTTGGCATAGGTTTCGGGCGTGTAGCGGATGAAGCCGTGCATGACTAGCTGATAGAACGGAATCGCCTCGTCCTCAAACTGCCAGTGGCTATCGTCAACCGGTACGCCACGAACGTCCTTGACGTGGCCTAGAATGTAGGCATTACCACCTTGAACTGCGACAGATCCGAGCTCCTGGCGCACGTAGTCCACAATCTTCATGTTCCAGTCCGCATATTGCTGGCGTGTCAGCGGATGCGCGCTGTTCGTATCGTAGGCCATGTCCTGACCGAAGTAGAGGATGTCAGCTCCGCTTGCGCCGAGCAGCTTCTCCTTGGGGACATCGCGAAGCACGAAGTTGTTCATTTCTACGATCGGATTCAGCAAATAAATGGATTGACCAAGGCCTGCCCCGTTGCTGAATAATGGGAGCTTGTTGGCCCCACGCATGGCATCGTTATGGGCAAAGTAGCCACGCTCTCCAGAGAGGGCGCTCTCGAAGTCATTGAGAAGATACACCGGTACGTTGAGAGTCTTTGCGTAGGCGGTGAGCTGCTTCAATCCAGCATTGCCTCCGAGCCGGTCATCTGCCGGCATCCGGTTCGGCATCGCCTGGTAGAGGCCATCACGATTCCATCCTTGAAGGGTGAGCTGGAGACGTTCCACTCCTCTGTCGCGCAACGTCTGCAGAATCTGTTGCGCCTCAGAGAACGTTGTCGCCGGCACGAGCGTGTACGCAATGAGTCCTTTCTTGCGGGCCCCCATAATCAGGGAAAGGTTGAGCGGTGCGTTTGCCTCCTTCAGAGGCTGAATCTTGTCGTGGTGCTCTAGGTACTGGCGGTAAGCCGCAGCCATCCCGGAGTAGTTTGCCTGGCTACCATTGAGTAAGTAGAAACGGACAGAACGATTCCCTTCGACCATTTGGAGAGCCAGGCGGTTGACGAACGAATAGCGATTGCGTGGAAATGCGGCCATTCTTCGATAGATGAACTGGAAGCCACCGTGGTAGTAGCGCGTAATGTAGCCGCTCGGTTCTTCATCCACGATGGAATCAAACTGGCCTTGCGTGGCGATCTCCACGAACGCGGCATTCAGCGGCTTCCCACCGGGTCCGGTCTTCGTCGCAATGCCGAGAGCAGGGATCATCACAGGCTCTTGCGATGGACCAAAGTAGCTTGAGCCTGAACTTGAGCTTACACTCGAGTACGGCGTGCCGACATCCTGGCCATACACCTCTTCGTTAAAAGGCTGGAGATAGTCGGGATGGATGGGTTTGAAGCGGACGAGCGCACCAGAGCCATCAGGGATCACCATGTACCCCTGTTCATCATCCGCGCCAGCGCCGAAGAAAGGGAGAGGCTCAATGCTCTGAAGGTAATAGCCCGACTGCTGCTGGTCGTTGATCTGCTCTTTGACCTGATTCTGCGGAATGGTCACATCGAAGTAGCCATCACCAAGATGAATGTCCATAGCAAACGAGATCGGGGCACCCTTGAGCGCCACTTTCGGAGTGAAGGTGAGGCGTGTATCGCCGTCCGGTAGATGCGATATCTGAGGTGGAGTCGGATCCCAGCCCGACAGCAAGAGCTTCGGAACCTGTCGTTGATAATCCGTGTACTGCATTTCCCACACCGGGGTCGTCTCTTGGTTGGCGGTGTTCTGGCTTGGCGGTGCTGAGCCCGTACACGTTGGGGCGGGAGCGCCGGCCGGGCGTGGATTGCTCAGCCAGACGATGCCGCTACGCTTATCCTTGATGGCAAGCTGACCAGTGCACGGCTCAACGTAGAGTGTGAGTGTCGAGTCCTGCGCTTCCTCCTTGAAACCCACAGGCACCGTCGTCGTTACCGCATGTCCTTGCGGAGCGAGAGGAGCAGGTGTGGGTACGGCAACTGGTCTCGAGCCCGTAGCGTTGGGCTGCGACGGCGTGGCCTGGCTGGGGCCAGTGCCCGAAGAGGGCGTATTGCCCCCTTTCGGCGTCGCTGTCGGCGTAGGCTCTGTGATCCCAACGCTCGACTGGCTGTGGATAATCGGTCCGTGGACCGCATACACGGCCAGCGGTGAAGTCAAGAGCAAGGCTATCACCCCGGAAACAGCAGCCAGCCTGCTACACCACCTGGACCAGTTCTTCGTGCTCACGCAAGTGTTGCCTTCTCCATCCCGGCCGTCCAACACCTCACTGCCCCTCGTTCTGTGCACCAAGAGCCCCCTACGGCCCCCGGGTGGCAAATTCGTAGCCAACTTCGAGGAAGAACTGCACCATCTGCAGCGTAAGTAAGTAGATCAGGGCAACGAGGACCCAGATCACGACCATGCCGAACACGGACAGGGTAGCCACAAGGATGCTCTTGCCGAATGAAAAGTCGTGCACAACTTTCAAATGGAGCCAGAAGAGCAGGAACATCCAGAATGTGATGATCGACTCCCCAAAGTAGTAGATCACCTTCTCGTCGAGCGAAAGGATGTGGGAAAAGAGCACAGCGTACTCAGCTTCAAAGAGCACGTAGGGCAGCAGGGCATAAGCGCTACAGACCGCAACGTTCTTGAAGGTGCCCTCCCCATAGAAGATGCTTGAGATTCCATAGCACGAGATGACCCACGTCACCCACGGCGCCAGGATCTTGCCCACCTCGAGAATGAGATTGGTATCCTCCGGCTCAATCGTCGTGAACTCGTACGCGGTGAACTGAATCGAGATCAAACGCACGACGATCGCCAAGAGCACCAGCAATGGGACGGCAATCCACTGTCCCTCGTACTTGATCTCCCAGAGCGCCTGAGTCGGACGCCGGATGATCAACACTGAGTGGCGTAAGAGTCGCGCGAACGTGAGTGCTAGCGGATTGGCCCGAGTACGGCGTCTTCCAGTGGATAGCACTGACGCCCCGCGCAGCGTGGTCACCCCATGTCGACAACCGCCTCAACTAGGCGCCCCAGCGGTCGTAAGACCAGGGCGATCACTACAACCGTCCCAATGATGATGGCAAGCAAGAGCGAGAAGTGTTCTTTTGCCCAATCGTGCCGGTACTGGGCAAAAGCGGCGGAGTAGTCTGTACGATTCTGCGCCAGCCGCTCCTCGTGCATGGCGATCACGTAGTCGCTCGAAGGACCGCCGAATTCCCCCATGCGTATGTAGCATTGCCCCAGCTGCTGATGCGCCAGGCTGTAGTGCGCATCAAGTCGCAGAAGCTCGCGCCACAAGGTAGCAGACTCGGAATACTTGCCATCATAATACAGGACGCTCGCCTCGTGAATGAGCGTGGCGAAAGTCGTCGGACGAAATACTTGGATGTCCTTGCGGCTTGAATCCAGGACATAGATGTTGCCATCTGGCCGGACCGCGAGGGCAGCCGGATAGTCGAAGTAGCCATCCTGGCTGTTGCTCTTGCCGCCGAAGATGTCGAGCAGGTTGCCTTCCTGATCGTATTGGTAGATTTTTCCGGA
This sequence comes from Chloroflexota bacterium, assembly GCA_023381895.1. Next base: position 19,114 of record JAMCTA010000010.1, read on the forward strand.
GGCCGCATCCAGCGCTGAGATGATGCCGACGTTGTCGGTAGCGATCGAGACAAACTGGGGCATCTGGTCACCAGGATAGCGCGGCTTCTCGCCGAAGAATGTCTGCGACGAGTTGTTGACGAGGCCAAAGAACGACGAAGAGTGCGTGACGCGGTAGACGTTCTCACCCAGCGAGTTCAGCTTCTTGATCTGCCCAATTTGAGCCGTCGACGAGACGGTATAGATGAAGCCGTCGTTGCTGAGGAAGAAGTTGCTGTCCGAGCTTGGCAGTACCCTGGCGATTTGGGCCTTCTGCTCCGCAGTCGCGAACAGACGCGTAAAGAGAGCCGTGAGGCTGAACTGGTTGTGGTTGGCTCCGAAGAAACCACGGAACACCCCGTGGGGATCCATTTCGATGATGCCGCGGTAATCTCCTCCGCCATTGATGACGTAGATGTAACCCCGCCGGTCTACTAACACCTTCGTTGGCTTGTAGCTGGCATCCGAGCGGAGCAGCTGAGTGGCGGGCCGGCCAAACGCTTTGACGAACTGGCCATCCTTGTTGAAGACCGCCACGCGGCTATTCCCCGAGTCAGCGACGTAGATCGTGCCATCAGGAGTAACGAACACACCCTGAGGACCGCTGAGTGATGCCACCGTCTTAGGCTGGTTCTTCTCCGTCTGACCGATGATGCGTAGCAGCTTGTTTTCAGGGTTGAGCTCAATAATCCGGTTGTTATCTGTGTCGGCGATCCAGAGATCGCCCTGCGAATCTAAGAAGAGATCGGACGGGTTACGCAACGAGCCTGACCACGTGCTCTTCAGCTGATCCATAAGGGTCATATCGCGAGAGAAGACATACGACACCGGCGCTGGGTCGCGACCGATCGCTTGGTTTGGATCGATCGTGTACCCGTTACCGTAGCTCGCAAACGCGGTGAGCGGTGAAACGAGGCTCAAGAGAAGGGCAGCCGACAGGCCAGCACCGATGCGCTGCCACCAGTGTCCTTTCATCGAGCTTTCGGTCCTTTCTGTCACGGAGTACTGCTCACCCTTTGATGCCCGTGTGCGCAAGCGCCTGCAACATCTGCGTGCGCGACAACACGTAGATGATGAGGCTAGGAATGAACTGCAGAAGACCGGCGGCCTGCACGATACCGATGGTCGCAATGTTCGTCTGCGCACCAAGAGTCGCGATAGCCAGCGGCAACGTGCGCATCGCCTCGGATCGAACATAGATCAGGGCCGGTCCTGATGAATTCCACGCAACTTGAAACGACAAGAAAGCGATCGTTGCTATGGCGGGGCGCACATTCGGCATCACGATCCGCCAGAAGATCGTCCATTCGCCAGCACCATCTATCTTGGCCGCTTCGAGCCATGCCGTGGGAATCTGCGACATGAACTGCGTCATCACAAACACGTTGAACGACGCGCCAAGAGCAGGGATGATAAGTGCATAGTAGGTATCCACCATGTGCAAGGAGGACACGACCAAGTAGTTCGGGATCGCCAGCACTTCAGCAGGGAAGGCGATAGCGGCGATAATCAACGCATTGATGAAACTCGCTCCAGGCACTTTGATCTTGGCTAGCGGATAGGCACACATGCTGCCGATGGTGACCCCGACGACCACCTGGACAAGGGTGGTCCAGCCACTATTGAAGATGTAGCGCGAGAATGGGACCGCCGTCGATGAAGTCGCGATGAGTAGGTTCTGAAAGTTCAAGAGAGTGGGGTGCTGTACGATAAGATCAGGAGGATACTTCAGCAGTTCATCGATCGGCTTGAGTGCTTGTGACACCATGAAGACGAGCGGAAGAATCGCCACTATAGACATCGGGATCAGGACGACGTAGATTCCGACCGGATCTTTATGCACGCGTGTGCTGCCGATGGAAACACGCCGCCTGCGCCCTAGGAATCGTACGGCAACAGCCACGTCTGCTCCTCTCTGCCGCAGCCGGCACTGTGGCTCCTAAGTCTTGGTGTCCTGCCGCGCTCAGTCATCAGAGGCAAAGATCCGGAAGAGCAAACGAGAGCACCCGAAGGAGGCCAAGAAGAGAATCACTGCAATCGCCGAGGCGTAGCCCATCTCGAAGCGGATAAAAGCATAGTCAAGCATGTGCATCACGATGGTGTCAACCGCATACAGGGGGCTAGGGAGTCCAGCGAGCTGCTGCTGAATTTGGAACTGACCAAACGCCGCCACGATGGAGAGCACCGACGTCAGGAGGATCTGGGGCTTCAGCGACGGTAGCGTGATGTACCACATCTCCTGAAGCCGGCTGCGGACTCCATCGATACGCCCCGCCTCATACAAATCCTGGGGTACGCTTCCAAGAGCGGCCAGCCAGATGAGAAATCCCGTGTTCATGCTGGCCCACAGGGTCACCACGATGACGACAGGCATCATCGTCTGCTGATTCTGAAGCCAGATGACCGGATTCTGGATCACCCCGAGAGAGATCAAGAAGTGGTTCAAAATGCCGTACTGGTCACCTGAGAACAGGTTCTGCTTGAAGAAGGTAGCCAGCACGATCGAGCTCGTCATAGCTGGGGCATATAGCGCAATAGAAAAGTACGCCCGGCCTCGAACCTGATGAATGAGCCAAGCAAAGAAGAACGAGAGGAAGAAGCCTAAGGGTCCTGTGATGAAGGCAAAGTACAGTGTATTGCGCAGCGTGATGTAGAAGATGTCGTCATCGACGAAGAGAAGCTGATAGTTGGTCAATCCGAGAAACCGCGGTGGCTCGAGGAGGTTGAAGTATGTGAGGCTCAGCCCCACCGCCGCAAGCACGGGCAGCACCGTGAATACGAAGAAGATGATGAGCCAGGGAGTCATCATGAGATAGTAAATACCCCACCGGCGCCAGAAAGCAACGAAGCCAGCGCTCCGGATGGTGGCGCGCGCGGCAGGTACAGCACGTGCCATATTCTACTCCGCCCCTTCCGTCTCGCAGACCAATACCGCCGGCGCCCGCCAAGCGCTCATTGGGCCGTGCCTCCGGATTGAGCGACGGGTTGACCTGGTTTCGGTACCTTGACGTTGAATTCCACCTGCTTGCGCTCCATCTCGCGATTGATGTTCCGGACCGCCTGCAGCAAAGCCTCCCGCGGGTTCGCCCCTGACAGCACGACCTCATTCCAGGCGTTAGCAAGGTAGCGTGGCGTATAATATCCACCGAGAACAACCGGCTGTTCCCGGAACCACTGCCACTGATCGAGGATAGCGCGAATGTCTTGCTGCGGCCACGGCAAGCTACGCAAAGCATCGACATTGCTCGTGTTCCAGCGAGCCGACACCCCGAGCAGTGCTTCGATCTCGTTCGCGTACTCTTCTTGGGTCGGAGCCGACAGCCACCACTTGATATACTGCCACGCCTCCCGCTTGTGCTGCGTTTTCTGGAACATCAACACAGTCTCGCCTGAGCCACCCGCGGAGCGGTCAATGATGTTGCCCCGTGGTGTCCCAGGCATCGGGAGCATGCGCCAGCGGCCGATGAGCTCTGGTGCCGCGACAGACAGGGCGATGTAGGTGTTGTAATCGGCAACACCTACAGGCATCTCGCCGGTACGGAAGCGGTTGTAGAAGTTCGCCTGCACTGGAACACGGTAGTCGGTGTAGAGACCGGTCCACTGCTTGAAGGCAGAGAGTGCCTGCGGAGTGTCTAAGGCAGACCGCAAGCCATCAGTGGTGTAGTAAGCCCCTCCGTGCTGGAAGAGGAACGGGCTGAAACCACCCGTCTGGATGTCGGCGCTCGTCGAGTAATAGAACTCCATGCCATTCTCCTGGAGCGTCGGCATCATGTTGTAGACCTCCTCCCAGGTCTGAGGTGGCTGCATATGGAGTGCCTTGAGAATGTCCGTACGCACGAAGAGCATGTTGAAGTTCTGCGTCTCGGGCAACGCGTAGATGTGGCTGTTCGGTCCGGAAGAGGGGTACTTGAACTGGACGAGGGCGCCAGGCAGGAACTGCTGGGCCACATCCTTGAAACCAGGCAACGTATCGAGCGGATAAATCGCTCCGCGGATGGCGAACTCCACTGGAGTGTTGGCATCGACGCCCGTTGCCACATCTGGAGCCGCGCCAGAAGTCAAGGCAAGCAGCAGCACTGATTGAGCGCCCCCGAGAGTCCCTGGTGGAAAGACGTGGAGATTGACGTAGATCCCTGTCTTCGGCGTGAAATTGCTCTCGATCATCTCCTTGAGAATCATGGCCCACTCTTGTCCTCGAGCCGTCCACACGTCGATCACAGGATGACCCGGTGTCGGAGTATAGATGCTTCCTATGCCCGTGTAGTTGAAGATGAAGGACCCGAAGAAGTCCCGGACCGTGAAGATGGCTTGCTCCCACAATGGAGCTTCAGCTGGTGGGACCTGGAAGGAAGGCCCTGCGACATAGAAGCGATCCATCCAGACCGGTTCCTGCTGCACATTGAGCAGCCAGGTTGCAAGCTGCTGACTGTAGGAATCGAGATTGGTAACATTTGATGCGATGACATCAGGTCTGTTGATGAGGCGCTTGAGAAAGTCACGCACAGTGACAAGCGAGTTGGCCGTGTCAGGCATCTGGCCCAGGTTCAGCTTCGTGAGCAGTGCGATGTTGTTGTTGAGTTTGGCAACCATATCGCGAAATGCCGGGAGCATATCCGGCATCTTCTGATCCAGGTTATATTCCAGATTCGGATCAGGATTGGGTCCCGTGATGAGCTCAATCCGGCGCTGCCAGTAACCCAGCTCTGCCACCACGGTCTGGAGATCCTGGACCGTCTGACTGATTGGCCCCACCCTATCCGTCATCTTTAGGACGTGCACACCCTTCGTGAGGTGCACCAGGTACGGCTGCCCCTGATCATTACAGACGCACACATTTTCCCAAAAGAGCGAGAAGTTGATTGGAAACTCTTTCAGCTGCTGATATTGGAACTTGTCATCGATCTGGATATCGCGATACACCCGCATGTGACCGAGTCCTGCTTGGTTCACTCGGAACGTAAGCTCGTAGAGCCCATTTTGGGGCACCGCAAAGCGCCACTCGATCCACTGGCCTCCCGATCGCCACCTCTGCCCACCATACGTATTGAGGCGGAAATGGCCAAATGAATAGGGCTCACTGAAAGGATCGCTAGAAGACTCATCGCGAATTGTGGGATCGTTGCGAGCGACAGCATCTTCGGCTTGGATGTTCAGAACTACATTATGTACAGGCTGAAGGCCCTCAGACTGCCACTTTGCCAGCGCCTGCGTATAGGTTGGCTGCTCCAGAGGAGGCACGAAAGCAAGAGCGCCAATAGCGATAGGCTCTCGAATGGCGTGGAGCGTGAGTGTATGCTCACCCGGTGAGAGGTAGAAGTCAAGAGGATTCCGCGTCATACCGAGCGAGTCATTGGCGAACACTGTGCGCCAGTATCGCTTCTCTTTGACTGGCGGCCTGATGTCATTGCCTTGGTTGTCAACCGTAACAGGACCGGCGTTGACCCAGACGCGACTGAAAGCGATACGGTGCGCTTCCAGATAGGGGTACTTGCCATCGATGAGCACCTCACGCCCGATCGACGCGCCCTTCCCCGGGACTGGATAGTAGGTCACCTGCAAGCTGTAAAGTCCCGCCTGCCGCACATTGAACTTCCAGGTCAGTGACCCATCCTCGTTGTTCCACAGGAGAACGTTCTGCTTTCCCCCCACAGTCGCCACACAGTAGCCTTGCTTGGCCGATTGAGCGCTGATATCGCGCGTACACATCGTCACGTTGCCGAGCTCCGGGTTGGCCTGAAGCAAAGCCACCGGAAGCTGTGCCGTGCCTGGCTGGGCCGGAACACACGGCGTCTGCGCAGCCTGGGCAAGCTTTGTCCCTGTCGCTTGCTCGACGGCTCGTTCCGCCTGCGATGGCCCCTCACAGTAGCTCCCGCCAGATGATTCGGAGTAGCCAAGCACTGGGATTGCGATCGACTGCGTCGCGTCCTTGTATCCGTCTTTCTTCCATTGGGCAAGTACGTCGCTATAGTAGGGCTCCTTTGGCCCGTAAGTGAGGCTCAAGCCAGCCTCTGCCGTTGTTCCAGTCTGCTTCCCCTCTCTCGTTGAGGTGCTCGTCGCAGTCGTAACGCTGCTCGTACTCTTGGCAGTGGGTGTCGCTGTTGGCGTCGAGCCGATGCCGACATTCGTTTGCGCAAAGGCCGGCGAGATTCCCGAAATCGCAGGGGCGACCGCACTGGCGAGCAGGACCCAGAGGAGGAAGGCCGCTCGCACCGCCAGCTGCCATTGCCGCATCAACCCGCGCATAGCGGATCGCAGATGCGCCCGGTGTTCCACCAGGAGGATGCCAGCAGGAACGGTAAGTGACAACAAGATGGCCCCAGCAGCGACGCGACTCAAGAACATCACAGGGACTCCAATCACCACATCATCGCGTTCGCGGATGTGCTCCACGCGAGCGGCACGCGGCCAGCGCAGTCGACTTCATCCACAATCATCCACCCGAGGACTAGCTGGCTACACACTCTGGGGAGCACCATGCGAACCGATGAAAGCCGTGATATAGAACTAACGTGCCCAGATAATGATCATATGCATAGACTTCCAGGGATGTCAAGGTAGTGCCACTTACGTCAGTCTTTCAGCAATGCTATAGTGCCGGCGCGAAGGGACTCACACGGGACGGGAAGGAAGCGCGGTGGATAGCCGTTGGCGCAATGACGAGGTGCAGGGGGCCAGTGAGCTTGACCTGCTGGTGTACCGATCGCGACTCCTAGGAACCACCCCGAATCTGGTGAACTTTGGGGGCGGGAACACGTCAGGTAAGACGGTGATACCCGACTTTCGCGGCCACCCCACTCCGGCCCTGCTCGTGAAAGCGAGCGGCGTCGACCTCGCTACGTGTGAGGGCGCTGACTTTTCGCCGCTCCGCCTCGATGACGTCGTCGCTTTGGGTGAGCGCGATGAGGTCACAGACTCCGACATGGTCGACTACCTGCGTCACGCACTCATCAATCAGCAGGCGAAACGACCTTCGATCGAGACGCTCCTGCACGCTCTCCTCCCGTTTCCCCACATTGATCACACGCACGCCACCGTGGCGCTCGCATTCTGTGCAGCGGAACACGGCAAGGAGCTCGTCGAGCAGATCTTCGGTGAGCGCGCCGTCTGGGTACCCTACGTCCGCCCGGGCTTCCAGCTTGGCAAGCTGGCCCGCACCGCACTGCAGGAACGACCTCGCGCCGAGGCGATGTTTCTGGAGAAGCACGGGCTCGTGACTTGGGGAAACACCTCCCAGGAGTGCTACGAGCGGACCCGGGCGACCATCAGCACACTGGAGGAGGCCGTCGCCACAGCAGTGCGAAAGCGTGATCCGTTCGGCAGTAGTCCAGATAATCGCCTCCCGCCGGAACATACACGAGCACGCTGGCTCGCTCTTCTCCCTGTGCTCCGGGGAGCCCTGGGGTCGCGTCATCACGTTATCCTCCAACGCGATGACAGTGAGTCCGTGACAGCATTCCTCGCCAGTCCCACGGCACGCGACCTGGCGAAGCGAGGCGTGGCAACTCCAGATTATGTCCTCTACACGGGTATCCGGCCGCTCTGGGTCGACGGCGCTGCGACGGTAGCAGAGCAAGAGCTACCCGGTCTCATTCACATCAGTGTCAAGGCCTATGAGCAGGACTACGAAGCAGCTTTCCAACGTTACTGCTCCGCGAGCACGACCATGCTCGATCCCGCTCCGCGCGTCGTGCTATTGCCAGGCTTAGGCATGGTTGCTGCCGGAACAGACGTCATCACGGCGGCATCCGCGCTCGAAAACTTCTGCCAGACCATCGCAGTGATGCGTGGCGCGGAGGCGCTGGATCGCTATGCGACGCTGCATCCAGAGCAAGCCTACGAGATCGAATACTGGCCGCTGGAGCGCGACAAGCTGAAGCAGCGCCGACCCGCGGATGAGCTCAGCGGGCGTGTTGCCGTCATCACAGGCGGTGCGTCGGGCATCGGCCGTGCCACTGCACACCGGCTGGCTCAAGCCGGGGCACACCTCGTCGTGCTCGATATCAACGTCGATGGCTCTCACGCCGTCGCTGAAGCCATCGACAGCCGCAACGGCCACGGCCGGGCTATTGGACTCCTCTGTGATGTCACCAGCGAACAGTCCACGGCTTGCGCCTTTGAGGAAGCTATTCTACGGTACGGTGGCGCTGACATCGTCGTGGCGAACGCTGGCCTGGCAGCATCGCACAGCATCGAGGAGACATCGCTGGCTGAGTGGCAGCACCTCCACGACGTCATGACTACTGGCTATTTTCTGACCGCGCGCACTGCCTTCCGCATCTTCCGGCAGCAGGGAACCGGGGGAAACCTGGTCGTGATGTCGTCCAAGAATGGCCTCTCCGCTGCAAAGAACGTCCTGGCCTATGCCACAGCAAAGGCTGCGGAGCTGCAGATGACACGCTGTCTTGCTGAAGAGGGTGGCAGTGCCGGAATCCGCGTCAATGCCGTAGCTCCGGACGCCGTCTTCCGGGGATCAACCATCTGGAACCCTCAATGGCGCGAAGAACGCTCTCGCTCCCACGGAGTCCCTCTGGAGCAACTGGAAGACTACTACCGCCTCCGTTCGGTCCTCAAAGTGAACATTTTTCCCGAGGACGTCGCTGAAGCCGTACTCTTCCTGTGCTCCGACCGGTCCGCCAAGACCACCGGCTGCACGATCACGGTCGATGGCGGTGTCACCACTGCTTACCCCAGATAGGGCACCCTTGCGGTATGGCAAGGCGCTACACTACCTTTATCAGGACAATGAATGTGCTGCCTAGCAGGGGAGACAACTACTGTGGTTGAAGTCGGTCAACAGGCTCCGGACTTTGAGCTCACTGACACTGAGCAGAACACCGTCAGACTTTCAGATTTCCGTGGCAGGCCGGTTGTGCTCTTCTTCTTTCCAATGGCATTCACCGGTGTTTGCGAGTTACAGCTCAGCCAGCACCAACACCGTCTCCAGGACTTCACAGACCTCGGGGCGCAGATCCTCGCGATCAGTGCCGATCAGAGAGCAGCGCAAAAGGAGTTTGCCGGTCGCTGTGGCGTCAACGGCTTCCCGATCCTGAGCGACGCCCGCCACAATGTCATCAAAGCTTATGGCGTCTACCGCGAGGCTGGCCCCGTCAACGAGCGGGCAACGTTCATCCTTGGTAAGGATGGCAACATCGTCTACAAGTTCATCGAGGCCGCTCCAGGAAACTGGCAGGGCATCGACGTGGAGCTGGAACAGCTACGCAAGCTCCAGTAGCAGGAATCTCTTTCTTGGGCTCACTACGGCTCAAGGTCATCCAACTCTTTGAGGCGTAGTGTCTGCAATACGGTCGTCGATGCAGGCTTCTATAGCGAGCATGAGGGAGTTCGAGCGTGGTGACGCTCCAGGGAACCCAGCGCATCAATGCCGCAGGGCATCTTGAGGTCGGTGGCTGCGACACCGTCGCCCTTGCGCGGGAATTTGGCACACCACTCTACGTCCTCGACGAGGCCGAGCTGCGCGGGCGTTGCAGCGCCTACCGCCAGGCCTTTCAGGCACGCTATCCTCACACAGGCGTAGCGTATGCAGGCAAGGCGCTGCTCACGACAGCGGTCGCCCGCATCGTTGAACAGGAAGGATTAGAGCTCGACGTAGCCTCAGGCGGAGAACTCACCACCGCACTTGCTGCTGATTTCCCAGCGCACAGGATCACGCTTCACGGCAACTTCAAGCTGCAGAGCGAGCTGGAGCTGGCATTGCACCAGGGGGTCGGCAGGATCGTCGTCGACAGCATGCTCGAGCTGTCACAGCTGGCAGAGCTTGCGAAGCGTCTCCTCAAACGCCCCACTATCGTCCTACGTGTTGCGCCGGGTGTCGATCCCCACACCCACGGCAAGATCAGCACAGGACAAGACGACACGAAGTTCGGGTTCAACATCAGCAATGGCGCCGCTGAAGCCGGGGTTATCGAAGCCCTCAGACATCCGGAGTTGCACCTTACCGGCTTTCACGCCCACGTCGGCTCGCAACTGCTCGATACCGAAGCCCACGAGGCTGCTGCGCACATCATCTGTCAGTTTGCAGCCACTATGCGCGATCACTACCAGCTGACTATTCGCGATCTCATCCTGGGTGGTGGTCTCGGAATCCAGTATCTTCCAGAGCAGCTGCCACCATCCATAGAGAGCTTTGCGAAGCAGCTCACCTCTGCCTTTTCCAAAGCTCTACACCGCTACGACTTGGGCACACCCCACCTGGGTATCGAGCCAGGTCGCTCGATCGCTGGTGAAGCCGGTTTGACCCTATACACGGTCGGACCAATCAAGCACGCTCCCATCGCTGCGGCGCCCGGTGAGCGTGTGTACGTTGCGATTGATGGCGGCCTCTCCGACAATCCGCGTCCTCTCATGTACGACGCGCGCTACCAGGCGCTTCTCGCGAATCGTGCGGCGGAAGCGGCAACCTTCACCGTCCGCGTCGCAGGGCGTCACTGCGAGACCGACACTTTGCTCCCCTCGGTAGATCTGCCGTTTCCCGCAGCGGGAGATATACTGGCGGTCCTCGCCACTGGCGCCTACAACTATGCTATGGCAAGCAACTACAATCGCTTCCCCCGCCCGGCGATGATTCTTGTCCGCGATGGTACCGCCGAGGTGATCGTTCGGCGGGAGACGGTAGACGATCTACTCCGGCAGGACGTCATTCCCGAACGGTTACGAGCTACATCACCGCTTAAGGTCTAGAATTTCGCCGGACTTAGCTATGCTGCGTGAGCTACTCCCATCAGCACGCGAGTGGGATGCTGACCCCGAAGGAATATATGACCACGTTCTCTTCCCGGTCTTGAGCGACCGTCCCTATGTCTTTGCCAATATGGTGTCGAGTATCGATGGCAAAGCACAGGTCAACGGCCGGGCTACCGGACTTGGCAGCCCACTTGACCAGGCACTTATGCGCCATCTCCGAGCACGCGCAGATCTTATCCTCGAGGGGGCCGGCACGGTGCGATCCGACAGAGTCTTCAGTCAGCTGTCCAGTCCGCTTATCGGTCAGAGGCTCGCACGTGGCCAGCAGGCGGAGCCGCGGTGGGGAGTGGTCTCCCGCTCTGGGAACGTCCCGCTAGACGGACCACTATTTACAGCGCCGTCTATCCCGACAGTCGTGCTTTCGCCGGATACAGATCTGGCTCACCGCATTGCCGCCTCCGGAGGGCACTGTGAGCTTGTCTCCATCCCAGCGGAAGGGGACCTCCGTGCTGCCTTCGCCACCCTGCGTCAGAAATACGGTATCCGCTGGCTGTTGGCTGAAGGTGGGCCGCACCTCTTGCACTCCCTCACGCGACAGAGGCTGCTGGACGAACTTTTCTTGACCTTTGCTCCAAGAGTGGTGGCCGGAGATGTGCTCACTACGATCGAGGGGGAGCCGTTCGATCTCGACCACGCCCACGTCGAGATCGTCTCGCTCTATGAACGGCGCAGCGAGCTCTTCTTTCGCTATCGTATTCGCTATACCGGCTCCTAGGAGCCGGTCACCAACGACCGCTAGTCGGAGCACCTCCCTAAATCCTTCCACGGGGCCTGTTGCGAAAGGCGGGGCCCTCACCCCAGCTCGCCAAGGCTCGCCACCCCTCCCCAAGCTTGGGGGAGGGGTAGGGGGTGAGGGTCTCCTTCGCAACGCCATTCTGGTTTGATTTAGCTGCTACGCTGGCCCCGCACGCTCTTCTATAATAGTAGATGCTATATCGGTACCAGGGAGAACACCTTGAGGCCAGATCGTCTCATCGTTCTCGAAGAACTCCTTCTTCCAGATGGGGACGATTTCCTTGAGGCGGTCGATGCCATAGCGGCACGCAGCGAAGGCTTCGGCTCGATGCGGAGCACTCGCAGCTACTATCACGCTAACTTGACCCACCTCGAGATACCCGAGACGGTGCGCGATCGCCAGACGGGCCATTGGCCAGCGCTCTTCAGTCTCCACGGCCACCTGCTGGAGTGTGGCAAGGGCCATCTCCGGATAGGCCTCATACTCGAGAGCACGCACACTCCGTCCATCGGTGTGATTCCGCACGATCCCAGAGAACACCACGAGCCCCCCATCGCTGGGCCGGAGAACCGCGCTCACAAGCCGGTCGGTACTCAGAGGCTCCGTGGTGAGTTCCACAGTGCCTGCTCCACCGCTCACGGGAGGCAACAGCGCCAGTTCATCTCCGTCTTTGAGAAGAGTATCCGCGCGGACAAAATCATGATTCACGGCGAGAGCGATCGACTGCCTCACCTTCTCCAGGGCTGGCCAGCGGCTGACACACGCCTGCCAAGCATCCAGGACAGAGCTCCCGTCAGCGAGCGCCAGCACACTCTCGCTCGTGCCGGCGAGCTCGCGCAAAGAGGCGAAAAGACGCACGCGAATGTGCACCGCACTTCTCCCTCACGAATTTAGGTGCTCATCAACATGACATGTCAGTGTACAAGCCTACACGCCCCCCCGTCGAACAGCACCGTCCCATCCCTCCTGACTCTGACACCAGGGGCTTCATTACTTCAGGACGCAGCTATACTTGAGCGGCAAGATATAGTGAGGGAGGGATGATGGCCGGACAGACCTTGGCAATGCTCCCTCTCCCAGTGAGAATGTTACTTTACGGTAGTGTCGGCTCACTGGTAACACTGCTCATTATCGGCATCCCTACCGCCGTCATCCCCAATCCATTCTTCGAGCGCATGGTCGCCACTACCCCCTTCAACGCCTTCTTTCTCGTCACGACGTGCGCACTGGTCGGAGTTCTCAGCGCCACATACGCGCTGCCAGCTACGTGCAGCCTGGAAGAAAAGAGACTGACCCTCGGCGGCGTGTTTTCCTTCTTAGCAGTCGGATGCCCCGTATGCAACAAGATCGTCTTGTTGCTCCTGGGTGCAAGTGGTGCGGTCACTATCTTTCAGCCGTTGCAACCATTCCTTGGTATCGCGTCACTGTCACTCTTGATCTGGGCGATCGCCGTTCGCGTCAGGAGTGTGCGCAACACGCTCATCCTTCCGGCAGCGTCGCGTCCAGCACGCGCACGGTAGAGCACAAGCCGGACCCTCTCAGAGAACTGCTTGGCCTGACCCCAAGCTCTCTGGCATCTCTTCCTCGACCTTACGTCGTTATTCACGGAGTCCCAGCGACTGGCGAGGTGCACGGCCCAGCCGAAGCAGGCGGGTGGCCGGTACAATCATTCACACTGTGACTGATGACTTCATCACTATTCGCGGCGCGCGCCAGCACAACCTCAAGAATATCGACCTCAGACTTCCCAAGGGTCGGCTAATCGTCTTCTCCGGGCTCTCAGGCTCGGGTAAGTCGAGCCTCGCCTTTGACACTCTGCACGCTGAGGCGCAGCGCCGCTACGTCGAATCCCTATCCCCATATGCACGCCAGATCCTTGGCCAG
>JAMCTA010000165.1 GCA_023381895.1 Chloroflexota bacterium
GGCCGCCCGCTCAAGCCGCCGCTCTCCGTGGCTAGAGGATCCCGTAGCGATGCTGGACGGGAAGACGTGGTGTTTGTCGCGATGACGGCGGCGACTGGATGGGCCATAAGCACTCGCACGAGCTCGCGCAGGTCGTCACGAGTGAGGTCAGGTCCAAGCTTCACTGCGATTGGTGTGGAAATACGTTCATTGGATGTGTGCCGGAAAATCGAGGTCAGGAGATCATCGAGGCTCTGTGCCTGTTGCAAGCTGCGCAGTCCCGGAGTGTTCGGCGAAGAGATGTTGATGGCGAGGTAGTCGGCCACTGGAGCGCAGTAGTCGAGCGCCGCCAAGTAGTCGTCGATTGCGCGGCCTGCTGTGACGCTGGTCTTGTTGGGGCCGATGTTGATGCCGAGCACAAAGGTGCGCGTGCCGCGGGGGGGCAAGCGCGGAATGATGGCGCGCATACCCTCATTCGGAAAGCCAAGACGATTGATAAGGGCCTCGTCACGTACGAGACGGACCAGTCGCGGACGCTCATTGCCGCGCTGTGGGCGGGGAGTGACCGTCCCCACTTCGATGTGACCGAAGCCGAGTGCTGCAAGCGCCTCGACGGCGACTCCATTCTTGTCGAAGCCGGCAGCCACGCCTACAGGGTTGGCAAAACGAACACCAAACAGCATCCGCTCGAGGCGAGGGTGGCGGATTGTAAAGAGCTGTCGCAGTATGGCGAGGGCAAGCGAGTTGCGCTGCAGAGTCTGGAGGGCAGTGAGCGCATAGTGGTGCGCTGCTTCAGCATCGAGGCTGCGAAGCACCGGATAGGCGAACCGTTGATACGGGGTGGATGGCAGCGTCACCTTGGCGCTCTTCCTTCCTGCCTGTCTTCATGATGTCTATCTATGGTAAGGTAACGGCGGTCTCGGTCATTCTGTCGACTCGCGCCAGAAGTGAAGCTGAGTCAGTGAGGTTCAATGCGCGCAAGCAAGCCTGTTCCCGAGAGTGACCTCGATCGCGTGCTGCAGGTTGTGGTGGAATCTGCGGAGCGACGTATTGCTCATCTCCAGAGCTGGGGATTCGGTCCTGAGCATCCCGAGGTGCGGTCAGCGCGAGTGATGTTCGAGATGCAGCAGTATGTGCTCGCGGTCCACCGACGCGCACAGGGCTTGGGGCGACGACGGCCAGATCCGCGGGATCAGTAGCGCGTGCTACATTCTCCTTTGTCGCAGTCGTGAGCGGGAACGATTGTGCACCCGCCGGCGGTGCTTTCTGAGAAAGAGGGCCAAAACATGCAGAACCAGTTGCTTTCTCGACTGCGAACCAGGCGTGGCGTCATCGGATCGTGGCTCAATCTTGCGAGTCCCATCGCCACGGAACTGCTCGCTTACACTGGGTTCGACTTCCTCGTCGTCGATACTGAACACTCGCCTACCGATACTGAGACGCTGATTCAGATGCTTCAGGCAATGCAGGGAACACCCGTAGCGCCACTCGCACGGGTGATGGGGAACGACGTCAACCTCATCAAGCGCGTGCTTGACGCTGGTGTTTATGGCATCGTCATTCCGATGGTGAATACTCCTGATGAGGCTCGCCGTGCCATCGCATCCTGCCGTTATCCACCACAGGGGGTGAGGAGTGTGGGGGGCCTGCGTCCGCCGTTGAGCTTTGGTGTTCCTCGAGCGGAGTATCTTGCCGAGGCCAATCGCGAAGTTCTGGTGGCGCTGCAAGTCGAGCATACCGATGCCCTTTCCCGACTCGAGGAGATCGCCGCCTTGCCCGGCTTTGACTGCCTCTTCGTCGGGCCCAACGACTTATGCGCGTCGCTCGGCCTGCCTCCCCTGCTTGAGCCCACCTATCCGACCTATGAGGCCGCGCTGCAATACATCGTGACTGTTGCTCAGCGGCATGAGAAAGTAGCAGGTATCCTCACTGGCACAGCCTCTACTGCCCGGCAGCGCTGGGAGCAGGGGTTTCGGCTCATTGCGATTGGCAGCGATGCTGCGCTGATGACCGGCGCGGCCCAAGCTGTGGTGACATCTGCGCGCGAGTTTCGAGGCGACTGAGCCCTCCGTCCCTAGCCTTTGAGCCCCGTCACTGCCAACCCTTGGACGAAATAGCGCTGCAATGCGAAGAACAGGATAACGACCGGGAGCGTGAAGACTGTGGCCGCAGCCATCAGGGGCGCCCACTCGGTGGCATGATCAGACTGAAACGCCTGCAAACCGATGGAGAGCGTGAAATCATTCTGGTGCGTGAGGTAGATTAGCGGCCCTTGAAAGTCGTTCCAGTGGCCCAGAAAAGAGAAGATGGCCACGCTGGCGAGAGCTGGCCGCGTGAGCGGGAGCACGATCGACCAGAACACCTGCCATTCATTTGCCCCATCGGCACGCGCTGCATCGGCCAGCTCAAAGGGGAGTGTGAGATAGAACTGCCGCATGAGGAAAATGAAGAGCGGCACGTTGATGAAGCTGGGCACAATGAGTGGGAGGAATGTTCCGATCCAATGGATCCAGGTGAAGATCAAGAACGTTGGCACCATCTTCACCTGGAATGGCAGCATCATGCTTACCAGTACTAGTGGCAGGAGCCAGCGTCTTCCCCACCAATCGACGCGACTGAGCGAGTAGCCCACCAGAGAGGCACAGAAGAGTGCACCAATGGTTCCGAACACGGCAATGATGAGCGTATTCCGGAGGTAGAGCAGAAAGGGCACTTGCGTGAACGCTACGGCGTAGTTAGACCACTGCGGTGGGATCGGGAGGATCTGAGGTGGCACTTTGAAGACGGCTTGCGTTGTCTTGAGCGACGTGCCCACCATCCAGAGGAAGGGGAAGGCGAAGAGCAGCCCAATGATGGTGAGTATCAGATAACGCGGCGCTGGCGTCAGAAAAGACCTAGAACGGTGACGCCGGATCGTAGGTGCGTCGAATACAAGTGTGCGTTGAGACAATGCATTTTACCCTTCGTAGTACACCCAGCGGCGGCCGGAGCGAAAGATGAGCAGCGTCAGGAACACGATGACGATGAATAGGAGCCAGGCCATCGCTGATGCGTATCCCATCTTCAGGTAGTTGAACGCGTTCTGGTAGAGATAGACCGCATAGAAGAGTAGCGCGTTCTGCGGCCCCCCGCCGCCACTGGCGACGACGTATGCGCTTGCGAAGATCTGCAGCGTGTCTATCACGTGTGTGATGAGCAGAAAGAAAGTTGCTGGTGAGATGAGTGGGAGGGTGACACGGAGCGCTCGCTGCCAGCCGTTCGCACCGTCGATCCGTGCTGCTTCGTACAGTTGCTCTGGTACGCCCTGAAGGGCTGCCAGGAATACGATCATTGCCGTCCCGATACCCCATAGGCCCATGACGATCATGGCCGGCTTCGCCCATGCCGCCGTCGCGAACCAGCCGGGGCCTTGTGTGTGCAGCAGGTGTACCCATACAAAGTTGATGGGGCCGTACACCGGATTGAGCAACCACAGCCACAGGAGCGAGGAAGCCACGATCGGAGTGACGGTTGGGAGATAGACAAGGGTACGGAAGACAGCGATTCCCTTCACTTCACCTTGGCAGCAGCTGGCCTTCAGGAACGCCAGGACGAGCTGAATGGGAATGCCGATGACCACCATGAAGAACGTATCTTGCAGCGAGGTCCAGAAGAGAGGATCGTGGATGAGCTGAGCGTAGTTCTGTCCCCCGATCCAGATCGGTGACTGGAAGACGTTGAACTGCGTGAAGCTGTAGTAGAAGGAGGCGATGAGTGGATAGACCTGCAAGGTAAGGAACCCGATGAGAAATGGCAGGGCAAAGAGTATACCGACCCGTGTGTTGCGCCGTCGCATCGCGACCGAGACCGGGGCAGAAGTCTCAGCGCGGCTTCTGGCTATCGTTGCCACAAGCTTACTCCTTTAGTTTGGTTCAGCAGCGAGATCGTGTCTCGGGCGTATCAGCTCTCACTGCTAGGGCTGGCGCTGACGAAGTTGAGCCTGAGCAAGGTTCTGCTCCATGACGCTCTGAGCATGGGCGAGTGCCGCCGTGGCTGTTTCACTCCCGTGTGTTGCAGCATCGACGTCAGTCTGAAGCGTGTTCGCTAGCAGGCTTGTAACCGGCGTTGCTGGCCATTGTGGCTGGACATTCCCCGAGCGAAGGTATTCCAAGAAGTGAGCGTAGCGCGGGTCTATCGAAGTGAGCTGTTTGTTGGTGAGGTACGACTTCACCGCTGGCATGTTGTTGACAGCTCGGGCCATAATAACGGGGGCGTCTCCCGTTTGCATCCACGTGATGAAGCTCCAGCCGTGCTCGGGATGCATTGACCCCTTGGGGAGCACCAGAGAGTTCCCTCGAGTCTGTGTCGAGTTCTTGAGCTCAGGGTGCTGCTCGTCGTAGGGGATCGGCGCGACGTCATAGTCGAGGTTTGGTTTGAAGTTGTGGGCATTGAAGACTTCCCACTGTCCGTTGATCTCGAAGACGAGCTTTCCTGCGAAGAACGGGTCCTGTGCCTGGCTACCGAAACCTGCCGTGAATTCATCAACACTCGTGGCACCATAGCGCTGATAGTATTCTTGTAGCCATTTGAGAGCAACCAGGTTCTGAGGCGCGTCAATCGTGAACTGTTGCCTCTTCTCGCTCCAGAGCTTGCCACCGAAGAGATAGGCGTAGAGGCCAAAGCCTGATCCGTTTCCAGCAAAGCCGGAGAATGGAAGGAAGCCGATGCGGCTATAGCCCGCGGTTGATTTCTTGCTGATCTTGTTGCTGATGTCGAATGCTTCTTGAAGAGTCTGTGGTGGGGAGGGGATACCTTCTTCCGCAAAGATCTTGCGATTATAGTAGAGCATATACGCGCCCATTCCCAGGGGCAACGCATAGAGCTGCCCCTGGAAGATCGCGTGGACGATCTGGGACTGGACGAAACGGTTGAGGTCGTAGTGGCTAGCCTTCACATACTCGTTGAGGCCGCGCAGTGCGCCGTTATTGGCCCAAGCTGAAAGTGTGCCGCCGGGATAGAGGGTGAATACGGCGGGTGGCTGCCCTCCCGCAGCGGCCAGTAGACCGCGAGTTGCAGGTATGCCCCAGCGTGGAATGACTTCCTGGTCGGGATGCTGGACGTTGTACTGATCACACGCCCCCGCTACCGCTGTGATGATGGGCGGATTCGACCAGCTGTGCCAGTATTCGAACTTCACCTTGGCAGCAGCTGGCCTTCCGGTTGGCCCACAACTGGCGAGAATGCTTGCGACTGTGAAACTGAGAGACGCTGAGCCGAGGGACTTGATGACGGTGCGGCGAGACAGTGGCGCCACCATGAAATAGCCCTTCCCAACGAGTTGCCACTATTACCATTGTAGACGACGTCGGTTTTCAGGTAGAGACGTCATTCTTCCTTCGAGGAAGCTACCACGGCGGTGTCTCCGCCCACAGGTTGGCACTGGTGCTATCCGCAATGTCGGCTGCCCGGAGAGGCAGCGCTCTGATGCTGCCCTGCTATAGCGTTGCCAGATCACCTCTATCCTGGTGCTCACGGTGTACGATGACTGTTGGAAGAGCTGGCAGAAGATTCAAGTTTCTGGGACAATGCCTATAGGAGTACCGCCGCAACGTGCGCTAGCTCATTGTGGCGGCGCGATGGACACTGCAGAGTTAAGGAGTAGCACCGTGGCTTCGGTCGCACAGAACGCCTCCACGAATCGCCTGCGCAAGTTGGAGGGGTTGGGGCAGAGCGTCTGGCAGGACAATATCACGCGAGGGCAACTCCAAACTGGTCAGCTCAAGCAGCTCGTCGAAGAGGATGGCATCAGCGGGGTGACGTCGAACCCATCCATCTTCGAGAAGGCCATTGGCTCAGGGAGCGAGTACGACGGTGCGATCCGCCAACTCCTCGGCAAGGGTCAGGAGACCCCTACAATTCTCGATGCACTCATGCTTGAGGACATTCGAAGTGCTGCCGACGTGCTTCGCCCCGCATGGGAAGCGGCGGGGCATCGCGATGGCTTCGTAAGCATCGAAGTCGCGCCAAACCTCGCTCGCAACACAGAGGAGACGATCACTGAAGCGAGGCGCTTGTGGCAGGCTGTGGGCCGGCCGAACGTGATGGTCAAGATTCCGGGTACGGTTGAGGGTGTACCGGCAATCCGACAGTGCCTGAGCGAGGGCATCAACATCAACGTGACCCTGCTGTTCTCCTTGGATCACTACGAGGCGGTAGCCTGGGCTTTCATCGAGGCGATGGAAGCGCGCGTGAAGGCAGGTCTTCCGATTCGAGATCTGGCCTCGGTCGCAAGCTTCTTCGTAAGCCGTGTGGACACCATCGTGGACAAGACCTTACGTGGCAGGATCGCAGCCTCAACAAGCGATGGCGAGCGAGCCCAGCTCGAGAGTCTGTTGGGCACTATCGCGATAGCCAATGCGAAGCTCGCTTATGCCCGCTTCGAGGAGATTTTCAGCTCAGCGAATCCGCGCTTCGCAGCGTTCGCAGCACAAGGGGCTCAAGTGCAGCGGCCTCTATGGGCCAGCACCAGTATGAAGGATCCGAAGCGGCGTGATGTTCTCTATGTGGAGGAGCTCATCGCGGAGCAGACCGTCAACACCATGCCACCGCAGACCATTGATGCCTTCCGCGAGCATGGTGCCGTGCGCGGTTTGACCGCGAAGGAAAACGTAGACGTCGCGCGTGCTCGGATTCAGCTCCTGGCAAACCTCAACATCAGTTTTGAAGAGTTGACCGATGAGCTCGAGAACGATGGCGTCAGGTTGTTTGAAGAGGCTTTCAACAAGCTGCTTGTTGAAACAGCGCATAAGGTTGAAGAGTTACGCTCGACTCCAGCTACCCGCTAGCCCTCGTAGGAAGCCTTACTTATCGGGAGAGAACCGCACATTTCTGAACGCTATGCCATCCCCTTGTAGAAGTGCACCAGACAGTTATCTTCGACAGGATGCTGCCGTAGCTTCGAACGGGCATCGTCTCGACCAATGGGTTGGCCTCTGACCACTAGAGCAGCAGTTCCAGCACAGGGTTCAGGCGGACGTGGCCCGGGCGTTGTGCCGTGCCACCATCGTCTCGAAGTCCAGTGTCAGCGAGCAGTGACGGAACGGATCATCTACTCCAGTGTAGGGATGAAGCCGGTCCAGGCGCTCTCGCATAAGGCGTTTCAGTATTGCGACCATCTGCGGGTGCTGTGTGGCGGCGTTGTGTTGCTCGTGAGGATCGCTATGCCGGTCGAAGAGCTGAATATGCGGATCGCGCGGCCGGCCGAGGAAATCAGGCAGCGGGGTGCCATCGGTGCGAGCCGTAATCGGCTCGATGAGGCGCCATTCGGGCGTGACGACGCCATGACTCACCTGACGGGAGGCTTCGCCGATCGGCGCTGACAGGCGCACGCTAGGAGCACCTCTCAATAGAGGCATGAGACTGACTCCAGCGACCTCTGTGGGCTGGATGAGTGGCAGCCCACAGAGGTCGAGAATTGTTGGCGTGACATCCATACTGGATGCCAGACTCGAAACTCTTAGTCCCGCTGGAATCTCTCCCGGGAGTCTGAGGAGCAATGCGCACCTGGTCACGGCATTATGAATAGTGTGGTGATCGA
>JAMCTA010000155.1:0-29801 GCA_023381895.1 Chloroflexota bacterium
CTCACGAAGTAGACCCCGTCGCAAAGCGCGTGGAAGCCGACCACGCTGCCTACCCGTACGACTACCTCATCGTCGCCACGGGAGCGACGATGCGTCCTGAGGAGATCCCGGGCCTCGGAACATACGCAAAGACGATCTTTACCCCCACCGCGATGCTTGAGTTGCAACCTGCCTTCCACGACTTGCTCACCGCAGCTGTGGAAGGCAAGCACCAGCGGGTGCTCTTCGTTGTGCCGCCCAACAACAAGTGCTCCGGGCCACTCTATGAGATGATTATGATGCTCGATTCGTGGCTCCGTAAGCACAGCGCGCGGGAGCACGTCGACCTCATCTGGACAACGTACGAGCACTCCTTCATCCAGGCATTCGGACCACGCTTGCACACGACCGTGCTCGGCGAGTTCACACAACGCAAGATCGAGGGGCATACGGATTTTGTGGTAGAGAGGATCGAGCAGGGCAAAGCAATCTACCACAATGGTGAAGAGGTGCCGTTCGATCTCCTGGTGTCTTTCCCTCCATATGCGGCGGCTACGGCTTTCCCGGGGTTGCCTGCTGATGAGCGCGGGTTCCTCCAGACCGATCAGGACACCCGACAGGTTCGTGGTTTTCCGGAGATCTATGCCGTTGGTGATGCCAGCGACTTTCCTGTCAAGCAGGCCTTCCTGGCATTTCTCCAGGGCGACGTAGCCGCCGAGCGGATTGCAAGTCTGGTGCAGGGGCGGATTCCCGAGGTGACCTTTGATCCGGTGAGCATGTGTGTCATGGAGGAGTTCAATCGGGCGACTTTTGCGCAAGTGCCCTTGCGCGTAACAGGCAGGCCTGATCTCCCTGTGGAAGTCCGGCCAGAGGCAATGGGAGACTATCGCGTAGGAACGTCACGAGCCTGGCGTGCCGGCAAGATGATGCTTGGCATGTACCTTCCGTGGCGTTTCCGGGCTGGAAATCCTTTCCATAGCGGCTTGCCGTGGAGAGGCATGGAGCTGGGCCTCAAGGTGATGTCCACTGTGCTAGCAAGCTGACAGCCCATCTGGCGATGCTCTTCTTTCGTCAGTTACGGGTCGGCGGTGATAGCGGGGAAAACCTCAGGGGTTCTCCCCGCTTAGCCCTGGATGTACTTTTGTGGTGCGGGTAATCCGTGCTGACGACAGCAATGGCACGGTATCAACAGATGTCTCACGCGTTGGTGCGTGGCTCGGCGATCACTGCGTACGTAGGCTCGATGCTTTGCGGGGGAGGAGACCCGGGAAAGAAGGTGGGAGCGAAGGCCGTGAACCCTGCAACTTCAGCTTCAGCGATCACAACTCCGGGCGTGAGCCGGTGCGGCGACGGATCGTCTCCAGGCACGTGCCATTCGATGACGAGGAGTCTACCATTTGGGTGTAGCACCCGCCGGACCTCTGTCAACACGAGTATGCGCACGGGAGGTGTGAGGTCGTGGAGAAGCAAGGCGACGATCGCGGCATCGAGTAAGTGGTCCTTGAAGGGCAGGTTTGTAGCGCTGGTCTCCACGATCTGGACGTTGCCGAGCCCTCGCTCGCGGGCCTTCGCGGCGACGTAGCGGGTCATGGCAGGCTCTTGATCGATTGCCCAGACGGTCCCCTTAGGACCGACGCGCTCGGCGGCGGGCAGCGTTAGGAATCCCGGCCCGCATCCAATGTCACCAACGGTCGCTCCTGCGGCGACCCGGGCCAGTGACAAAAGAGAGTCAGGCGGCGACAATCGTTCCCGATCAGAGCCGCTCAGTTTCTCGATCCACTCCTGGTCAAAACGGGGCATGACTGCTTAGTTCTCCTCCACGCGTGAATGTGACTTCTTTGGGGTTAGCACTGGCTTTGACCGGTCAGGCCGGGGCAGAAGTTCCGCTCCTTCCACTACGTGGGGAATCGCCTTGCTCCAGTTGATAGTCATGAGGTGGACGCCGACAACTCCAGGTATTGAACGGAGGGTACGAACGGTTTCAATTGCGAGCTTGATTCCTTCTTCCGCAGGATCTGGGGCATTGCGAAGGCGCGCGATCACTTGATCGGTGATACCGATGCCGTTGACGTGCTCTTGCATATATAGGGCTGACTCCACAGAACGCACGAGCATCACACCAGCGAGCACCGAGGACCGCTCTGTAATACCAAGTGACTGGGCACCCTTCATCCAGCACTCGAAGCGAGCCACATCGAAGACTGGCTGCGTCTGGATGAATTGAGCACCGTGCTCGATCTTTCGCAACGTACGATCCGGAGATTCGATGTTCGGGTTGGCGACGGCACCGACAAAAACCTGAGGCGGCTCGCGAAGGGGGGTTCCCGATGAGAAGGTGGCTTCATCACGCATTGTACGCAATGCTTCGAGGAGCTTGAACGAGTTGAAATCAGGAACGTTGCGAGCATCAGGGTGATCGCCGAGCTTCGGCGGATCTCCGAGTAGCGCGAGGATATTGCGAACGCCGAGAGAGGCCATCGAGAGCACGTCTGACTGTAGAGCGATGCGATTGCGATGCTGGCAGGACATTTGCACGACGGCCTCATAGCCGTGCTGTTCGAGGATGATGCCAGCTCCCCAACTGGACATGCGCGCCAGACCACGCTGATTGTCGGTCACATTGATAGCGTCGACAAAGCCGTTAAGATGACGTGCTGACCGAACGACTAAATCGCCACTGGCGCCCTTCGGGGGAGCAATCTCGCCAGTGACGACGAATGCGCCAGCCCGGAGTAAACTCTGCAGGTGACTGACGGGTTCAGGATCTCTAGTCATGCGGAGCGGTAGGCTTCATCGAGCAAATCCACAATGTGAAGAACGCGCACGTGCTTGCCTTGCTCGCGTAAGCCAGATGCGACCTGCATAATGCATCCAGGGTTCGCCGAAATAATGGTATCGGCCTCGGTCTGCAGGGCATTCTTGAGCTTGCGCTCTAGCAGCCGCCGGGAAAACTCGGGCCGGATGACGTTGTAAATGCCAGCAGAGCCACAGCAGAGCGAAGACTCTTCCATCTCTACGAGACGGACTCCGGGAATCTTGGCGAGAAGTCGTCGCGGTGCTGCTGTGATTCGCTGAGCGTGGGCCAGGTGGCAGGGCTCTTGATAGGTCACGACCCGGTCGAGGTGCCCGGGTGGCACGAGGTCGAGTGTGTCCAGGAACTCGCTGACGTCGCGAACAGCTGCGGAGAAGCGCTCTGCGCGCCTGGACCACTCAGGATCGCCGTGGAAGAGGTGACGGTACTCCTTGAGTGCAGCACCACAACCTGCTGCATTGACGATGATGGCATCGAGCTCGAGCCGCTCGAAAGCTACAATGTTCCGTTTGGCATTCTCGCGACCGGTACCGGCTTCTCCAGCGTGAAGGGCTAGGGCGCCGCAGCAGCCCTGATCGGGAACGGCGACAACCTCGCAGCCGTTGCGCGCCAGCACGCGTGCGGTGGCCTCATCGGTAGGGGCAAACGCCGTAGACATGATGCAGCCGGTGAAGAGCCCGACGTGGTGACGGGGGCTACCCTGCGGTTGCCAGCGCTGGCCCGAGGGGATGACGAAGCGCAGAGGCACCTCGGGCAAAAGCGCATCTTGTTTGTCGAGCCCTAACAGCTTGAGCATCCCCGTCCTACGTACCAGAGTCCGCAGCCCGGAGTGCTGGTAGAGGGCGATGGCACCAGAGGCGAGGCGAAACACCCGCATGTCTCCGAAGACTCTGACGAAGATGAAGGTGCGGAACATTCGCTGCCAGAGGGGGCGCGGATGCGCTTGCTCCATCTGGGCACGGGCCGGCTCGACAAGCTGACCATACTGTACTCCGGATGGGCACACAGCTTCGCAGGCGCGACAGTTGAGACACTGATCCATCTGCTCGCGAACGACGGCCGCGCGCAGATCAAGCCGGCCGTCCGAGACGGCTCTCAGCAAATGAATGCGCCCTCTTGGTGAGGACGCCTCACTGAAGGTCAACTGATACGTGGGACAAGTCGGTAGGCAGAATCCACATTGAACACACCGGTCGATGATGCTCCGTGGCGGAGCATCGGTCTCTGTGAAACCCATCGCCTTTGCTGTTGGGGCAGTCACTGTTGCCATCCGTCTCCCCTTGTCCGCACTACATCGCTATCCATGTGTCTAAAGGTGGCCAATGAAGCGGCCCCGGTTGAGTAGGCGGTGGGGATCGAACTCTGCCTTGATGCGTCGCATGAGATCGAATCCAGAGGGCAGCTGACCCCAAAGGTTGACCTCGCCTTTCAGGTCGCCGGGCGCTGCCAGAATGAGCGCATTCGCGTGTCCTTGTGTGAGAGACTCCCATAGCGGCCGGAATGCTGCGGTGAGATCGCTGCCGGTCAATCGGGCGAAGAGAGTACCATCGCCCGCGTGAGCCACCACGCTGCAATCCAAGTTGTTGCTGTGAGCCAAACCTGTGACTGTGCTGACAAGGTTTGACAATCCACTGGGCTGAACCGAGATGCGGATCAGCACTTCTCCGTTGCTGACGGTTCCCGGGCTGATGAATGAAGCACAGTCTTGCCACAACTCTTGCGCTTCTGTAGCACCTAGCGTCGTCATGCGACATCCGTGAGAGTCAGCCAGACGGTGAAGGTCGGTGAGCTTGCGCTGAGCACCCACTTGTGACCCCGTGATTCGCTCCGCGAGGCGCCAGTCGGCGGCTTCATCGCGAAGTGACGAAGGGCCCAGCAACTCGACGCTATCCAGTGAGAGCTGTGAGGTTGCTAGAGTCGCCACCAGTGGTAGGAGTGCGTTCAGAGGACCTGTTGCAATGGTCGTGATGTCGACGGGTCGCTGGGTGAGCACCTTGAAGTTGAGCCGGAGGAGAACTCCCAGTGTCCCTAAGGCTCCGAGATGGAGCTTCATCAAGTCGTAACCCGACACGTTCTTGACGACCTGACCACCCGCCTTCGCAACCGTTCCGTCAGCGTAGGCGATCGCTACGCCAATGAGGAAGTCACGATAGCTACCACCCCCAAATCGGCGCGGCCCCGTCAGATTGGATGCTACGAGACCACCGATAGTGGCCTGATCAGCGCCGACCGCATCGAACGGGAGCATCTGACCGTGCGCCGCAAGTACAGCACTGATCTGAGCGAGGGTGCAACCTGCCTGAACGGAGATCGTGAGATCTGCTGGCTCGTAGGTGATGATCCTATTCAAGCCGCGCGTCGATAGGACGATGTCAAGCGCCTCGGGAGGGTACCCAATCTCTTGCAAGGTCCCGCCGCCATACGGAGCGAGCGTCAGCTGACGAGCGCTGGCAGCTTTGAGAGCGGCAGCGACCTCCTTCTCAGTGGTGGGGAGGAGCACGACCTTCGGAGCGATGCCTTGAATCGAAAACTGCTCGGTGGCCACGCCAGACAGCGAAGGACACCCAAAATCCGTGAGATCGAAGGGGGGCGTGGCCTCAGACGGCATAGATTCCCTCTTTGGCCAGCCGAGCGGCTACTCGCTGGTCCCGCACTTCACCACAGCCGCGCAATGGAGGAAAGATCTTGTCTGGGTTGAACAGCTGGCGCGGATTGAAGCAGTCTCTCAGCCGGGCCATCACTGCAAGGTCTTCTGTCGTGAACAGGAAGGCTATGTGTTCCCGCTTTTCGAGGCCGATACCGTGTTCACCTGACACGGCACCACCCTTTTCGACACAGAACCGCAAGATCTCCAAGCCACCACGGAGCGTTCGCTCGATGTTGGTTGGATCCTGGCGATCGAAGAGAATGTTTGGGTGGAGGTTGCCATCCCCCGCGTGGAAGACGTTTGCGATTGGGAGACGGATGTCGCGGGATACCTGTTCGACGAACTGGAGCGTCTCCGGAAGCTTGGTCCGTGGTACAACGCCGTCCTGGATGTAGTAGTTCGGTGCGAGGCGTCCGAGCGCCCCAAGCGCTCCCTTTCGCCCGGCCCACAGGGCAGCACGCTCGACTGCACTCCGCGCTCGTCTGACCTCGCCGGCACCATGATTGCGACAGATGGTTGAGACTTGATCGACGAGCTCTTCGACGGCTTCGCGCAAGCCATCAAGCTCAACGAGCAGCACGGCACCCGCATCAGGAGGGTAGCCGGCGTGATACGCAGCCTCGATTGCCTGACAACACAGCCCGTCCATCATCTCCAGTGCCGCGGGAATGATCCCAGCACCGATGATCGCTGAGACAGTGTTGGACGCCTCATCGACCGATCCAAAGATTGCGAGGAGCACCTGTGTATCTTCTGGCAGCGGTGTGAGCCGTACCGTAACCGCGGTAGCGATCCCGAACGTGCCCTCCGATCCCACAACCGTGCCTGTCAAGTCCAGTCCGTGCTGATCGCCATCAGGTCCAGACGTATGGATGACATCTCCCGTAGGAAGGACTAGCTCGAGGTCGAGGATGTGATTAGTCGTTGCACCGTAGGAAAGGCAGTGAGGCCCCCCTGAGTTCTCAGCAACGTTGCCGCCAATAGTGCACACTTTCTGGCTTGAGGGATCGGGAGCGTAGAAGAAGCCCGCATGTTCTGTGTGATGGGTGAGATCAGCATTGATCACCCCGGGCTGGACGATCGCCCGCCGATTCGCATAGTCGATTGACAAGATGTGGTTCATCCTGGTGGTAGCGATGACAATGCCACCTTTAATTGCTATTGCGCCACCAGAGAGGCCGGTGCCCGATCCGCGCGGCACTACTGGCAGGTCAAAGCGGTTGGCGAGCTTGACGACATCCACAACTTGCTGCGTCGTCTGAGGTAACACTACAGCAGCCGGGAGGTGGCGGTCGAGCGAGCCGTCGTACTCATACACGAGCAACTCCGCAGGATGGCTCACGACACCGTCTGCACCAACGATATTCTGGAGTTGAGAAATGAGATCATTGTGCACGGATTTGCTTTCCTCCACGGACCATTGTACTGAGCAGGCCGCGAACTTGCAGCATCGGAGAGCTTGTTGTCGTGTTGCCTCATACTCGGGTGGAATTCAGCACCTGCCAGAAGGCTTGGGCGTAGACCTCGTAGCCAGTGTCGTTCGGATGGAAACCGTCGGCCGAGACCAGATTAGGATGGGTAGATAGAAGTTGCACCGAGGGAGTGTAGAGATCGACGAGCAGCACGTGGTCCGCCTGAGCCTCTTGCGCGATGATGGTGTTATATGCCTGGACGAGTGCTTCCGCGGGAGCGCGCAAGATCACTGGGATGGCGGGAGCGAGACCCAAGTCGGGCAAATTCGCCAGCGCCACGACTGCTGGATGGACAGCAAGGATGTCTTGCATCAGCAGATGGAGCTGCTGTTGGAACTCGTCTGGCGGAATGAGATCGAGGAGATCGTTGCCACCGGCGGTGACGGTCACGAGGAAGGGCGCAAGCTCACGAAGCTTCGGCACTTCACTGGTTACCATCTGCGCTGTGGTTGCACCACTGATACCGAGATCATCTATCACGACCGCTGGGAAGACCTGTTGAAGGTCACCGCCAAGCACAGCAGGGTAGCTGAGATCCGGGGAAGAAGCTCCTATGCCCAGTGCGTCGCTCGCGCCGATCGCCACATACGTGAGCTGAGCCAGTTCACCGGCGCGGGCCGGTACCAGGGCAATGGATGGAACCGTGCCTGTTGCCTTGAGAATGTCGCCAGCGTTAGCGACCGTCGCTGTGTTCGCCGCGGCCCAGGGCTGCGCTGTCAGCCAGAGCTGTAGCACGGCACGCTGGCAACGGACAGCGAGTAGCGGGCCTTCGTCTGTCACTGGCGACATTGGCAGACCGTACTGTACGAGAGGGTCTGCAACCCGGTAGTAGGCCGCTTTCAGTGCAGGTGATGCATCTAGAAAGCGCAGGTGTCGCGTTACTACTTGTGACCACTGGAGTCTGGAATCAGGAGCGGTCGATGCAGGTGGTGGAGTGAGCCAGCGTGTGGCAAGCCAGCCATCGAGCCCCTGATTGTGGAGCACATCGAGAACGTTCGCGGGTTGCACAGTGTGACCATCCCACTGCAAGACTCCCTTCTGGAGGATCTGGCTCGGAAGCCCTTGCCAGAGGAACACCTGGCTTGCTGGGTAGCCAAGCTGTGATACCCCACCGTACTGCTGAAAGGCCGTCGAGAAGGGGATGCCGTGGGCGTCAGTCAGGGTATAGCCGGTGTTTCCAGCTCCGCCCTCTCCGTTCGCCTGCTGGTAAAAGTGCCCGTCTGGCAGGGGATAGTCGGCAGCGGCTGCCAAGGCTGGGGATGATAATGAGGACATCGTGAGCAAGAGTGGCAGAAGCAATGCTATGAGCCACCGCACTACGATCTGTCCATTGCGATTCAGCCTCACTGACGCGTGATGGAGTTGACATCGTCGTGGAGGGAATCCATTCGGGGCCGTCATTGGCTGCATTGGCTCGTTCCTCGGTTGCACGTCTCAGCTTGGTATGACGATGTTCTCCAGAACTTCCTCTCCCTGCTCAACCACCGTCACTATTCCCCTAGTCAGCACCCAGATCCGGGTCGAGGTGTGTTCCAGAAAGGCACGGTCGTGAGTCACGGTGATGCTGGTTCCTGGAAATTTCACGAGTGCCTCCTCTAGCCGCTCACGTGCCGGAGTGTCCAGATGGTTGAGTGGCTCGTCCAGGAGGAGCAGATTGGCACCTGAGAGTACCAGCAGAGCAAGCTGAAGGCGTTGCCGCTCACCAAGGCTGAGCTGCCGTACGGGCGTAAACACGTGGTCACTGCCAAACAGAAAGAAGTGGAGATGCCCGCGCGCCGCCGCCTCATCCAGGGGAGCTTGGCGGCGGACGAGAGAGAATGGCGTCTCATCCAGATCCAGTGAGCTCTGATCTTGCGTGAGGAAGCCGGTGCGAGTGCTGGGGCCGATGCGAATGTCTCCAGATAAGGGTAGCTGCTGTCCAGCAAGTGTTCGCAGTAACGTACTCTTGCCCGTCCCGTTGGCGCCAACGATGCCGATGCGCTCGCTCTGCATGATCCTAGTGGAAAAAGGCTGACACAGGGCGTGTCCTCCGTACCCGAGAACCAGGTCGGTGATCTCTGCAACGAGCTGACTACTAGGAGCAACGGTGGAGAAATCCAGTTTGACATTCCACTGACTTCTGGGCCGTTCCAGCCATTCCTCAGAGCCCATCTGACGCTCGAGGCGCCGCTCGCGCACTTTTGCTTGGCGCGCTCCCTTCTTGGCTTTCTTGAGGATTACGAAGTCGATCGTCGAGGCTTCCATGTGCCTGGCGCGCTCTTTCTCGCGCCGAATCTGGTCTTCAATGCGCTCACGCCAGCGCTGTTGCTGGTTGTAGCGTTGCCATTCCTCTTCCTGCTCTCGCTCTCTCGCACTCTTGTACGCATCGTAGCCGCCGTGGTAACTCTTTAGCTCCGCATTCTCGAGAGCAAAGATGCGGCCGGCCACCTGATTGAGCAGAGTGCGGTCGTGTGACACGACGACCGCTGCCCCGTCGTAGCCCTGCAGGAACTGCTCGAGCCAGCGAACACCTGTGATATCGAGATGATTTGTTGGCTCATCGAGGAGTAGGAGATTGGCTTCTGAGAGCATCAGCGCAGCCAGTAAGAGTCTCGTCAGCTGACCACCGCTGAGTGTCCCGAGGTCCGTCGTCGCATCCACGCTGTCAAGGTCGAGCTCGTGAAGCGTGTGATGCAACTGCGAGAGTGTTGCACCGGTGGCGGGGGCCCGGTACTCCTTCGGGTTAAGCCAGTAGTATCCGAGCTCGCTGAACAGGCCGGCAGCGATGCCAGTCAAGTCGGATGCGTCTTGCGGGAGGTAGCCGATGATTGTTCCTGGTGCGAGGCTCACGGTCCCGCCGTCTGTCGCCATCAGACCGGCTAGGGCGCGCAAGAGGGTGGTCTTGCCGCTGCCATTCGCTCCGACAATGCCTACTCGCTCGCGAGAACCAACTTTGAAATGAGCGCGGTCCAGGAGGACCCGCCCAGGAACCGACAGTGTCAGATTGTGCGCTTCGAGCATCAGGGGCCTCACATTGGACAAGGGTACGCAGGTCAGTGGGGATAGGCTTGCGAAAGATGCTCGATGCACGCGGTTGCGCACCTCATGAAGCCACGGCGACGCGGGACGGACTCACCTCTCTCGCAACTGCCGCGCTTAGCTCAACAAGGGTACGCCCACTCCTGATGACCTCAATAAGCAAGTATGAATGTCAGCCTGGTCACTGTCAAATTGCCAATCGAGGTGGGGTTGCGACCAGATCGATCGCCCAGTCTGTTTTGCTCGGCATAAGAAGGCAGATCTGTCGCTGCTGTGCGCAGTGGGACCTGACTGGTCGCGGTGGGTGATCGACGGAAAGGTGAAACTTGCCAGATGTTGGGCTGAGCGAAGGGGCTACGGGGTCAAAGACAGCGCGGGAAGACACGGCCGCAGCCACGTTCGTGTCTGCGGCGACTACTGAGACGAGGGTTGGCGCACGAGAGCGGCATGGATGCATACATCGCCGTACAATGGCGTGCAGTACGAGGTTCGGCGAAGGGATTATTCGTCCGTGAAGAAGTTGCTCATCACTGGTGGGGCCGGGTTTATTGGCAGTAACTTCGTGCGGTACGTAGTTCAGAAGACACCAGACTACCAGGTTACCGTGCTCGACAAGCTCACCTACGCCGGCAACCTCGCTAACCTAGATGGCGTCCTCGATGGTGCCCGCGTCCGCTTCGTTCAGGGGGACATTTGTGATCCAGCGATAGTAGACCCGCTCGTGAGGGAGCACGATGCTGTCGTGAACTTTGCAGCGGAAACGCACGTCGATCGGTCGCTCCTGAACCCTGGCGCCTTTGTGCAGACGGACGTATTCGGTACGTATGTGTTGTTGGAGGCGTGTCGTCGCGCTGGGGGGACTCGTATGGTGCAAGTATCTACCGATGAGGTCTATGGTGACGTGTTGCCAGGAACGCAGTCACTGGAAACCGACCGTCTCAATCCACGCAGCCCGTACTCAGCAAGTAAGGGTGGTGGTGACTTGCAATGCCTTGGCTTCTTTCACACGTACCAGGTTCCTGTGTCTATCACTCGGGCTGCGAATACCGTCGGACCGTTTCAGTATCCTGAGAAGCTCGTGCCTCTCATGAGCACCAATGCAATCCTGGGTCTACCTCTACCGGTATACGGTGATGGCCAGCAGGTGCGGGACTGGCTGCACGCATCTGATCATTGTGCCGCGATCGACCTTGTCCTGCATCGTGGAACTCCGGGTGAAGTCTACAACGTTGGTGTTGGCTATGAGCGTCCGAACATTGAGGTCGTGGAGCTGATCCTCACAGAGCTGGGTGCACCACGGTCGCTCATCCGTCACGTTGCTGATCGGCAGGGGCACGACCGCCGCTACAGTCTCAACTGCCAAAAGGTGCGGGCGCTTGGTTGGTCCCCCACCTATACCTTTGAGCGCTGCATTCGCGAGACGGCGAGGTGGTATGCGGAGCACCGACCGTGGTGGGGAGCCATCCGTGCACGAGTGGATTTTCAGAGCTACTATCAGCAGAACTATGAGCACCGATTGCAGCCGGCAGCGCCGCCTGCATAGTTGTCTGTGATTGGCGGAGACGATGCTGCTCGTTGCGGATGTTGGGAACTCGCAGACGGTGTTTGGGCTCTATTCCGATGAGACGCTCGTGGAACAGTGGCGGCTGCACACCGATCATCAGCGGTTGCCGGATGAGTGGGGGGCTACTCTGCTCACTCTGATGTCGAGCGCTGGGTTGGTGCGCGAAGTCGTCGATCATGCTGCAATCGCCAGTGTTGTTCCTCCAGTGACACCAGCCCTAACGGTGGCCTTGGAGCGACACCTTCGCTGCGATGTCTGGGTAGTCACTGCGTGCGATATACCGTCAATCCGTCTCGATGTTGATGAGCCGCTTGCGGTTGGTGTAGACCGTCTGGTCAATGTATTCTCTGCGCGGCAGCTGGCGCGGGGACCGTTAATCGTGGTGGACTTCGGGACCGCCACGACCTTCGATGTGCTTAGTGCTGATGATGCCTTTCTCGGAGGAGCCATTGCTCCCGGCCCGGGGATCGCGGCAGAGGCGCTGTTCTCGCGAGCGGCGTTGTTGCCCCGGATCGCGCTTGCTGCACCGCCGCGTGCCATAGGGCGCACCACGGTTACCAACATGCAATCAGGTCTCGTCTTAGGTTATGCCGCCCTGGTTGAAGGTTTAGTGACGCGTATGCTTGCAGAGCTCGGGCAACGTGCCACCGTGTTTGCCACAGGCGGTTGGGCGGAAACACTCGCTCCGCTCTGCAACGGTATCGATCGTGTCGAGCCAACTCTTACGCTTCAAGGCTTGAGAATCCTCTGGGAGCGGTGCAAGGGTAGGCGGTCGTGACGAGCCCAGTGGTAGGTTGCCGCATCGCGGTGGCTGTCTGCGGAGGCATCGCAGCTTATAAGGTTGCTAGCCTGGTCAGCCAGCTGGTGCGACTTGACGCGCAGGTGGATGTGCTGATGACGGAAGAGGCGAAGCGATTCGTCTCTGCGCTGACATTTGGAGCACTGACGCATCGTGCTGTCCACGAAGATCCCTGGCAACTCGATAACCAGGGAGAAATTGCTCACATCGCACTCGCCCGGAGTATCGATCTCCTCGTTGTAGCCCCTACCACGGCCCATACTCTTGCGCGACTCGCCCACGGCCTTGCTGACGATGTCGTGACCCTCGTTGCGCTAGCGACGCCGGCGCCGGTTCTCCTAGCGCCGGCGATGGACGCTGGGATGTACGGACATCCGGTAGTGACGGAGAACATCACGACATTGCAACAGCGCGGCTACCACGTTGTGGGTCCCCGATCCGGTCGGCTTGCTTCAGGGCTAACTGGCTTGGGGCGGCTGGCCGAGCCAGATGAGATTGTTGCGGTCGTGGAGGCGCTGTTGCACTTGCGTCGAGACCTTGCTGGCGTCCGTATCGCAGTGACTGCGGGTGGCACGCAAGAGCCTATTGATCCAGTACGGTTCATTGGAAATCGCAGCTCGGGAAAGATGGGGTACGCCATTGCCCAGGCCGCGGCGGAACGAGGTGCAGATGTTACACTAGTTAGTGCTCCTACGTCACTCCCGGTGCCACCACAAGTGACGCGGGTGGCGATTCAGACCGCACTCGAGCTGCGTGAGGCGCTTCATGGTCTCCTGGGTCAAGTAGATGCCATTATTCAGGCGGCAGCCGTCGCGGACTATAGGGTAGCGGACCCAGAGACTACCAAGATCAAGCGTTCCGGTGAGACACTCGTGCTTGAGCTCGTGGAGAACCCCGACATCATTGCCGAGGTTGGGGCGCTGCCGCAGCATCCGCTTCTTGTAGGATTTGCGGCCGAGACAGGTGCTCACCTGGATGAAGCGCGGGCAAAGCTGCGGCGGAAGGGACTCGATCTGATCGTGTTCAATGACGTCTCGAAGCAAGGCAGTGGCTTTGAGTCTGATACGAATGAGGTGACATTAGTCCCTGCACGCGGAGAGCCAGAAGTGCTCCCATTGCTGCCGAAGCTCGATGTGGCGCACCGACTCCTTGACCGCGTGCGCGACATGCTCCAAGCGAGTGCCCGTAGTGTTTTGTGACGTGTGGCATACTAAGGAAGCGTGGGGTTCTGGAAGTACGGGATCCGGGCGACTGGGTAAGATGCTGCGAAGCTGAGGAGCAGAAAAATTGGCTGGCAAGAGGGACGTTGCAACCTCCAAGACGAACGTAACTGCGCGTGATAAGTCTGCGCGTTCGACTGGCCATACGTGTGGCAAGTGCGCAAAGCCGATCACCGATCGTGATCTGCTGATTGTCAAGCAGCTTGGTGGTTGGACAACATCGACGTATCATCGCGATTGCTATCGTCTGGCGAGCTAGCCCATCTAGCTCTAGGAGAGGCAGCCAAGGGCACCCTTGGCTGCCTCTTTGTGCTGTCCGCCACGTGCAGTGAAGCTGGACACTGAGTAAGCGCACTCGCGTCGGCGCACCCCGTTCTGATCTATGAGGAGCCTCAATGCGTGCTCTCTTGGGAAAGCAAAGTGACGGTCTCAATGTGGTACGTCTGAGGGAACATATCGACGAGCTGGACCCATCGCACGGCCCAACCACGGGACACCATGAGACGGAGATCACGAGCGAGATGGGCAGGCTCGCAGGACACGTAGACAAGCCAGCGAGGTGAGCCATGGGAGAGTGCCTCGATCAGTTCAGACGAGAGCCCGGAGCGGGGTGGGTCGATCACGACGAGGTCGACCCCTTGAATCAGCTCTGGAGGGGGGTGAAGCGCATCTCCGCGATGCAATGAAACCTTCTCGCTGAGCCCGCGCTCAGCGAGCGTCATGCGTCCCAGGCGAACAGCCTCGAACGCGATCTCGATGCCGTCGACGTGGTCAACGAGTTCAGCAACGCCCACAGCGAACAGTCCTACTCCACAGAAGAGGTCGAGGACTGTGCGGGCACTAGTTTCCTCGACTGCTCGGCGTACGACCTCGAGCAGCGCCTGTGCTTGTTCAGTGTTCACTTGAAAGAAGGTTCGCGGGCCGACCGCGAACTGCTGCCGTCCGATGCCCTGAAGCAGTGTCGCTTCACCCATCAGCACGTCAACGTCTAGCTGGCGGTGCACCTTGGGCTCGTGGCGCGTGCCATTGAGCCGGACCACCCCTTGGACGAAGGGACATGCCTCTGCAAGAAGCTGAGCGAGGCGCTTGGATTGCCGGAGAACACCAGTGGTTGCCCAGAAGATGACAAGCGCTCGTGCTTCTGTCGAAGTTGTCCCAATGCGGATCGCAATCTCCTCGATGCCTGTTGATCTGTCGCGAAGAATGGCTTCAGCAAGCGGTGCTTGCAGGCTGTCGAGAGCACGGTTGATGAGAGGATGGCTGATGAGGCATTCCTGGATGGGAATGACGTCGTGCGCGTGGGACCTACGAAATCCCAGCTTGCCGCACTCGTCAACGATGAATTGTGCGACCGACCGATAGTGCAGTGGGTGAGCAGCTGCTACTGATGGCAACACTGAGACACCGCTCAGGTGGCCCAAGCGCTGGAGTGTGTCGCGCAGGATCTGCTCTTTCTGACGCACTTGCTCGTCATAGGGCAAGTGCTGCCATTGACAGCCGCCGCATCCAGCTTCAACGTACGTGCACGGCGGCGTGACACGGAGTGGCGAAGGGTCGAGGAGTTGTACGATACGACTACGAGCGGCACCGCGGACCGTTGCTATGCCGCTAAGCTCGGCACGGTCGCCAGGAGCGCCACCTTCCACGAAGACGGCTTGTCCATTATCCAGCCGAAAAACAGCCTCGCCTCCCAGAGCCAGGCCGCGAGCCGTTCCTATTGCCGTCTGCGCCTGCGGCGCATCATCACGTCGTGCTGGGATGCGGCGAGGGGAGTCGCTCACCACATCGACTCCCTTCGCGGCCGCTCTCGATGTTGTTGACGCGGTGTCATCTGCAGCACAGCATGAGCGCTACGATTGCACTGTAGCGCGCCGTCGGTCCAGCGCCTGGCGCAGGAGATCCTGGACAATCGCGGGATTGGCCTTACCGCGGGTCGCTTTCATGACTGGACCGACAAATGAGTTGAATGCCGCTTCCTTGCCACCGAGGTAATCAACGAGCGCCTTGGCATTGGCGTCGATTGTCTCCTCGATGAGAGAGATGAGGGCGTGTGCGTCGCTCACCTGCGCCAGTCCCTCCGCCGCCACAATGGAGTCGGCTGATACATCCGTGTCCAGCATCTTGGCCAAGACCTGCCGCCCGATTGGTGTAGAAATTGTGCCGTTTTGGACGAGCGCGATGAGCGCGGTAAGGCGCGCCGGCGTGACTCGACTTGTCTCGAGTGACTCGCCCCGGCTATTGAGCAGTCCGAGCAGATCATTGAGGAGCCAGTTCGCCGCTGGCTTCGGAGGCGCTCCGTTGTGCACCAGCTCGTCGTAGTAGCGAGCAAGCGAGACATCCGCTGCGATGACACTAGCGTCCCCGCTGCTGATGCCAGCGGTCGAGATGAGTCTCTGCCGCCGAGCTTCTGGCAACTCAGGGAGTGAGGCACGCAGGGCATCGATCTCCGCCTGTGACAGTATGAGCGGCGGAAGATCCGGCTCCGGGAAGTACCGGTAGTCGTGGGCAAACTCTTTGGTACGCTGACTGACCGTGATACCGCGATCATCTAGCCAGCCACGAGTCTCCTGCACCAGGCGCTGCCCCTGCTCCAACGCTTGAGTCTGACGTGCGATCTCGTATTCAAGGGCCCGCTGTACTGAACGGAAGCTGTTGAGATTCTTGATCTCGACCTTTGCCCCGAACTCACTCTCGCTCTCTGCACGCAGGGAGATATTCACATCGAAGCGCAAAGCTCCCTCCTCCAGGTTGCCACTTGCCACGCCGATAGTGACCAGCACGAGGCGGAGAGCCTGTAGATACTGGCGAGCTTCCTGAGGGGTACGTAGATCAGGCTCACTCACGATCTCCATGAGTGGGACACCACTACGGTTGATGTCGATCAGGCTCTCGCCTTCGCCGAGTTCACCAGTGACGTGAGTGAGCTTTGCCGTGTCCTCTTCCAGGTGAACACGACGGATTCGGACGCGGTGTGACTCACCATCCGCTGTGATGTCCAAGTAACCGTGAATGCAGAGCGGATTGTCATACTGAGAGATTTGATAGCCTTTGACCAGATCGGGGTACGGATAGTTCTTGCGATCAAAGCGGCTAAAGGTGTTGATAGTACAGTTCAAGGCTAGACCAGAGAGGATAGTGAAGCGGACTGCCTGAGCATTGATGACCGGCAGGACACCAGGAGCGCCCATACAGACGGGGCACACGTGGGTATTTGCCAGCGCATCTGCGTAGTGTGCCGAACAGCTGCAAAACATCTTGCTGACCGTGCGAAGCTGGACGTGGGTTTCTAAGCCAATGGTCGGGAGATAGCTCATCCGCGTGCCTGCTTCACGAAACGGCCGATACGTGTGAGTGCTTCTTCGATTTTGGGGAGAGCAGTGGCATAGGAGCAGCGCACGTGCCCTGCACCGGCTGGGCCAAAAGCATCACCGGGCACCACAAGAACGTGTTCCTCGCGGAGGAGCCGCTCTGCGAACTCGGATGAGGACAACCCAGTCGGGGAGACGTCGGGGAAGGCGTAGAAGGCCCCTTGAGGCTCAAAACAAGGGAGCCCCAGCGCGTTGAGCCCATCGACAATGGCACGCCTTCGCCGGTCATACTCGGCGACCATTCGGGCGACGTCGTCTTCACCCGTCTGCAGGGCTACCTCGGCTGCCATCTGAGCTAGAGATGGTGCACACATGATGATGTACTGGTGTACCTTCATCATCGCCTCGAGGACGTCCGGAGGAGCTGCTGCGTAGCCAACGCGCCAGCCCGTCATTGCGTAAGCCTTTGAGAACCCGCCGAGAAGAATGGTGCGTTCCTGTGCGCCTGGCAGACTACTGACGCACACGTGCCGGTGCTGCCCGTAGACTAGGCGGTCGTAGATCTCATCAGAGATGATGAAGAGGTCGTGCTCGATAGCCAAGGCAACGATGCGCTCGAGCGTCTCGCGCCGCGCCACGGCTCCGGTCGGATTATTCGGATAACCTAGGAGGATCACCTTGGTTCGCGGTGTGATGGCGGCAGCGATTGCTTCAGGCTGCGGCTCGAATCCATCTCTCTCGAAAGTTGGCACCATCACCGGTACCCCACCAGCGAGTACGGTACATGGGATGTATGAGACATAACTAGGCTCCGGAATGATCACTTCGTCACCGGGATCGACGAGTGCTCGAAGAGCGATGTCGAGACCTTCACTGACGCCGACAGTAATGAGGAGCTCGGAGGCTGGATCGTAGGACACACCGTATAGGCGGCCAAGATGGCTGGCGAGGGCTTGGCGCAGGCTGAGTAGACCATAGTTCGAGGTGTAGTGCGTGGCGATGTAGTCTGCGTCCTGCAGCGGTGCTACCGCAGCACTCGAGATGTGAGTGGGTGTCGAGAAGTCAGGCTCACCTACGCCAAGAGAGATGACGTCAGGAATAGTATTGACGAGATCAAAGTACTTGCGGATCCCGGATGCTGGAATCTCGCGGACTCGTTGCGATACCCGTAGGCGACCAACTGTTGAATCAACTGTCACCAGTGCACTCCACTCGCTTCTTTGGCCGAGTATAGCGCTTCTCCTCTTCGTCACGCACTTGACTACACCTCGGTGAGGACGGGCAAGATCATGGGTCGCAGCCGAGTTCGTTGGTAGACGAACGCGGCGACGCTATCCTTCACTGCTTCAGCAAGAATCCGGATTTCTGGCTCACGCTCGGCCCAGCTTGTGAGCATGTGAGACACACGCCCCTCGGCATCGGCAAGGAACGAGCCATCCCGATCAAACGGGAAGCCCCGAGCGAAAATCTGAGGCGAGCGGATCACTCGACCAGTTGAGCGGCTCAGAGCGGCGGCAACGACGAGGACGCCGTCGTTCGCAAGTGCGCGCCGGTCTCGAAGAACGATTCCATCGACCTCTCCAACGGTGAGTCCATCGACGAGCACGGCTCCAGACTCCACTGTTCGCCCGAGGCGAACAGCGTCGGGCTCTACTTCGATGGCGCGGCCAATCTCTGGAAGAATGACGCGGTCAGGATGAATGCCGTGCTCTTCGGCAAGATAACGGAACAGCATCATCATGCGGTACTCACCGTGCATCGGAACGGCATAGTGCGGTCGCAATAGGTCTAGGAGCTGGCCGATCTCCTGGCGCGAAGCGTGTCCGGATGAGTGCAAATTGGGTGTGACTGGCGGATAGAACACGCGGGCACCAGCGCGGAAGAGGTTATCGATAATAGCGCTCACTGTTGTTTGATTGCCTGGAATGGGTGTGGCAGAGAGCACGACGGTATCACCCTTGCGCACACGCAGCTGACGGTGCTCTCCGATGGCCATCCGGCCCAATGCCGACGACGGTTCTCCCTGGCTCCCTGTGGTGAGGAGGACCACGCGGTGCTCGGGAAGACGCTCTGCCCGCTCAATGGGAATGAGCAGCTCGTCCGGAACCGTGAGATAACCACCCTCCCTCGCAATGCTGATGTTGCGCTCCATGCTCCGTCCCGCGACAGTGACGAAGCGCCCCAGTTCATCGGCGGCGGCAAGCACGGAACCAATCCGAGCGAGGTTCGATGCAAAGGTGGTGAAAATCACACGACCTTGTGCACCTCTGAGGATGTCACGGAGCGAATCTGCGACGACACTCTCCGAAGGTGTCGGCTCGGGAGACTCGATGCGCACGGTGTCGGATAGGAGAAGGTGCACGCCTTCGCGGGCGATCTGGCGGAGGCGACGCATGCCGAGACGTGGCATCTCTTCGAGCTTGAAATCACTCGTATGAACGATGATACCTGCCTCGCTACGAATGATCAGACCGGCGGCGTCTGGAATGCTGTGTCCGACCGGAAATAGCTCAATCGCGATGTGACCAAGCTGAAGGGTAGCGCCGAAGTCCACCTCGTGGAGGGTGCACAGCTTTTCAGCCTTGTGCTCCTCGAGGCGAGCACGCGCCATCCCGAGCACTAGGCGCGAGCCGTACACGGGAATCGGCGTACGACTCCCTATCTGGTTGAGTACGTAGGGAAGTCCGCCGAGGTGATCTTCGTGACCGTGGGTGATGACAATTCCGCGCAAGCGGGCCGCACGCTCTGCCAGGTAGGAAACGTCTGGAACGATGAGATCGACACCGGGGAGCTCTTCATCGGGGAATTGAACGCCAGCATCGATGAGGATCAGATCATCACCGCACTCGAGAAGGAGACAGTTCTTACCGACCTCTCCCACCCCGCCCAGTGGTATGAGTGAGTGCTTTCTCTTCACTGCATGGTCTCCCTCCTGTTTGGCGCACGTCTAGCGGCCGAAGTGAGAACGAGGCACGAGCTTCGTCTCAGGCTCACCGTCAGGTCACGAGCACGAGGCCCCGTCGTGGCCTTTCGTGCTATAGATGTACCGTAGATTGGTGTGAAGTGCCCTTTCGAGACTGGGGAAGGCTCTGGACTTGCACATAGCGGCCTACGGACTCTCTGAGCGTAACACTTCTCCTGACAAGCCGAACGAGGATGCGTTCGCCATCCATCTGGACGGTAGACGTTGTGTGCTCGTTGTTGCTGACGGCGTGACTCGCTCACCTCGAGCGGACGGCTCGTATCCTCAGCCTTCGGGGGCACAGCTCGCTTCACGTGTTGTTGCTCAGACACTCGCAGCCCATCTCGCGGATGTTGAGGAAGCACCCGACTTCCGGCAAGCGTTCCAGGTGGCCAATATCGCCGTGGACCAACTCAACCGCACGCATCGTGTCTGGGAACGGCTCGACTACGAGGAATATGACTTATTCGGCGCTGTGGCCACTGCGGCGGTCATACAGGGCCGCGACCTCTTCTGGGGGCACATTGGCGATACGTGCCTTCTCATCCATGATGAACGCACACCAGTGCAGCAGCTGACTCCCGATCAGGTCAGAGCGGCGATGGACCGGCTCGACCGACTGCAGTCTGATGAGCTCAATGGGGAAAACCGATTGTATTATAGCCGGGCCCGGCTACGGAATCATCCCCAGATCCAGGCATCGTACGGAGTTCTCACTGGTGAAGACAACGCTCTGACGTACGTAGACCACGGTCGTAGAACACTTACTTCTGGAGCTACGGTGTTGCTCTGCTCAGACGCTCTCACCTGCTTGCGACGAGAAGGCCCAACTGGATGGCGAGAGCTCCAACCTCTTCTCCAGGATATTCCCTGGGAGCAGATTGGACCGAATCTGATAGCGACTGCCCAGCAGCGTGAGAAAGACGGGCATCTACGATCCGATGACAAGACAGTAATTGTCGCTCGGGTAATCGCCGCCTAGTCGGCACGTGGACGTACACGCTTGCATCCAGCCACTTAGTGATTGGACGATGTCGACCTATACCCTCCCCCCCCTTGTGAGGGAGAGAAAGTTTCCGGACACGGCATGCAAGTCGTCACTGAGCCATCATTTCCCAAAGACACGTGCGAAGCGCAATGGAGACAAATTGTCCACCTTCGAGAAGAAATGGGCTCGGCGATCTCGAATGCGGGATAGAGTGATGGACGCCCGCAACAATCACACGTCGAAAACCAACGCATAAAACTGACCTCTTTGTCAACGGTAAACGTCATAGCCTCTGACAGAGGCTGAGTAACACGCCAATGTGATCCCTTGCTGAACGTCCTATCACCCATGATGCAGATTATCTGCCGGATCGCAAGTGTAGTGCCGGTGTCCGCAGGACACAAATTCAAGTCGTTAGTACTGTCTGGCTTGCTTTTTATTATAACGCTGAAAAATCAGTGCGTGCCGAGCAGTGGTGGGGATGTGTGTGGGGCAGGTGATGCTCGCCTGCACTCGTGGGACCATAGCTGAGCTCGGGAATCGACCGGCGGTATCCACATTTTCAACGCCCATCCTGAGCCCCGTCATCCGCTGGGTTTGGGGGGTGAGCGAGCTTCTCACCCCCCTGAGATACGTGTCACTCAAGTCAGGACGCAATGAATGAGAGTCCTCGGGGTGACTGCTCTCCCACT
Source organism: Chloroflexota bacterium (assembly GCA_023381895.1). The sequence continues at coordinate 21,462 of JAMCTA010000155.1, forward strand.
CTAGTTAGCATGTCGACAGCACGTGCCGCACAATTGCAGCTTGCAGTGACTGTGTGGAATAGTGCACCGGTGCTCCATGCAGCGCATTGCTCCGTTGAGCGAGGCGACTGTGAGGGACAGAAAAACGTGGTAGCCAGGGTGGAGTGGCCTTCGGCAGTCGAGGCCTCGGGTGGTAGGAGTACGGCACTCCACTATCGATTCATTCCATTAGCGGTGGTTGAAGGGAGGGCGGCTCGCGAGCGTCAGCGCTGGCTGGTGAATCTGCGCCTAGTGATGTGCCTTGTTCTTGTGCTAACAGGGTCTGCCCTGTGGCTCCGAAGCAGCCGGCCGCCTAAGGCCAACACGCCGATATCCATCCAAGTGTCACGACCGCACGATCTCAGCAAGGCCCTCATTACGGAGCTAGCACCTCCTGAAGTAATCTCCAATCCTATCGTCGCGGGCCCAATTGAGTCTGGTGCTGGCCTCACAGACGAGCACCCTCTGCGATCCCTCCTCATCCCGCACGATCGCTCTCAGCCTGCGCGAGCGGCAGTTCATGCGAACAAGGTGGAGACCGCCCTGCAAGACTCCTCTTCAGCACCACCGCTTGACACTGCGGGCTTGAAGCAAGCGCTCGAAGCGCTGTTGGCGACGACGAGCGGCACGTACCAGGTCAGTATCGTCGATCTCACTACCGACCAAGAGCTTGATATCGGCTCAGACGAACCGACTGATGCCGCGAGTGTCAACAAAATGGAGATCATGGCAGCCGTCTTTCACGAAGTGGAGCGCGGACATCTCAGCTTGCAAGACCGCGTGACGATTACGGCAAGCGACGTGCAGAACTACGGCACAGGTGTGATCCGGTATCAGCCAGCGGGCACCGCGTATTCGATCCAGGATTTGGTGAAGCTAATGATCGAGCAGAGTGATAACACCGCATCGTACGTCTTGGCACAGCGCATTGGCGTCGCGAATGTCGATGCGCTCATTCGTCAATGGGGGCTCAAGGTCACCGACGTGGGCCCAGACGTGTCGACGGCGCGTGACGCGGCCCGTTTCCTGACGTTGTTGTACCGAAGGAAGCTTGCTACTGAGAGCGATACTGCAAAGATGCTAGACTACCTTGCGCACACGCAGTGGAATAGCCGTATCCCTGCTGGGGTGCCGAGCAGCATCGTTGTCGCACATAAGATCGGAAATCAGGTCAATGTCGAGAATGATGCAGGGATTGTCCTCTTGCCACAGCGACCATACGTCTTGACTATTTTTTCGTCCGGTGTGCCCGGAGATGCTGCAGATCCTGTGGAGCAGCAGATTTCACGCATCGTGTACACATTTGAGCAGCGAGCCCAGCGCGTCTAGGTGGAAGAAGGCATGTCTCGTCGAGTACTTTCTGGAGGTCTTCTCGCTGTCGCAGGAATCCTCGTCTTATTGCTCGTCACCGGTATTGCTTTGGAGGGAGCTCACCTCGGCCGGATCTATCCGGGCGTGTCCGCCGGAGGAGTTGGCGTCGGAGGGTTGACGCCGAACCAGGCTACAGCCCGGCTCCAAACGTCAATTCGAGGACCGCTCGATAAGTCTCTAGCACTCTCGTACGGTAACCGTGTGTGGCACGTATCGTTCTCCCAACTTGGGCTCCAATACAACGTAACCTCAACTGTGAATGCTGCATATGGGGTCGGACGCAATGCAGGCTTTGTCGAGCGTATTGGCGCTCAGTTCCTGCTACCGGTTCTCCGCCCTAGTGTTCCTCTCAAGTACAGTGTGAACGAGACTGCGCTCCAGCGTGTCGTTGATATCCTTGCCCAGCAGATTGACCAACCACTTCAGGATGCCCGCGTCACATTGACAGGTGCAGACGTCAAGGTCATTCCCGCTCAAGAAGGACGGCTGCTGAATCGCCAAGCGACGCTCACTGAGTTGCATCAACGCTTGAGCACGTTATCAACGCAGCCGGTTGCGTTACCTGTCGCGGTGCAGCAGCCGGCGACAACAAACGCCGATGCAGGCAAAGCCGTAGCCATTGTCAAGCAGTGGACGGCACACGACATCACGCTCGTGTCGCCCCGAGGGATTGCGACCTTGAATCGTGACAGCATTGCCGGCGCCATCAGGCTCGCGGCACTACGAGGGGCTGGAAGTCTGCAGCCTGAGATCGATACAGCGGCCCTTCGACAGCTCCTCGTTCCACTAGCACAGCAGGTGCACCAACCACAAAAGGATGCGACGTTTGTCGTAACAGACGGTACCCTCACGATGACGCAGCCGGGACAAGATGGCGAGGCACTCGACCTCACGGCTGCGGTCCAGGCGATGACACAGGCGATCACGAGCGGCGCGACCTCGGTACAACTGCCCATTGTGATCCAGCATCCAGCGCTGTCGGGTCTGCAGAGCGTGCAGAGCACGGCTACAGAGGTAGAAGCGCTGACGCATCAGCCGATCGAGCTCAAAGCCGGTGATCAGTCGTGGACGTTGTCGCCAGCTGATCTCTCGCGATTCGTGACGCTCGCAGTGACCGGGCAGGGAGCACAAGAGCAGCTCACGGCATCTGTCGATATCCAGAGGCTTCAGAGCTTTGTGAAGACGCTCGCTGACAAGATCGACCAGGAGCCGCACGATGCGAGGCTTGCGTGGCAAAATGGCGCTCTCACTGTTATGACTCCATCCAAGGCTGGGCGAACACTGGATGTTGCAGCGGCGGTGACTGCTGTCCAGCAGGCGATGTCTGGCACAAACCGCGTCGTTGACCTTCCCGTGACTGTCGTGCAGCCCAAGATCAGCTCCGATCACCTCGATCAGCTTGGGATCAAGGAAGTCGTCGCCGCCGGCACCTCGAACTTCTCTGGCTCCGACACCTCGCGCTTGCAGAACATCCGGAGAGGTGCACAACTCATCAATGGAATGGTGATCGCTCCCGGCGCTGTTTTTTCCTTTGATCAGACGGTCGGGGATATCTCTCCGGCGAATGGTTTCACCAACGGTCTCGTTATCCTCGGGCACCGTACAACTGAGGGCATTGGGGGTGGAATCTGTCAGGTGTCAACGACCCTGTTCCGCGCTGCGTTCTGGGCGGGACTGCCAATCGTTGAGCGGCACGATCATTCGTATGCCGTTCCCTACTACACTCAAGGTGGCTATCCGGAAGGGTTTGATGCCACCATTTACTCACCAACCCTGGATCTGAAGATCAAGAATGACACGCCCGCCTATCTGCTCATCCAGACCAACATGAACGTGGCGACCAATATGCTGACCGTGACACTCTATGGCACGAAAGTCAACCGTCAGGTCAAGCTGATCGTCGGTCCGGTTACCAATCGCATTCCGCACCCACCAGACCGGCGAGAGTACGATCCGAACTTGCCGAAGGGTGTGGTGAAGCAGGTCGACTGGTCGCACGATGGGTTTGACACATACATTGAGCGGGTTATCTATCAAGGCAGCAAACAGGTGAGCACCGACGTGTTCCGGTCTCATTACCTGCCTTGGCAGGCGGTGTACTTGATCGGTACCGGAGGAGCTCCTGCTCCAACAGGGGGCACAACGACCACGAGCACAACAACGCCCGCCGCCACACCATCTCGGGCTCGGGTTGGAACCAAGGTAACGCGATGAGTGTCGTTAGCGATCGCGTGCAGGCTGTCCGGGAACGCGTTGCGGCTGCCTGTCATCGAAGTGGGCGATCTCCTTCCAGTGTCACCATCATCGCAGTCTCGAAGACCTTTGCGCCCACTGCCGTGCGGCAGGTAGCAGAGTGCGACATCAAGGACTTTGGTGAAAACCGTGTGCAGGAAGCGCGTGCCAAGATCGTACAGCTTACTGACCTCGACCTACGGTGGCATATGATTGGGACACTCCAAGTGAATAAGGTCGCGACGGCACTGGGTTTGTTTCATCTTATTCACTCGATTGACGGCATTGATCTCGCTCAGTATCTGAGCGAACGGCAGCAGCGGCGCGGCACGGCCGCTCACCCGGTGGACGTGCTGCTTGAGGTAAATGTCAGTGGTGAGACGACCAAGCACGGTTTTGCACGCAGGGCAGTGCGCACTGCATCTGAGAGCATCGCCCAGCTGCCAGGGCTGCGACTCCGTGGTCTCATGACAATGGCGCCGCCAGTGGCACGGCCTGAAGAGGCTCGCCCCATCTTCACAACGTTACGAGACCTCCGGGATGAGCTCAGTAGGATTCCTGGCCTAGAACGATGTGTCGAGCTGTCCATGGGTATGAGCCAGGACTTTGAAGTCGCAGTCGAGGAAGGCGCGACGATGATCCGGCTGGGGACGGCCATCTTCGGACCGCGAACAGCGTAGTTGGAGAGGGGGTGTGGATAGGTGGTCGGCCGTTCAGAAGGTCAACAGTTTGATCTTGCTGTGATCGGCGGCGGAGCCATGGGAGAAGCATTCGTCGCTGGCCTCTTGCGAGAGATGGGGAGACAGGCGCCTGATCGAGTGCTCATGGTCGAGCCGGTCGATGCGCGGCGGGATCATCTCGCAAAGACACTAGGCGTTGCGGTACGACGATCCATCGATGCGTCTGTCAGTAAAGCCGGGCTTGTGCTGCTGGCCGTCAAGCCGCAGCAGTTTAGGGCTGTGGCGGGGGAGCTCCAAACATTCGTGACGGCGCAGCAGACCGTGCTCTCGTTGATGGCTGGGGTTCCACTGAGCAGCGTCTGTGATGCCCTTCACTGCGACCGCGGCGTACGACTAATGCCGAATGTGATGTGCAGAGTGGGGGCAGGCATGATTGTGTGGATTGCTACCTCCAGTGTGCCTGAGCAGCATAAGCAGTTTCTTCGAGCGTCATTTGACCGGCTTGGCGCCGCGATCGAAGTAGCTGATGAAAAATATGTCGATATGGCGACAGCAGTTTCTGGAAGCGGACCAGCATTCGCTTTTCTCGTGCTGGAAGCGCTCACCGACGCGGCCGTGCACGTTGGCTTCCCAAGGGATCAGGCGACGGTTCTTGCCCGGCAGACGGTGCTGGGAGCGGCAGTGCTGCTGCGCGAGACCGATCAGCATCCAGCGGTTCTCAAGAACTCGGTCACATCACCAGGAGGGACGACCGCCGCGGGATTGCTCGTGCTGGAGCAACGAGGGGTCCGTGCTGCCATTGAAGAGGCTGTGCTCGCTGCCTATTCCAAGACGCAACATCTGAGGTAGAGTGTAAGAGAGGACCTGCGAGTTCAGGAGGCATGGAGATGCTCTTATTCGTGATCGCGCGTGCAGTGAGCTATCTCCTGCAGATACTCATGTTCGCCATCGTATGTCGCGCGCTACTCTCCTGGTTCATGCCCACAGTCGACAATCCCATCATGCGGATTCTCTATGAGGTAACGGAGCCTATCCTCGCGCCACTGCGGAGAGTGATTCCCCTCATAGGCGCCATCGACATCACGCCTATTGTGGCGCTCTTCCTCTTGCAGATCTTGCAACAGTGGTTGGCTCGGAGCCTCACCTGAGCGTACACCGACCAATGGCCCGGTTGGCTGGGACGGGCATCCCTACGAGCACCATCGCTGTTTTGGTTCATCCTATGAGTCCTCGCACTGTGGTGTGCCGGCGCAGCGATGGAGCGCTCAAAGTCTCTGTAAGAGAGCCGGCTCAGGATGGGCGGGCCACCGCCGCAGCGTTGCGAGCGCTGAGCGACGCTCTCGGCGTCGACAAGAGCGCAGTGCGTCTCATCAGTGGTGCAGCGTCGCGCCGCAAAGTGGTGCGGGTGGTTGGGGTGACGCCGGAGGATCTCCGCAGCCGCATCAGCGGGGTTCCGGCTGATGTCGCGGAAGGAGAGCGGTGATGTATCGCCGTCCTACTGGAACAGAAGATCTGCTTCCAGCCCAACAGCCGGCTTGGCGTTTCGTCGTCAGCACAGCTGAGGATACGGCTGCGCGCTTCGGATATGGCCGGATCGATACACCAACCTTCGAGGAGACGGCCTTGTTTGTCCGTGGCGTCGGTGAAGGGACCGATCTCATCGAACAGGAGACATATACGTTCGAGGACCGTGGCGGATCCAAGCTCACGTTGCGGAGTGAGGGCACGGCACCAGCAATGCGCGCGTATCTCCAGGACGGCCTCCAAAGCGCGCCCACTCCTGTGCGGTTGTACTACGTCACATCGATCTTTCGCTACGACCGTCCCCAGCGCGGACGCCTTCGCGAGCATCACCAGTTCGGGGCTGAGGCCATAGGAGAAGCCGATGCGACGATGGACGTTGAGACTATCAGCATGCTGGCGAGCTTCTACCGGAACGTTGGGTTGAGATCGGTGACACTGCAGCTCAACAGTATCGGTGATGCGCTGTGCCGCCCAGCTTATGTCGAGTTCTTGAAGCGCTACTATCGCCCGCACCTGGATGAAGTGTGCACAGACTGCCGGGTGCGGTTTGAGAAGAATCCACTGCGCTTGCTTGACTGCAAAGAGGATCGATGCCAGCCCATCATCGCTCAGGCACCGAAGCCAGCAGAGCATCTGTGCTCGGGTTGTCGGGACCACTTCGAGCGGGTGCAACGATTGCTCGCAGCGCTCGGGCAGCCTTTCACGCTCAGTGATCGACTCGTCCGCGGTCTCGGTTACTACACGCGCACCGTGTATGAGTTCTACGGCACCCGCGAGGGCGCTCAGGCTGCCCTGGGCGGGGGAGGACGCTATGATGGCCTCATCGAGGAGCTTGGAGGAAAGCCGGCACCCGCAGTAGGCTTTGGCTGCGGTTTGGAGAGGGTACTGCTGGCGCTGAGAGAAGAAGGACATGAGACCATAGCGGCGCCTGGCATCGATGCTTACGTCTGCCATGTAGGGTCTGAAGCCCAACCGTGGGCGCTACAGGTTGCGGGCCGGCTTCGCGACCACGGTTTGCGTGTGGCAACAACTCCTTCTGACCGCCGCGTCCCGGCGCAGCTGCGCCAGGCCGAGCACTATCGAGCACGATACGCTCTCATCGTGGGTGAAGAAGAAGCCCGGACTCATACCCTGTCGTTACGGTCAATGGCGACGCGCGAGGAGCGCCGCAACTTATCCCTGGAGTCAGTCACCCAACTCTTGCTAAGCAGTATACCGGACTCGCAGTGAAGATCATCGTTGGCGACGAGCGCATCGTGCCGGTCAAAGTAGTCCTGCTGCTGCTCCTCAGTGGCTTGGTCCTCAGTGGCTGTGGCGCCCAGAAGTTGGTCGATCGGATTCTTCTCACTCCCACAGATGCAACACCGGGTGCTGGCCAGCTCATACCAGTGGTGACGCCTCAGCCGACGCCGACTCCGTTTCCCATAGTGGCCCGGCCAATGGCCGTGAATCTGCTGCGCGAGAGCGTAAAGCCAGGAGAGGATCAGCAGATCGAGGTCACTGGTACCCCCGAAATGTTCGTGAACATCATTGTCACCTATGCCAATGGAGATCAGCGCACGCCTGGCACACATCTGGGTGCACAGCTCGATCTCAACGGCACGTTCCTTGATCGCTGGACGGTGGAGGAGCCCGTACCTGGCGGAACTGCGAGTGTCCTCGTGGAGAACGTCAGCAATGGTCAGACCATCACTGCTTCCTTCACGATCGATGCACCCAGCTGGGGATCACCACCGCGAGAGGGACTCGCGCCAATCACGGGGTATGTGCCCTACGGCACTCCCAGAGCAGGGATTGTTGCGGTGACACCCGTGCCGACTCCTCGTCTCGAATCGTTGGTCACGCCTATAGCCACTGCTACTCCAAAAAACCAGGCCACGGTGTCCCCCAATGCCCAACTTCACGTGATGGCGTCGGTAAGCTCTGCGATCGTTGCCAATGGCCAGCCGGTCACTGTGGTCGGGCAGCTCGCCGATGCTGCTGGTCACGGTGTGAGCGGCGCCCACATGTTCGCGATTGGCCATCTACCTACAGGGGCGTCTTCTGTCTGGATTGCGAATGCTACGAGCGACAGTGCAGGCCGCGTAGCGGTGGCGGGCAGCGTCACTGGAGTCAAGTCGGGATCATTGGTCACCGTCGACGTCTTCATGACCTATGGCGGGCGTAGCTACCGAGGAACTACTTCCTTTCACGTACGTTGACTATGGTGTCACGCAGTTGCCGAGATCGGTTGCTCCGACTATGCTGCCGGGGTGAGCGCTGGCGAGTGGAGGGTGAACGTGACCGGAGATTCCGAATTTCGACAGGCCGTCGTGCTTGGCACTGGACAGATGGGTCCGGGAATCGCTCTCACCCTCGCGCGGGGTGGACTTGACACTGTGTTGCTCAGCCGCACCCCTGAGGGCGCTGCCAGAGGCTTCAATGTGGTTCAGGAGCTCATTCGCTTCTGGACAGACGAGCGCATCATTGCGCCTGACGAAGCTGATGCTGTGCTGCAACGCATCAGCACGAGCAG
>JAMCTA010000155.1:29811-32350 GCA_023381895.1 Chloroflexota bacterium
CATGATGCTGCCATTCGACCTGCTGACCTCGTAGTCGAGTCGATAGTCGAGGACCTGGCCGTCAAGCAACAGCTCTTCACAGAGCTCGAGATGCTGGCTGGTCCTGCTGCAGTGCTCTGCTCCAACACGTCGGGGCTGCGCATCAGCGACATCGCACGGCGCATGCACCGGCCACAGCGGGCCTTTACGACGCACTTCTGGAATCCGCCCCACCTGGTCCCACTCGTGGAGATCGTGCTTGGTGAGCAATCAGATGCAGTCCTCGCACAGAAAGTGCGGGAGCTGCTCCAGAGATGCGAGAAGCGACCCGTGATTGTGCGGAAAGACGTTCCGGGACAGCTTGGCAACCGGCTCCAGCACGCGCTGATTCGTGAAGCGCTGTTCATGCTGGAGGATGGGATTGCCAGCGCCGAAGACATCGAAGAGGCACTGAAGGCGGGGCCAGGTCTACGCTGGCCAGTCTATGGTCCCTTCGAGCATAGCGACCTCGTGGGGCTTGACCTCACTCGGGCAGTGCAGGCAAGTGTGCTCCCGGCACTGGCACGAAATACCGATCCTGCGCAGCTGCTCGGCCGCTTGCTGGAGCAGGGCAAATCTGGGGCGAGGAGCGGTGAGGGAATCTACTCGTGGAGACCAGGCGATGTCGCCCGCGTTGTGGCTCGACGCGATGCCTTCCTCGTCGAGCAGCTGCGCCGCAGCCGGACTGGAGATGAGGAGCGCACGTGACGTCGACAGTGTCTCCGAGTAGTGAAGCTTTCGCAGAGCGAGCGCAGCGTGCCGGATGCGTGATCGAGCGTCTGCCACCTGCTGAGAGCGGGGAAGCAGTCGCTGCCCAGCTTCTCGAAGTCTGCACGCGTTTGAGCGGAGTTTTCCGCCCTCGTTTTGCATTTGCCCCGAGTGTAGCCCAGGACTACCCAGAACTCGTGGAGGCGCTTCGCGTCACGACCGCCAGACCTAAGGGTGACGTTGACGAGCTGCGGCAGGCTCACGTGGGACTCTGTGTTGCTCGCGCAGGTCTGATGGAAACGGGATCGGTGGTGCTTGCCGGCGAGGCTCCCGAGGAGCGCCTCGTCTGGCTTGTTCCTCGCATTGCTGTGGTGTTGCTGGACGAGCTCAGCATCGTGCCCGACCTGGATGAAGCGCTGACCCTGTTCGGAAGCCATCGGGAGTGGGGAGCTTTCACGCTGGTCACCGGCCCCAGCCGCACGTCTGACGTCGAGCGCGTGCTCACTGTGGGAGTGCAGGGGGCGGAAACCCTCGTGATCGCCTTGGTCGCAGGCAGGAGTGAGCAGAAATGACGGCGAAAGCCAGAGACAGCCAGCTGTTCGCACAGCAATACGCTGCCGCTCTTCGCGATCGGCGCCAGCAGGGGAACCTGTTGCAGTTCCAACGCGCCTGGGCGCGGGACAGAGACGCGGCTTTTGCGGACCAGGACTTCTCGGCCTTGCGCGAGCGGCTCAAGGCTGCGAAGAATGCGGTACTGCGCGATCTGGATCAGTGGCTCGACCGCTACCAGGTCGCAGCAGAAGCCAATGGTGCCATAGTGCACCGAGTTCATGATGCCCGTGAGGCCTGTGAGCGTGTACTCGCAATTTGTGCTCAGGAACACGTCTCAACGCTCGTCAAGAGCAAGAGCATGGTGAGTGAGGAAGTAGAGCTGAACGCGTTCCTCGGCGAGCACGGTGTGACGGCCGTTGAGAGCGACCTTGGTGAGTGGCTGGTGCAACTTGCCGGTGAACGACCGTCGCACATGGTCCTTCCCTTCATTCACAAGGATCGAAGACAGGCGGCGGCGCTCGTGCGTACGGCGACCGGAGACAGCTCCGAGGAAGATGATGTCCCTGCAGTTGTTCACAGAGCCCGCGATGCGATCCGGGAGCACTTCTGGACCGCAGGTGCCGGACTCACCGGCGCCAATGCTTTGGTAGCCGAAGATGGATCGGTCGTCCTCGTGACCAATGAGGGCAACGCCGATCTCACGGTGACAGTCCCCCCTGTTCACATCGTTTTGGCGGGCATCGAGAAGATCATCCCGAGCCTCGTGGATGCTGCGACGCAGCTGAGACTGCTCGCTCGCAGTGCCACGGCGCAGCGGATTACAGTCTACACCACCTTCATTCGCAAGCCTGCACCAGAGCACCAACTGCACATCATCCTCGTCGATAATGGCAGAAGAACCATGGCGGCGGATTCGCGCTACCGTGACGCTCTCCGGTGCATCCGCTGTGGTGCGTGCGCCGATGCCTGTCCTCCGTATCAAGTCGTTGGTGGCCATATGTTTGGCCACATCTACTCTGGAGCGATCGGACTCGTCGTTACTCCTGCGCATCACGGCCTTGCAGCTGATGCTGGGCCGCAGTCACTGTGCATCAGCTGCAACGCCTGCCAGACGGTCTGCCCCGTAGACATTCCGCTCCCCCAACAGATCCTTGACCGGCGGGCTGAGGTCGTCGCTGCCCAAGGGGCACCTGTGTCTTTGCGCGCCATGATCGAGCTGTGGAAGCATCCTGCAGTTCTTGATCGTGCGATACGCTCGGCC
>JAMCTA010000139.1 GCA_023381895.1 Chloroflexota bacterium
CAGGCAGCTCACCTAGCCGGCAGCCCTCCGCCAGAGAAGACAAGAACATCGGTCTCAGTCGGATCGAGCTTGAGTGCTGCTGCCAAGGCTCGGGTGAGGTCGCTTGCCGGAGGCTGGCGCTCTCCGTGCTCGAGCCGGTTGATGTAGCTCGGATCGACACCCACGGCCTTGGCAAGGGCCCGTTGGGACAGGTCCGCGCGACGGCGAAACTGGGCGAGCAACTCTCCATACGCCAGCATGATGATCTTCCCTCTTTAGACGTGGAGGCATCTTACCGAAGCGCCAGCGGCATATCCGTGGGATGGGAGTCCGTATGGTTGTCGGTCTGGCACATGTCTTCAGTAGATCCAGCACCCCCACATCGACCTGATGTCATGGTGGCACCAAAGAGAAATATCCTCACTATTGCTGCTGTGGAGTGATGTCGTGATGGCAACAGTGGTGATGGTGCCGCTAGCGGTGCCGGACCGAGCGCCGTCTCGGGGAGTAGGGCGGGGCTAGGTGAGCTGCCTGGGAACGTTTGGAGGCCGTATGTGGACGTAGCGCACGGGCTGGAGAGTTACCGTAGCTTCTCCCCCCGTGTATTCTCCATAGCCCAGTTGTGGAGCATTGCCTCCACCCTCCCACCCGGCGATCGGCCACGCCTGTCAGGCGAGGCGCCGGTTAGGATTTGGTGTAGCAGCAGTGTGCAGAGAGAGTCAGCAGCTCTGCATGAGGGGCATAGAAGCAGGGCTGGGGGAAGACTTCCTCTCGGTCTCTGCAGCACTGGCAGCACCGCAGTTCGGCAGCTATTGATGGAAAGTAGAAGGGGACACGTACAATCTCTGTACTGGAGGTCTTTTAACGTCCATAGAGAATCCTCCTACGCAACTATGGAAGCGGCAGGACATCGGGACAGCGCTCCTCGAGCGTGCGGAGCGTCTGGTCGTTGTGCACGACCTCGGTGCGATTGGTCTTGCCGTGGCCAGCGACAATGCTGGTGCTCGCCGCTTGTACCTCCGCCGTGGCTATCAGGAGGGATCGCGCGATTCCAACCGTACACTATCAGCTAGTGCGCCGTGACTCGTGATGGTGCGGAGGTGTGGCACGACGAAGTCTGCGTCTATCTCCAGAAGCGCCTGAGCAGATGATCTCAGCACCGATGTCAACTGCGATGAGACGCTCGCCGTCACCTGAGAAGAGGAGAGCTGGCATGCAAGAATCCTTGGTATTCTATCAGCTTGTCTTGGAGGAGGCGGACTTCACCAAGCTCGTGCGAACGTCCTTCGGGGAGCGCCCTTTGGGCAACAGCCTCCGGCAGCACTTCGCCGCCCCCCAAGCTCGTCCGCGCCGGGGCGGTTGCTGCCTTGCTTGGATGCCAGAGTGTCCAAGGATTGCCGTTTTGAGCGTTCCCAGTGCTCCGATCCGCGTCTCGTATCACAATCACACCGAGTGGAGCGACGGCGAGGGTGATGTCACGGCCTACCTTCAGTCTGGCCAGGCCGCCGGGCTGGAAGAGGTCGGCATCTCGGACCATCTCACCCTTGCTCCTGCCGGGGCCACTGTATCGTGGTCCATGCCACTGGAGCGCTTCCCCGCTTACGTCGCTTCCTTACAGCGGGCGGCAGCGAGCGCCGCTGACGTGACGCTGCGCATCGGTGTCGAAGCCGACTTCTTTCCCGAGACTGCTGCGGCAGTGGCCAAGCTCTTCGCTACCGCCCCTCTGGATTATGTCATCGGGTCAGTCCACTTCTTTGATGATTTCCCGATTGATGAGTGCGCGGAGCACTGGGATGCGCTGACGCCGGCGGAGCGGGACGCGATGTGGCGCGGCTACTGGCAGCGCAGCGAGCAGCTCGCTGAGAGCGGGCTCTGTGACGTCATCGGCCACCTGGATCTTCCAAAGAAGTTTGGCCACCGTCCACGCGCAGACATGCGCTTGAATGAGAACCGCGTGCTCGACGCGATCGCCGGGGCAGGGGCTGCCATCGAGATCAACACGAACGGCTGGAACAAGCCGGTACAGGAAGCCTATCCGTCTCTAGACCTCCTGCGGCGCGCCCGCGCACGTGACATCCCACTGCTCATCAGTGCCGATGCCCACACACCCGGTGCAGTGGCACAGCACTTCGAGCGCGCCCGCCTGCTCGCTCAGCAGGCGGGCTACACAGAGCTCGTCCGCTTCGTGCAGCGCAAGCGTTCTACCTACCCAGTGTAGCGGCCAGGGCCCCTGTCTGGCGGCGCGGCAGCGGGGTTCGTAGAGATCACCCTCTCTATGTGCGCGGTCAGGTGTGGGCGAGCACCTCTTCGCGCTGCCAGGTGATGGCGGCGACAATGGTGAGGACGATGTCAAGTGCATAGAGCACGATCACGGCGAGCAGCAGCGTCCACGTTCCCCAGCTCGACATCTTGGCGACGATCATCAGGAGAGCTCCCCAGAGCGGCAGGAGGAGCAGACCGGTGATCTGCTGTGAGGCGTTGAACCCGCTGACGCGCGAGGAGACCAGGCTGGCAAGGACAGCAGCGAAGATGCTGATGCCGGGAATCAAGGTGAGGATCGTCAGCGAGAGAGCCGGGGGAAGCAGCCGCAGCGTCGCTGTGCCGCTGGTGATGATGACACTGAGGGCGTAGGCGAGCTCGGCAATGAGCGCGAAGACGAGCGGCGGGATGACTGCAGCGAGTACCTTCCCACCAAAGATTGCCACGTTGGAAGCGGGAGAGGCGAGGAGTGGTGTCAGAGCGCCCTGCTCCTTCTCACCGGCGAACTGGCCCGAAGCAACACCAGTCGCTGCCATCGTTGGGGTCAGGCCTACCAATAAGAGATAGAGCGTCAAGAATGCAACGAGTGGGGCGTGACCTCCCGGCGCGTGGGCCAGTGGGCGAATAGCGCTGAACACCAGGAACAGTGGAAAGGCGAGGGAGAACAACCCGCCACTGACAAGCGTCCGCCGGTCTGTCAATGACTCGACGGCAGCCCGGCGGGCGATGATGAGGAGCGTGCGCCCCGTCCCTGGGAGGTTCATCTGGAGAACGTCTGGAAATGGAGAGGGTGTCATGCAGGCACCTCCGGCACTCGCGGCCCACGGGCGCCAGTAGCGGCAAGGTACACCTCCTCAAGGGTGCGCGTCGTGCAAGTCACAGTGACCACCGCAGCGCCTCCGGCAATGAGGCGCCGCAGCACAGCAGGGTTGACCTCGCGAGGATGTGGTGTGCGGAACAGGAGTGCGGCGTCTTCGCTGCGTGGATTGGATACTGCCGGCATCTCCTGTAGGAGCGCCAGAGCAGCAGGGCACGACTCCGCAAGCTCGATGCGCACGAGCGTCTCGGATGTGGCCCCAGCGCGCAGCTCGGTAGCTCCGCCAGCAGCGATGATCTTCCCACCGGAGATGATTACTACCTCATCCGCGAGCCGCTCTGCTTCGGCAAGATCGTGCGTACACAGGATGATACTCCGGCTCGCTTGCTTCAACGAAAGGATCAGGTCGCGTACGACGTGTGCTGCCGCCGGATCAAGCCCGGACGTTGGCTCGTCGAGGAAGAGCGCCACCGGCTCATGCAGCAGAGCTCGCGCCAGCGCCACCTTCTGCTTCATCCCCTTGGAGAAGCCTGAGAGCAGTGCCGTGGCGTGATCACGCAGCTCGAAGAGGTCGAGGAGCTCAGCAATACGGAGCGAGCGTCGCTTCGGATCAACTCCGTAGATGCGGCCAAAAAAGTCTAGGTAGGCTACTGGCGTCATGCGCTCATAGAGGCCCGGCACGTCGGTGACGAGGCCACTGCGAGCGCGCACAGCTCTGGGATCACGCCGCACATCGATGCCCGCTATCGTCGCCGCTCCTGAGGATGGCGCGAGCAGGCCGGCTAGCATGCGCACGGTGGTCGTCTTCCCGGCTCCGTTTGGGCCGAGGAGTGCAAGGATGGCGCCGTCGGGAATGTGCAGCGAGACGTCATTGACGGCGGTGACGTTCCCAAAATGACGCGTCAGGGCGTAGGCTTCGATTATGGCGCTTCCTCCGTACGCAACTTTGTAGCCCAGTCCACGGCTATCCAGTCATGCTACCTCCGCACACATCACGTCTCCGCGAAGCAGCGTGCGCGCGGCGTCTCCGGAGAACGTAACGGCGGCCGCGCGTCTGAGAAACGGAGCTTCAGCGACGTCTCGTGAACTCGATCTCTGGGAGGGACCAGGGATCAGTTTGGTCTTTGGGCAGGCGCTGCCGCCAGCACACGGTGTTCTCCAGAACACCGTGTGCCAGACCGGAGGAGGTAAGTGTTCTCCGGCCGGGGTTACCCTCCTCACGTCAGAGCAGCGGCAGGTTGTGGAGCACTCCCACACACAGATTGACGTCGCGCGCTCAGCCGTCTTGGCAGTGCTTCTTAGGCCGGCGGGCGCCGGCCGCGCCACCACACTGCCCAAAGCAGTCCGACTGCGACGGCAGCGACGATGACCCAGATCACCGGACCTGGCGTTGTGCTCACCGCGGCGCTCGCTGACGCCGGTGTGGGAGTTGCTGCTACCAGAGCGGCTGCCGTCGTGGGGGTCGCCACCGGAGCTGTCGCCGCCGCTGCCGCTACCTTTGTCTTCGCTTGAGCAAAGGCGGTGGCCTTCTGCGCAGCCTCCTGCGCCTCCTCTGTCGGCTGCGGTGTGACGTCCTCGTGCACCGGTGTCGCAACGATCTGACCGGGCACGCTGCTCGTCAGCGTCTGCAGGTAGGCAACGAGGTCACCTACCTGCTGTGTAGTGAGTGTGCCTTTCCAGCGCGGCATGATGTCATCGAGTGGTTTGCCCGCCTCGTCGAGGCCCTGGAGAATCGCCCGGGACACCAGCGCAGGGTCATTGTGATAGCGCGTCCCGATAGCACTCCAGCGAATATCAGCCGACGTGGCATCGCCGAGCTTGATGCCTCCCTTGGCATCGGGGCCGTGGCAGGTAGAGCAGTAGGTGTCGTAGAGCTCCTTGCCGGCTGCCGGGGAGCCCGTGGCCGAAGCCCTGGACGCTGCTGCACGTGCCGTCCCCGCGCCCATCCATAGAAGCAGAACGCTGAGGAGCAGGATACTCCCGCCCCCTAACGTCACCGCTCTCGACCACTTGCTGAGTCGTGTCACCATCTGTGCTGCTCTCTCTACGTCGCTAACGTGCTCCAGGCCACAGACGGCCTCATCCACACGCCGGTCCGGTGAGGCCGTCCGCTCCTATACCTACGGGGACTGCTAGACGACCTTGAGGGTTCCGATCATATAGCCCTTCGTCATCATAGC
Source organism: Chloroflexota bacterium (assembly GCA_023381895.1). The sequence goes on from JAMCTA010000139.1 coordinate 5,236, forward strand.
CCCCTGCATGCCATCCGGCCCCGAGCCGCAAGGAGCCAGGCACTTGAAAGCGTACGTCCCTGCCTTACCGGAGTCAAACGAGAAGTTCACGACGGCGCTGACAGGAAAGGGCACGTTCAACTGGAGGTCACTCACCGTAAAGGTATGCGACACATCCTTGGGGTTCAAGCTCTGGAATGTCTTGGGTGTGCCGCCGGCATTCGGATCGTCCTTCTTGAGTGGCTCCCAAGAGGCGTCGCCGCCGGTAGTGCCCATTACTTTGGCGTACGTCGCCATACCTGCGGGAAGCGGAGCTGTGCCATCGTCGAAGTTATAGATGGTGACGTTGACGCGCGTATTCGCTGGCACGGTGACATCAGTAGGCAAGAACGCTGGCCATCCCTTCTTGCCGATCATGCCGCCTGTGACAACGCTGAGGTAGAGTGATGCCTCAGCCGGCCCAGTGGCAGAGGTAGTTGCCGTCACGGTAGCTGGTGATGCTGTCTGGGTGACCGTCTCGGTCACGGTGTTCGTGACGGTCTCGGTCTGGGCAGCGGCCGTTGCTGCTGCCTGAGACAAGGTCTCCGTCACGGTCTTGGTGACCGTCGCTGGTGCTGTCGCCGCGGCAGCACTCGTTGAGCTACTACACGCTGTCAGAATGGCAGATCCGGCGAGGACTCCTGCTCCTAGGGTGAGAAACTCTCGTCGCTGCAGTGTGCGCATATAAGTACGATCCCTTTCCTTTTGATCCTCCCGGCCATCCGTCCCGTGGCGGAGGCAACGAGACACTAATACTCCAGCGAGGTTGATCCTTGGGTAAATGACGGTAAATGCCTGAAGTTGCTCGACCTGTGTGAGCGCTGCCGCGGAGCCTCTCCGGGCAGTGCGCCGGCTCTGAAAGCTGCTGTTGAAATGGAGATGAAGGCGCGGCTGGCCCTATCCTTGCCACGGAGAAGAGGAGGAGATCACCCGTCAACAGAGCGGCGCTGTACGTTTACTTTGTGGGGTCTGCTCCTGATCGGAAATCCCTTCCTGGTACACTGCCAGAAACGATAAGCTGCGAGCAGGAATAGTAGGCAGCGATGCGACCCCAGAGAAGGTGACCCGTGGTGCAAGCCGCCTGGTCGTAGGAGCGCTGCTGAACCCGCCTGGGAGCTGGTCTCGAGCGCGCGAGCACGAAGAGGACCCGGCGGCCACCGTTAGCGGCCACATGAGGGGGCGAGAGCCCCAAACGTGGGTGGTACCCCGGAAGCGCCTTCCGTTCCGGCCCTGGTGGTGCGGGGGACGTTGTATTGCTCACGGAGGTCATCGTGCGCCGTTCCGAGTTCTTCTGCTCCACCTTGCGTGAAGCTCCTGCCGAAGCAGAAAGTCCTGGTCATAGCCTTCTCCTCCGCGGTGGCTACATCCAGAGCTTGGGTGCAGGACTCTTCGCCTACCTGCCGCTCGGGCAGCGCACGAAGGCGCGGATCGAGCAAACTCTCCGTGAAGAGCTCTCCACCCTCGGCGCGCAGGAGGTCGAGCTGCCATTAGTGCAGCCTGCTGAGCTGTGGGAGCGCTCCGGCCGCCTCCAGGACGTCGGCCCGGAGCTGCTGCGTGTCGAGGATCGTGCTGGCCGGAGACTCGTGCTGGCGATGACCCACGAAGAGGCGATCGCTGAGGTGTTACGCCGCACCGTCCGGTCCTACCGGCACCTTCCTGTCTTGCTGTCCGTGGTTGGTCCGAAGTTTCGTGATGAGCCCCGTCCGCGCGCCGGGTTGATCCGTACACGTGAGTTCACGATGGCCGACTCCTACTCCTGTCACGCTACGGAGGAGGATCTGGACAGCTTCTACTCGCGCATGCTGGCTGCTTACGGTTCGTTCTTCCGGCGTATCGGCCTTCCCGTTCACACCGTCGAGGGTGATAGTGGCATGATGGGCGGGGCGCAGTCGCACGAGTGTATGCTGGTGAGCGACCTGGGGGAGGATTCACTGCTGCTGTGTCCAGCCTGCGGTTTTGCTGCCAACCGCGCTGTGGCGTCATTCCGACCTGTGCCCCCCACTCCCGAGGAGCCTCAGCCTTTGGAGGTGTGCGCTACTCCTGGCGCCAAGACCATCGCCAGCCTAGCCGGGTTTCTGGGCATCGCGCCGGCGCGTACGGTGAAGGCGGCACTCTTCGCGACACCCCCAGGGCGTGTCATCTTCGCCGCCGTCCGTGGCGACACTGACGTGAACGAGCGCAAGCTCGCACGTGCAGCGGGAGTGGCAGCCCTGCACTTCGCCACAGCGGAAGAGCTGAACGGCACGGGGATCGTGCCGGGCTATGCTTCACCCATCGGAGTGCGCGGCATCACCGTCATCGTCGACGAGCTCGTCGCCCAATCTCCGAATCTCGTCGCTGGTGCGAATCGCGAGGGCTACCATTACCGCAACACCAACGCGGGGCGTGACTACGTGCCCGACTGCGTGGCCGACATCGTGCTTGCTCCTGCCGGCTCTCCGTGCCCCCAGTGCGGCGCAGCCCTGGAGGTCCGCCGCGCCATCGAGGTGGGGCATCTCTTCAAGCTCGGCACACGCTACTCCGAGGCGGTGGGCGCCACCTTCCTCGATGCCCGCGGCCATTCCCAACCGGTGGCCATGGCCTCGTATGGCATCGGCATCGGGCGTGCGCTCGCTTGCCTCGCGGAGCAGCACCGCGATGAGCGGGGGCTGCGCTGGCCAGCAGCTGTGGCGCCCTTCTGCGTGTATCTCGTGGGTCTAGACCTGAGTGACGGGGCAGTCCACGCTGCCGCGGCGTCGGTGTATGAGCGGCTGATTGCAGCAGGCGTAGACACGTTGTTCGATGACCGGGAGGAGAGTGCAGGAGTCAAGTTTGCCGATGCTGATCTGCTTGGCCTGCCCCTCCGCGTGACCGCCGGCAAGCGTTCCCTTGCCCGGGGAGGGGTCGAGCTGAAGGAGCGCGGAGAGCGGGCGAGCGTGCTCATCCCGCTGACGGATGTGCTCGCAGCGGTACAGCAGCGCCTGGCTTTGGCGTGACAGCGGCACGGTATACTCTTCAGTAAAGTAGTTACGCAACTGTTGGAGTGGAGATGGACAGGCTTCCCGAGGGCACTTCGAGCGTCTGTAGTGTCAGCTGCCAGCACCCTGGGCTGGTGGAGCGGGTCAGCGCAGGCTTGGCAAGCCCGGAGGTCTATGAGCGCCTCGGCACGCTCTTCGATGCTCTTGCTGACCCATCGCGCATGAAGATGCTCCATGCGCTCCTGTGCGAAGAGCTCTGCTCCTGCGATCTTGCGGCGATCGCAGGGATCACGAAGTCGGGCGCATCGCAGCACTTGCGGGTGCTGCGAACGCTCGGGCTGGTACGGACGCAGCGGGCAGGGAAGTTCGTGCGCTACCGCCTTGATGATGACCACGTGGCGCTCTTGCTGCGTGTGGGCCTAGCTCACCTTGGCCATCAGCTCAGTGATCTCGCGGAAGCAAAAGAGGCAGAGTCAGTTGTGAAACGGGTGCCGGCGTGAGCAGTGGCCATGCACACACCGACAGCCACGGTCTGACGGGGCAGCGGCTGCGCACTGCGGTTGTCCTCACAGCGCTCATCCTGGTGGTGGAGACGGTAAGTGGCCTTCTCTCCCACTCCCTCGCCCTGCTCTCTGATGCTGGTCACATCTTGACCGATGTGGTGGCACTGGCTCTTGCGCTGTTTGCGGCGGGCCAGTCACAGCGTCCTGCTGACGCCACGAATACGTACGGCTACCATCGCACGGGCATCCTGGTTGCACTCATCAATGCCGCGACGCTCATCGCCATTGTGCTTGCTATTGCGATCGAGGCCATCCAGCGTTTTCAGCACCCAGAGACGGTGGCGGTAGGCTACATGCTCGTTGCCCCCGCAGTGGCCATTGCGGTGAATCTATTCATCGGCTTCGGCCTGGCTCACGAAAAAGAAGACCTCAATGTACGTGCCGCAGTCCTGCACGTGTTTGGGGATGTGGCGGCCTCCGCAGCGGTCATTGTGGCGGCAGCGCTCATCCTGCTCACAGGCTGGGCTGTCATCGATCCGATCCTCTCGCTGGCGATCGCACTTCTCATCGCGATTGGAGCCTTCCGTGTGCTACGAGAAGCCGTGGCCATCTTAATGGAAGCGACTCCACACGGTGTTGATGTGACGAGGTTGGCACGCGATCTCGTGCAGGTGCCTAGAGTCAGGGACGTCCACGATCTGCACGTCTGGTCGATCTCCTCGGGCATGCGGATGCTGTCCGCGCACGTGCAAGTTGAAGAAGACTTGCGGTTGAGCGACTGCGACGAGCTCGTGCTCGAGCTCCGTCATCTCCTCCGGGACCGGTATGGTATCGGACATAGCACACTCCAGTTTGAATGTGCTGGTTGCTCGCCCCACCCACTCTACTGTGCGCTGCATTCCCCGCCAGAGCGCGACCACCATCACGAGGCGGTAACCAGGACCAGCTTCTGAGCGAGCCCGACGGAGAAAGGGTGATCCAGTGGCAGGACAGGGTGTAGCTCTCACAGACGAGCGTATTGAGCTGCGACCCTTCAATAGAGACGACTGGCCCGCCGTGCACGAGTACGCGTCCCGTATGGATACCTGCCGCTTTGAGCAATGGGGTCCGAACTCGGTTGCCGAGACACAGCGCTTCGTGACGGAGGCAGTGGCAAGTACGCTTCGAGAGCCGCGCGAGCACTTTGCGTTTGCTGTCGTGCTGCGGGACTCGGACCGGCTCATTGGCGGGTGTCACCTGGGTATCGTGCACCACCGGCATCGCTGTGGCGAGATCGGCTACGTCATACACCCCGACTATTGGAGGCAAGGCTACGCCACTGCGGCCGCTGCGCTACTCCTGCGGCTTGGCTTCACCGAGATCCATCTTCACCGCATCCAGGCTACGTGTGATCCACGGAACGTGGCGTCGGCGCGGGTGCTGCAGAAGAGTGGTCTGCGGCACGAAGGGCGGCTCCGCGACCACATGCTGCTGCGCGACGGCTGGCGCGACTCGGATCTCTACAGCATCCTGGAGCAGGAGTGGCCAGCTCGCGGGAGTGGAAGCTGACGCCGCGCTATTCCTGACCCGCCGGATTTCCTATTTCGCTTGGCTGCACGGCATGTCCCTTGACTCCGGACCGGAAATTATTGAACATATGTTCTATACTATGCTGGGGAAAGGGGATCGGTGATGCACTCACTCTATGAGTTCGAATGCCTTATGCTGGAGCGCGCGTCGCTCTCAGCCGTGCAAGCTCGCCGTGACGCTGCAGTTCCAAGCGGACAGTGGGGGCTGCACTGGCGGCGTTTCTTCCAGCTCGGTCACTGGCTCGCATCGTTGCTGTCCACGAGAAGCCGGGCGCGCTGGCCAGGGCATGGTCGCTGCGTCCTCGGGCAGCCGCGGTGCCTGACGAGGTCACGTCGCAGCACACACTCACTGTGGGCGAGGTGCTGCCGCCGGATCGGCGCAAAGGCGCTGTAGCTGGCTGCACCGGCGGCTGATGATGGGACCCCGAAGCGGCAGTAGCTGTCGTGAAGGAAGTAAGAGTAGAAGGAGAGCAACACCGTGCACCAAGGGATTGTAGAGCGTGCAGCTGATTTCATCTGGAGAAATGCCCGCCTGCTTGACCGGCGGCGCTTCCACCACCTGTTTGCCGGCGGAGGGCGTGACGAAGTGCTCGCTGCGCTGTACGCCTATCAAAATCCAGACGGTGGCTTCGGCCACGCCCTGGAACCAGATCTCCGTGCGCCGGCGAGCCAGCCTGTTGCAGCCGAGATGGCCCTGCGCGTGCTGGCGGAGATTGGTGGGAATGCGCTCATGACCTTCCGGCTGTGCGGGCATCTCGAAAGCATCTCGACGGAAACCGGTGCTGTGCCGTTCGTACTGTCGAGTGCAAAGTCTTACCCTGCTGCTCCCTGGTGGCAGTCCGGCGATCACGAGACGGGCGCGTTCAATCCGACGGCCTCGATCGCCGGCTTCCTCTATCAGATCGGGGTGCGCCATGCTTGGTTGGAGCGCGCCGCTACTTTCTGCTGGCGGCGGCTCGATGGTCAGCTGCAGGATCCCCATGACTTCCTTGCCGCTGCCGTCTTCCTCGATCACGTGCCCGATCGTGAGCGGGCGTGGGCCGTGGCGGCACGGGTGGGTGAGCAACTCCTGGCCGCAGGGGCAGTGACGCTGGAGCCAGCGGCGCCGGGTTATGTCCAGTCCCCCCTCGACTTTGCACCGGCGCCAGCGAGTGTGTTGCGCCCCCTGTTCAGCAACGAGGTGATGTCGGCCCATCTCGATGCCTTGCTTGCTCAGCAAACAGAAGATGGCGGCTGGCCGGTCTCTTGGGAGACGATCAGCGCGAGCTGTGCATTGGAGTGGCGCGGCTGGCAGACGGTCAACGCGCTCCAGACCTTGAAGGCGTATGGACGGCTGTAACGCGAAGAGGAGGGTAGTCACTCTCCCATCATATTGGCCAGCATACTTCAGGAATGTTCTAAGACATTCTGGTGCTTTCCGTATCGCTGGCGACAGATTTGCTCTATGCTCTGGGCGGAGACAGGTGATCGGCTCATCGTCATTCGTTCCACCTGCCACTGATGAGGAGGAGATCACCCCCAATGCCACGCCCCCGCCGGACGCCTATCACGCTGGAGCCAGCGGCAAACGAGCCGCCCGATCCGGTGGATGCTGCTGACGAAGATCTGTCCTTTGGCCTCTCCTGGGAGAACGCTGGTGACGTGCTCACAGAGTTCTTTGCGGAGCTCGGCAACCGCGGACTCACCGGCTACCGGCAGATCATCCAGACGGGCGGCAAGGCCGGGGAGTCGTACTTCAGCCACGTGCTCGATCTCGTGCTGCTCCTCGACCGCCTCCAGGAGATCGTCGCGCTCGAGAATACGGAGCGGCGCTGTTTGCTTTGCGCCTGTGCCGTCCACGACCTCAACAAAGTGCTCGCCCACCGTGATCCGGCTAGCGCGACCACCCGCTACGCTGAGCAGGCATCGGAAGCGCATATCCGCGCCGAGCTCGAAGCGCTGGAGGCAGACCGCTTCTTCCGATCCTGGCCTGCGTACCTCCCCGACATTACGGCTATTGCCCAGCTCCACCAGGGCAACTATGGGATGACCGCGGCCGGCCTGGACCGGACACAACACGCGCGCTTCCTTCTGGGCTGGCCCGCAGTCCAACGCCTGGGCAGGCTCCTCCAGGCTGCCGACGTGCTTGCATCCTCGCGCACGCTGGAGGAGACGGTGTGCAAGAACCGTGCCCTCGACATTCTCAACGCCGCTAGCTCCGGTCGTCGCTTCCACTGGCTGATCCACCGCGTCGCTGAGCAGCGCGGGCTGTTGACCAACCTCATCCACAACTGCGCGGCAGCCTACGTGCACCAGCGCTTCGCTGCTACTGATCTGCTGCGCTACCCCGATGGTATAGCGTATCTCGTGCCAGAGGGTACACTGCTCCGCTGGGAAGAGAGCGACGTCCAAGCGCTCGCCCGCCAGGTGGAAGACCGGTTAGCGGAGCTGCAACGCCGCGACCTCAGCAAATTCATCCGTGGGGCATCTCAGGGCATCACCGTCGATGCCGCGGCCTTCGCGAGCGGCGCCTCCATCGAGCAGATGTTCGAGGTGATAGCGGCCATCGCTCTACGGCGCACCTTCAAGGCCGACTGGATCGATGGGCGCCGGCACGACCTGCGCGGCGACCTGGAGGTGGCAGTCCGGAGTGGAAAGCTCACTGGCGCCGCTCTCACTCTCGCTCAGGAATGCCTGGCCGGGACGCTCCTACCCGGCGAGCCGGCGCAGCTGCGCTGTGGCGAACTCCTCACCGGCTACCGGAACTTCCTCAACGCCGAGGCTGCCGGGCCACTCCGCCAGGCCTCGTCGCTCACGCCGGCCCAGCGTGCTTATCGCATCGTCGGCATACCTAGAGAGCACTGGCCTGCCTACGATGCCATCAACGCCTATCGCTGGGGCTCCTTTCTGAGCGCCAGCTGCCAGCAGCCGTTCGAGCAGCTCGCCCAGGCCCTCCTCATCGACCTGCAGCTGCTTCAGACCGCGGGTGCGGCGTCCGAGAGTGCTGCCGTATCCAGCGGCGCCTTCACGCAGTATCTTCGGGAGACTGTGGAGGTGCAGACCGGCGCTGTCTCCTCCTGTCTCTTCCGCCAGCATCTTCAACGCTACGTGAACAGTCAGCACCGCCAGTGCTGCCTCTGCAGCAGCATTGAGCCGGCCAAGCCCTGGATGTCCGCCAATGCGCCCGCCAGTGTCAATGTGCAGCTCTTCTCTAACCGGCTGGAGGGCGGGAGCAATCGGGAGCCAAAGCGCTACATCTGTCCAGTCTGTCGCACCCAGTTCATCCTGGAGCGGCTGGCTTGGCGCAGCCACGACGACAAGCGAGGTAGTCAACAGACGACGTTCTATCTCCACCTCTTCCCGCACGCCTTCTTCACCACACCCTTTCTCGTGGCTTGGTATCAAGAGGTGGAGCGCCTGCGCGGGCAAGACCTCGGCGCTTTCTTCGTGCAGACCGACGCCTACTTCCGCGAGCCGGCAGTGGAGTCCGGCATTCCGGTGCGCGGATTGCGTGGCAGCACGGCCGGCGTCGCTCTCCCCGGCTTCCCTGAGGCCCTCGGCAACACGCCCGTCCTTCCTTTGCACGCGCGTGGCCAGAGCTACGGCGAGCAGTACCTCCAAGCGCTGGAGACGGCGGCGATCCTCGCCCAGTTCTACGACTGCCGGGCGCTCCTCTCGCGCCTTCCTACGCCAATCGTTGATCTGGCGATGTATCCAAGGGTGGCGCTCTTCGTCGAGGGCATGCCCCATACGCTGGGATGGCTCCTCCACGGCGCCCAGCCTGCTGAAGTCGGGAGTGGCAGCGCCCTCGATGCGAGGGGGCTCGCTGCACTGCTCGACCGCCTCCGCCACCTCCACGCGTTGAAGCGGCTACTCTGGAGCCAGGGTACCAAGCACGACCTGGTTCACGCCCTTGCCACTGCGGCGGCCCAGGAGCCGCTCCGGCTCTATGCGGAGGTTGATCGCCTGATCGAGCGCAAGGTAGAGAGCGACACCGACGGCATGCGTGCGCTCGGGCTCACCCGTGCCGTCCTGCCGGCGCTGGACGTGTTGCTCGCTCTGCATCCCGGTTGACGTCACGATCTCTCCGGAAGCTGCACGTGGGCATGGAGACTTTGAGAAAGGACATCGTGAGTGGATTCGCTCAAGCAGCTCGCCCAGCACGCCTGGGGTCATCGCATCATCAGCTCCTCGCTCCGGCGCAATTCACTGCTCAAGCCGTTTGACATGATTCTCCAGCAGTTGGAGCGGGAGCCGAAGCCGGAGGCCCGCGCCTGGGTGCGCGCGGCACTGGTGGAAGACATCTTCGGCCACCTCGAGCGCATCGCGCCGGAGGGGCGTAAGCCCGGTCGCACCAAGCACGACGCGGTCACCAAGTACGTCGACCTCTTCTTCGATGGCGTGGTCGATGGCGCACATCACAGCGACGTCAACCGCTTGCTCGCTCGCGCCGACCTCCTACGCAGCGCCTACCTCTTCTACGTACGGGAGAGCATCGGCGATCGCGTTCGCGCCGGCGACGATGCTCTCGTCGCAGAGGAGGCGTTTGAAAGTACACCCGTCACGCCCCCGTCGGAGTGAAGAGGTCAGCAAGAGAGAAAGGTGTCACCAAGCATGACCAGCATCGTTCCAACCCTCGCCGCCTATGCTCAGCAAGGACTCCTCGTTCCCCGCTACCAGAACTTTCCCTTTGGCCGCTATGTCACGCTGCTGCTGGCCCGCAGGACCGAGTCGGAGACCGTGTTCCGCACGGAAGGGAGCGGCGAAGGGCTCGTGAAGGAGGCTGTACGCGCCGGTCGCCAGCGCGATGAGGTGATCTGGCGGATCGTTATGTCGAAGCGCAAACAAACGGCCGTCGAGCGGCGCACGGGCCGCGAGCTGCTGCGGGAGCACGGCTACTTGAAGACGAAGGAGAACAGGGGTGGCCCCGTTCTCTGCGCTCTCAACACCAATTCACCGTGTGAACACTGCATCGACTGCCTCCTCTACGGCTTTGCGGTAGGTGGCGGCGGAGCCCAGAAGTCGCGAGTGCTGACGAGCGATGCCTTTTCCCTGGCCGCCACCGCTGATGTGGTCGACACGCGTACCAGCAACGCTACGTACGACAACGGCACGATGCGCAATCCACTCACCGGTCAACCCTCCACCGCTCTCTATGAAGAGGAATATGTCAAACCCGAAGCGCACTTCTTGGACATGGAGACACTCAAGGACGTCATGCCTGGTGAGCTGGCCTACGTCATTGGCAACATTCTGCGCTCCAGGCGCTATGGTGCGGTGTCGAGCCGGATCGGCCGTATGCGCAACAGCATCCTCGCCATCGTCTTCAGCGACTGTGAGCTGTGCAGCAATCTAGAGCTCACCCAGACCGTCTACGACCGGTTCGTGGCGGACGGCGGAGAGCTGCCGTTCCCACTCGCTGACCACGCCGTCGCGACCGCGGCGACGGCGGCACTCCTGGACTCCCTTGGCGCCTTGATGGGGCGGACACCCACCGTTGTGCAGGGCGCTGATCTCGACCGGCTGCTCGCGGAGGTGCGTGCCGTCTACGCCGACCCGCAGCGCCTCACCGCGCTGTTGACCGAGATCGAGGCCGGTTACCCGAAGGCCGGCTAGGGCCGCGTGGGGGTTGGTGGCAGAGACAGTACAGTAAGGACGCCCACTGTGCGCATCTACGAAGGCGAGCTCACGCTCTGGGAGCACACGTATTTTGCCAGCAGAGAGATCGGCATACTCTACGAGACGGAGCCAGTGGTCGGGAACTACGCCCTGAGCTACGCGCTCGGGCTCGCCCGTTCCCCGTACCGTTGGAGCGGTGGTCCGCGCTATCAGGAGGATCTCGGAATGCTCAATGACCAGGGTGTCTACGTCACCCCCGCGAGCTTCGATCCGGAACGGCTGCGCTTCGCGATCACCCTCTTCAACGCCCAGACGGATAGTTACTTCTCGGCCTACACGAACAATGCCATCGTCGCTCCCCCCACTGGCTGGACCACGACGTTCGAGAGACAGCGCTGGTCGCTCATCGACCCGACGACGGGACAGCGCGTGCAGGTCCGGCCCAACAACTTTCCGCAGAGCGGACGGATCCGGATGCTTGGCTTAGGCAGCGTCGCCCATTTCTTCGTGCTCGTCGATGAGCAACGCCTAACGGAGCAGTGGCTCGCTGCGGCCCTGCCTCGCGCCGGCGGACGGCAGTACGTCCGGCTGGGGAAGTTCAACAGCAAGGCGGAGATCACCTGGCGAGAGCGGCAAGTGAGCGGCAGACAGCGTGGCCGCGCCGAGGTGACCGTTGCGCTTAATGCCGCTGATCTACCTGTAGAGCTGCCGGTGACGCCGCTCAACACTCGCTACCTCCATCCCGCGCCGATCCTCGAACGCTGCCTCGTCGATGGCGAGTGCTGGCAAGTGGAAGAGGCCGGCCACTTACCGGTTGGTCTGCATTACGGAGTGGACGGCTGATGATCCGTGTGCGTCTTGCAGGACAGCGTCTCGCCCTTGCTACTGAGCAGACCGGTGCGACTGCACTGCCCGATGGCCGGCCGTTGCTGCTCCACCAAATGCGTACGGTGGAAGCGCTTCGCGCCGGCCACGAAGTCGTGATCAACACCTATGACACCGGCGCCGGCAAGACCGTGGCTGCGCTGGAGCGGCTTCGCGACCTGCACCAGCGGCCGCCAGAGGAAAGCCAGGCGCTCCTTATTGCCCCCACCAACGAGCTGATTGGTCAGCACGTCCGCGCCACAGACGGCTTCGTCGCCCGCCACACGCTCGACTACCGAGTCCAGCAGCTGACTGCGCCGGAGCTGCGCACGCTGGCAGAGGCAGACTCGACGCCGGAGCACCTGCGCCGTCCGGTGCGCGTTCTGCGTGCGCTTTTAGAGGCTCCCGAGCGGACGGTGGTCGTGACCAACCCCGACATCTTCTACTACGCCTTGTTCTTCCGGTACAACCGGATGGATCAGCGTGCCCTCTTCCGCCAGTTCTTCTCCCGCTTCTGGTACGTCATCATCGATGAGTTCCACTACTACAGCCCGAAGCAGCTCATTTGCTTCCTCTTCTATCTCGCACTCTCCAAACACTGGGGCTACTTCGGCGCCGGCCGCCAGGTGGCGCTGCTGTCGGCGACACCGACGAGCCAGGTGCGCGAGTACCTACGCCGTCTCGACCTCAACGTGAAGGTCATCGATCCCCAGGACGGCGAAGCTGCCAGCCGGCCGGCTATCCCGTCGCTCGCCCCGCTCGACCTCGAGCTCGCGTCTGCTGAAGAACGGCAGGGGCTGGTTTCGCTGGTCGAGGAACAGCAGAGCGTGGTGATCCAGCAGGTACAGCAGGGCGAGCAGGGGGCAGGCATCTCGAGTGCGCTCTGGCGGGTGAACCAGGCCTACGCCCGGCTCCGCCACAGCACCATCGGCTCACGCGTAGGCCGTATCACCGGTCCGGAAGATCCAGCAGCGCGAGCGAAAGCCAGTCAACACGACGTGATTCTCGCCACTCCTACCGTCGACATTGGCTACAACTTCGAACGCAGCGATAAGCCGCGTCAGAGTCTTGACTTTCTCCTCTGTGATGCCCGCTCGGCAGATGAGCTCGTTCAGCGGCTCGGCCGGGCCGGCCGCGTGCTCGGAAAGCAGGAGAGCAGCATATCGAGCCGGGCCTGGGCAACAGTCCCCCAACCCCTGATCGATACGCTACGTCCACACGACGGACAGGAGATCGACCGCTTGCGATTCCGGCAGCTGGTACACGAAGCCATGTCCCCACGCTTCAGCGACGAGGCTTACCGGTATATCGCCAGCGGTGGTATCAGCGAGATCGCTCACCCCCTTTCTCAGCTCGCCCAGATGATGTCGCGGGAGGAAGAGCGGCGACTCGCCGAGATCTTCGACTCTATACGGACTGTGTTCGCCCCCGATTCGCAACGCACGTACGAGAGCGTCATGAAGGAATCGTACTGGTTGAGGCATCAGATCGAGCTGTTCGATGGCTTCCCTCGCGACGTCCGGGACAAGACCCTGACACGGCCCCAGCAGGCGAAAGTCCGGGAGGCTGCTGACCGGTTTCGCCGGGAGACCGGCTCCAATGACGGCGCCCAGTTCTGCCGGTGGGTCGAGGAGCAGCAGGCCACACTCGCCACGGCGCAGGCACGCTTTCAATTCCGTGACAGCTTCAGTCCACCAGCGGCTCTCCTCTACGACCCTCAGCGGTTGCTCTCCAGCGCGGAGTTCGTTCGCTACGACGTCACGCACGTGCTGCAGCACTACGCCGTCACCTGGTTTACCAGCGAGCGAGAGTGGCGTCAGGCTGTGCCGGCCAGGGCGCCGGCGTGTGGTGACGAGTTGGCGTACGGCGTGCTACGCGATCTGCTGCCCCCCGAGCAGCGTCTTCGCTTGCGCTTCCACCTGCGCACGACCGCCTACGTACAGAGCGAGTGGGAGGAGAAGTATTGCTGGCGGGAGGCAGCGATCCGTGGGATCGAGATGGAAGTGGAGGAGGGTGCCCTGCCAGCGGCAGTCAGTCAAGTGTTTCGTGAGCGCTTCCTGCCGCTGTATGCCGCTCGCAGCAATACCATCGCCGCGAGCGCCCTACTCGGACTGTGCTGCAACGAGGGCTGGATTGTCCGCGATCTCACCGTCACATTCGCCGATGGGGCAGCGTGCAGCTACCTTGTCATCTTTGGTACCCTGATATTCTCTGCCGCGATCCGGCTGCGCCGGCAGGGGTACCTGCAGCGCCGGCTCGACGCGGCGCACGAGTCTGGAATCATCATCTGAGCGATGAGCGACGGACACGACAACGTAACCCTGCGGTTCGGCGCCGAGCCTGCTCACACCGTGGAGCAGACTCCCCCGGAGCGGGCAGACCTCTGGGCCTGTACCATCACCCTCGTGCAACGGAGTGGTCCACCCTTACTGAGGAACAACCAGCGCCAGGTGCACGCTGCTTTCCTGAGCTGGCTTCGTGAAAGCGACGCACTGCTGACCGCCGAGCTGCACCGGCCCAATACCGTACGACCGTTCACTGTCGCTCTCCTATCCCCGCCCCCGGCACGCGAGCGCGATGATCCGTATCGACCACGGGCGGTCCAGCTCCGCTGTACCTTGCTGCACCGCTGGATCTTTGACAGCTTTGCCCAGCACTGCCTCAGTGACAGCGCTCACGTGTGGCGCGTTCGAGCCGCCCTCTTCGAGCAGGTCGGAGTGAGCTTCGTCCCCACCCCCACCGGATGGACAGGCTGGACCAGCTTTTCTGACCTCCTGGGCGGGAGTACGTCGCGCGAGAGCATCGAAGTAGAGTTCGCCACGCCGGCAGCCTTCAGCTTCGGGGAGACTGCAGCGCAACCGCCTGGTGATGATGATCCCGCCACGGAGGTCGGCGGCGAGCGCCCGGCGCCTGGAACAGTCAAGCACATCGAGCTGTTTCCGCGTCCTCGCTGGCTATGGGAGAGCTGGGCTCGAAAGTGGAACGCCTTCGCCCCACCTGAATTAGCCCTTGATGTCGCTCGCATCGGCGCGGCTGCCGAGCGCGTTCTCGTTGCCGGCTATCACCTGCACACCGTGACGCTCGATTATGGGCGCTTCCCACAGAAAGGTTTCGCCGGGTGGGCACGCTTCGACCTGCGGCGCCTCGATCTCGCTGAGCAGCGCGTGCTCGACACTCTGTCGCACTTTGCCTTCTACAGCGGTACCGGCTACAAGACGGCGCTCGGCATGGGGCAGACACGGCGTCGCTGATGAACGACGTCCAGCTTCCCGACTACCTCCCCATCTCCCACATCAACGCCTACAGCTACTGTTCGCGCCGGTTCTGGATCGAGTTTGTCCAGGCCGACATGCTCGTGAACGAGCTCGTGCTGGAAGGGCAGATGCAGCACGAACGCGTCGACCGTCCAGGAAGCAACTTGGTGGACGGCGAGGCCACCTATCGCCGCGTCTTCGTTTTTTCTGAGCGCTTGCGCATCGCAGGCATCAGCGATCTCGTCGAGGAAGTCGACGGCGAGCTCCGGCCGGTGGAATACAAGCACGGGCGGCTCGGAAAATGGTTGAACGACCATCTGCAGCTGTGCGCTCAGGCGCTCTGTCTCGAAGAGCGCACGGGCCGGGCTATTCGGGAAGGCGCCATCTTCTATCACGGCAGCCGGCGCCGGGAGTACGTGGCGCTGAATGCTGATCTACGCGCGCGGACCGAGGCGACGATCGCGGCGATGTGGCAGCTCCTCACTGCCGGACGCATTCCTCCACCAATCGACCACCCTGCCAAATGCACGGATTGCAGCGTCGAGCCGCTCTGCCTGCCACGGGAAGTGCTCTTCCTCAACGATCCCCAGGCCGGGTTACATCGAGCAGCCTCGCCACGAGACCGGAGCCACACAGCGCGAGCCAGACTGCCGCAGCGTCCACGTGGCGATGGCTGTGACGAAGAAGAGGAGTGAGTCGGGATGCCGACAGTGTATCTCACGGAGCAACGCGCGCTGGTGCGTCTAAGCGGAGAGTGCCTCCAGGTGCAGATTCCCGAGGACCGAGAGACCGGCCGGGAGCGGCGCAGTGTAGAGATTCCCTTGATCAAGATCGACGACGTCGTCGTGCTCGGCGAGGTGACCGTCACCGCATCTGCCATCGGCGCCCTGATGGAACGCGGCATCACACTGTGCTTTCTCGGCGGTCACGGCCAGTATCGGGGCACGCTCGTTCCCGAGCCATCTCGGCACGGGCAGCTCCGCATCGCTCAGCACGCCGCGTATCTCGACGACGGCCGGCGCGTTGTGCTGGCGCGTCAATTCGTCGCCGGCAAGTTGAGCAACATGCGGACGATACTGTTGCGGCAGAACCGGTCACTCGGCAGCGACGAGCTAGCTGCTGCCGCCGAGAGCATCCGCCATTGCGGCGAGAGTGCTGAGGAGGTGGTCGGCGTCGCCTCGCTGCTGGGTTTGGAAGGCGCAGCCTCCGCTGCGTACTTTCGTGTGTTTGGATCCTTGCTTCGCCAGCCGCTCGGATTCAGCAAGCGGCTACGGCGGCCACCACCCGACCCGATCAACGCCCTGCTCAGCTTTGGCTATTCTCTGCTCACGCAGAAAGTGATCGCGGCAGCGCAGGCGGCTGGACTCGATCCCTTCGTCGGCTACCTCCATTCGCCGCAATATGGCCGGCCCTCAGTCGCCCTCGATCTGATGGAAGAGTTCCGGCCGATCATTACCGACTCCGTCGTCATCACCGCCATCAACCGAGGGGTGCTCAAACCGGACAACTTTGCGAGTGAGCTGGGGAGCTGCCGGCTGGATGATCGCGGGCGCCGGCTCTTCCTTGAGCAGTTCGAAGCCCGGCTCGAACAGGAGATCGAGCATCCGGTCTTCGGCTATCGAGCCACTTACCGTCGCTGCCTCGAGCTGCAAGCACGTCTCCTGGGGAAAGCGCTGATTGGCGATATCCCCGCCTACGTTCCCTTCAAGGTTCGCTGACAGGAGCACGCACGTGAAGAACACCGCCCTCGACGGAGCAAAGATTACCGGCCGGCGGCGGGACACAGAATTCCTCGTCGTCAGCTACGACGTCCTGAACGATCGCCGGAGGAACCGTGTGCACAAGCTGCTTACCGGGTACGGGCAGTGGGTACAATACAGTGTCTTCGAGTGCTACCTCACGAAACGCCAGCAAGTAGACCTATTCGGCCGTTTGGAACGCCTGATTGATGAGAATGAGGATAAGGTCCGCGTATATCACCTCTGCGGCGCCTGTGAGGATCGCGTCACCGTCATCGGCGGAAAGAAACCCAGTGAAGCCATCGCCTACTTCACTTGATCACCGTGGCGTCGTACAATATACGCACGTGGACAGCGTCGTGGGATCAGAACCACACGAATCCCGATGAGGAGGTTGGAACTCGCGAGGACCGGAGTGCCGGCGGCGCTCCAGAGGAGGTACTCGCGTGTCACTGAGGGTGCATTTCCTCTGGGGAGTGTCAGGGCCACATGAATCCGGATCAAGAGATCGAGACGATACGGCATTTCGATTGGAGGTTCTCGCAAAATCAGGCAATGGGGCCTTCACGGGCATCCTCGACGTGCGGAGCGCCCAAAACTGGGGTCCCGGCGCGAGCAGTCAGAACCACACGAATCCCGATTAGGGGATTGAAACTGGAGCCAGCCAGGCTTTCAGAACCCACTCGTGCTCGGTCAGAACCACACGAATCCCGATTAGGGGATTGAAACAAGTATTCATCCTCCAGCTCTCCCAGTTCGCTGTGTCAGAACCACACGAATCCCGATTAGGGGATTGAAACTCCAACATTCAAGTGCGCCGGGGAACGGTCCACCGGCAGTCAGAACCACACGAATCCCGATTAGGGGATTGAAACAGGCCCCCAGAACACCGTCTGGGGTGGCTGCGTCAAGGTCAGAACCACACGAATCCCGATTAGGGGATTGAAACTGCGTCTCCTTGTTACGGGCGGCTGCCGTCGCTGCGTCAGAACCACACGAATCCCGATTAGGGGATTGAAACGGTGCGTCAATGCCGCGCTGACGCGCGACCTCCAGGAGTCAGAACCACACGAATCCCGATTAGGGGATTGAAACTGGGACACTGCGACGGATCAGCCAACGGGCATTGGTCAGAACCACACGAATCCCGATTAGGGGATTGAAACCCTGGCCATTGATCTGCGTCTCCGCTGCTGGATTGGGTCAGAACCACACGAATCCCGATTAGGGGATTGAAACAACCAGTCCCAGCTTTGCGACGCTAGAGATGGCCACGGTCAGAACCACACGAATCCCGATTAGGGGATTGAAACGCGGAATCCCGCCTGGTAGAGGAGCGCAGCGATTTGGTCAGAACCACACGAATCCCGATTAGGGGATTGAAACAAACGCTGCCATAGGGGGTCGTTACTACTTGTGGGTGTCAGAACCACACGAATCCCGATTAGGGGATTGAAACACATCGGTCGAGAGCGTCGAGCTCAATGTTGCAGGGGTCAGAACCACACGAATCCCGATTAGGGGATTGAAACTACATATAGTCCTGCGTGACACCGTACTGGGCGGCGTCAGAACCACACGAATCCCGATTAGGGGATTGAAACCTTTGCAGGCGATTTTGCCAGTGCGGGGATATGAGTCAGAACCACACGAATCCCGATTAGGGGATTGAAACCTCACTGAGGAAGTCGGCGAGCGTGTCCATTTCTGCGTCAGAACCACACGAATCCCGATTAGGGGATTGAAACGATCAGAACCTCATTGACTTCCTCCAACGGGCGGCAGTCAGAACCACACGAATCCCGATTAGGGGATTGAAACTTCATCGTTCGATTCACTGGCCGCCTCCCCGTAGAGTCAGAACCACACGAATCCCGATTAGGGGATTGAAACCGCTCCCTTGCCATTGGCGTGCTACTAGCTGGTATGGTCAGAACCACACGAATCCCGATTAGGGGATTGAAACTGCCGGTACCGCCTCGACGCACAGCGCCGCGACGGCGTCAGAACCACACGAATCCCGATTAGGGGATTGAAACCCCCTCTCTCTACGCCAACCTCCCCGCTGGGAGGTTGTCAGAACCACACGAATCCCGATTAGGGGATTGAAACTAACCTGCTGCTTCAATCCGCCCTGCGCTACGCGGGTCAGAACCACACGAATCCCGATTAGGGGATTGAAACCACCTTGGGGCGTAGCGGCAGCGAGGATCGGTAGAGGTAGTCAGAACCACACGAATCCCGATTAGGGGATTGAAACATCATATGGCGACATAGGATCATCCTCAGGCTGCTCTGGGTCAGAACCACACGAATCCCGATTAGGGGATTGAAACCGTCATCCCATTCTGGCAACGGCATACGTGCCAGCAGAGTCAGAACCACACGAATCCCGATTAGGGGATTGAAACGGATGTCAAAGTACAGATTCGAGACGGCGCCGTCGCCGTCAGAACCACACGAATCCCGATTAGGGGATTGAAACATAAGCTCGTCCACGTCCATTGTGTGGCGGACGTGAGTCAGAACCACACGAATCCCGATTAGGGGATTGAAACATCAATTCTTCGACATCCATCGTGTGATGGACGTGAAGGGTCAGAACCACACGAATCCCGATTAGGGGATTGAAACCGGGAGACGATCAGCGTCTCCGTCGCCTTGAAGGCGTCAGAACCACACGAATCCCGATTAGGGGATTGAAACTGGATGGAGGTTCCCCTATCGTGTGCGTCATTTATCGTCAGAACCACACGAATCCCGATTAGGGGATTGAAACTTCCAGACGGCCGCAGATCTCGGCGCGGCCGCGCTTGTCAGAACCACACGAATCCCGATTAGGGGATTGAAACCACAACGGCCACGTGCCGCATATCGACGCTCTAATCGGGTCAGAACCACACGAATCCCGATTAGGGGATTGAAACTGGACAAGTCGTCCAGAACTGGTAGAACCAGTTCTGGAGTCAGAACCACACGAATCCCGATTAGGGGATTGAAACGAGACGGTTGAACATCCCGATTAGGGCATCAATATGGGTCAGAACCACACGAATCCCGATTAGGGGATTGAAACTCATTTATCTTTCCGATTCTCAGTGGAAGCCTGAGGACGTCAGAACCACACGAATCCCGATTAGGGGATTGAAACTAGTGGTAATAGCAGCGTGTTCCCAGCCAGGCGGGTGGGTCAGAACCACACGAATCCCGATTAGGGGATTGAAACTCGGGCTCCCCTACTCACTCTGGCACGGCGGCTTCAGTCAGAACCACACGAATCCCGATTAGGGGATTGAAACTGACTCCGATTCACGCTTGCTTGCGCTTCTACTAGGTCAGAACCACACGAATCCCGATTAGGGGATTGAAACGGGAGTACCATTGTTGGCATTCTTCGGATGCGGAATACGTCAGAACCACACGAATCCCGATTAGGGGATTGAAACTCTACCCGTAGTTTTGCCGAAGTAGCCCATTCCCGCGTCAGAACCACACGAATCCCGATTAGGGGATTGAAACCGACCGGAAGGAATGCCAGGGATGCCGCGTTGCTGAGTCAGAACCACACGAATCCCGATTAGGGGATTGAAACATTGCTCCTGCGGAAGGTTGTCACCATCGATGATAGCGTCAGAACCACACGAATCCCGATTAGGGGATTGAAACACCGGCTCGTGGCTGGGACCATTGCCGGACCGTTCCGTCAGAACCACACGAATCCCGATTAGGGGATTGAAACCTTCCCTCCTACCCAGAATTAGTACTTTCCTGACACGTCAGAACCACACGAATCCCGATTAGGGGATTGAAACTCTTCCTTACCATTCCCCAGTCCCTTACCTTATCGTAGGTCAGAACCACACGAATCCCGATTAGGGGATTGAAACAACGAGCCAAAGCGCCATCTCTGTCTCGCTATAATTGTCAGAACCACACGAATCCCGATTAGGGGATTGAAACCATCAAGAGATAACGCACATTAGTCTCCTCACTCTACTCCGTCAGAACCACACGAATCCCGATTAGGGGATTGAAACTACCTCCTCCAGGTAAGCAGCCGTCCCCTCGTGTCCCGTCAGAACCACACGAATCCCGATTAGGGGATTGAAACAGATCTTTTGCTTGCTCATAATTGAGCAGGGGGTTCTGTGTCAGAACCACACGAATCCCGATTAGGGGATTGAAACGGACAGAGAACTCGATCCGACGGATCGAGCAGCACAAAGTCAGAACCACACGAATCCCGATTAGGGGATTGAAACCCAGAGTTCAAATTCGGGGTCAGCGCCGGTTTCAATCCGTCAGAACCACACGAATCCCGATTAGGGGATTGAAACGGAGACGAGAGGTTCGCTCAGCCTCGCCGGTCACTATGTCAGAACCACACGAATCCCGATTAGGGGATTGAAACTCTCCGCGCCCGCCTTGAAGAATACCCCGCACCGGTATGTCAGAACCACACGAATCCCGATTAGGGGATTGAAACACACCACCAATAAAGGTGAAGTAGCGCGGCCCCTCCTCCGTCAGAACCACACGAATCCCGATTAGGGGATTGAAACGCCTCCGTCAGTGCCTCAACCACAGAATTCGCTACGAGTCAGAACCACACGAATCCCGATTAGGGGATTGAAACCTGGTACGACCAATTCTGGATAGGTCCAGAGCGCGTCAGAACCACACGAATCCCGATTAGGGGATTGAAACTACCGTCCCTTAGCGTAGACATCCATGCGGAAGCTGCGTCAGAACCACACGAATCCCGATTAGGGGATTGAAACGGAGAATGCCGCTGTGGACTACAGCTTCTGGGAAGTGAAGTCAGAACCACACGAATCCCGATTAGGGGATTGAAACAGGAGGAAACGGAACTTTGCCGGTCCGGCGTAAACATTGTCAGAACCACACGAATCCCGATTAGGGGATTGAAACGCCTGCACGAGCACGCGAAAGTGCCACGAGCCCACCGTCAGAACCACACGAATCCCGATTAGGGGATTGAAACCCCATAAACGTAGCGGTCTGCTCGCTCACCTTTGTGTCAGAACCACACGAATCCCGATTAGGGGATTGAAACCCGTCACAATTCTGAACATTTCGCTCCAACTTGTCTTTGCCGGACGAGACGCGCGAGGCGGAGAGGAGCGCTGGCCCCTTCGCCGCCTACCCCTGTCTCACCCCCCGACTTGTGAGACAATCAGGGCATGTTGATTGGCTACGCTCGTGTCTCACCGACGACCAGACTCTGGGATCTCACGCGCCACCCTCTACCAGGCGATCAAGACCAAACTAACCCCAGCCAGCCACCCCCGCTGATCTCCAACGACACCCCCGGTTCCCCCTTTGACACAAACGAGCCGGTATGAGAAGATAGACGGTACTATGGCAACACATGATTATCTCATCCCCACCCTTGAGCACCGACAGAGCAGGAAGATGGCCCTGTGCGAGGACGCCTACCTCAGTGTCACGGCGGCCGCGGTGCAGTTGGGCGTCAGTCCCTCGACGCTCTGGCGCTGGATCAAGAAGGGTCTGCTTCCTGCCTACCGCTTTGGCTACCGGCGCGTCTTACTCAAGCGTGACGACCTGAACCTGTTGACGACTCCTGTGGGAGGGAAGAAGGGGGAAAGCATGCTCGACGCGGAGCGGCAGCGCCTGGCACGCCCCTTGATCACCCACGAACAAACACTGGCCCAAGCAGCGCTAGCAGCGGCGCAGGAACTCCGCCAGGACCTGCTCGCCCAGCGCGGCGGCGTGCGCTTCCCCTCTTCGGCTCAGGCGCTCGACCAGCTGCGGGAGGAACGCAGTGAGCACCTGCTATGATCGGTGTCGATGCCAGCGTGGCAGCCCAATGGCTCTTTTTGGCGACTACTCGGTGCCCAAGCTGAAGCCCTCACCGGCCCCCTAACATACAGGCGAGGTGTGTGCGTCAGAACCACACGAATCCCGATGAGGGAATTGAAGAAAGAGGTAGCGATTACCTGTCTGACGGCGCCACCGGTTAGGTACGATATTCAACAAGGCCAGACGCCAAAGGAATAGTATGGACGGGACGCTGAGCCGGGTTCGTGCCGCCTACGACCGTGATGCCGAGCGCGAGTGGTGCCGTCTCGAAGCGGGGGCGCAGAGCCGCCTGGAATTCCTGATCACCAGCTACGCCCTGCAGCGGCACCTTCCCCCGCTCGACCGGCCCTGCCGTGTCCTCGATGCCGGCGGCGGTCCCGGCCGTTACACGCTGCTGCTCGCCGGTTGGGGCTACAGCGTGACGCTTCTCGACCTGAGTCCGGCGTCGTTGGATGTCGCCAAAGGCAAGATCGATGCCGCCGGACCGGACGTACAAGACCACATCGAAGCCGTCATGGAGGGATCGGTTACTGAGCTCGTGGCGTTCCCGGATCGTCACTTCGATGCCGTCCTTTGCCTGGGCGGTCCGCTTTCGCATCTGGTGCATCCACTCCAGCGCCAGCAGGCGGTGGACGAGCTCTCGCGCGTCGCGCGGCCGGGAGCCCCTGTCTGCATCTCCGTGATGAACCGCATCGGCGCCTTCCGGTCGATGGTCCAGTGGCAGCTCTACATAGACGATATGGACGATCTCCAACGATTCTGGGAGACGGGCATCTCGGAGATTGGTCCCTACCGCGCCCCCGCCTACTTCTTCACGCCGGATGACCTGGTAACACTGCTGCAAGAGCGCGGTCTGGCAGTGGAGCGGCTCTATGGCTGCAACGGCATCGGCGCACACTTGCAAGAAGAACACCTGGTGATGCTAATGGCCGATGCTGCCCGCTGGTCCGCCTGGCAAGAGGTGCTCCTAGCCACGTGCGACCATCCGAATGTAATTGGTGTCTCCCGGCACCTCCTGGCGGTAGCACGGAGACCGTAGTGGGTGCCGGCCTTTCCCATCCTGCGCCGATCCTGGCCGGACTAGCCACCTGGACCGGCGGAGTATCTGCTGCCGTCCCGTAGGACCTTCGTTTGAGGGAACGTGCCGCCCGCCTCGCGCGTTATATTCGATGGAGCAGACACCGAAGGAGGTGACGACGTGGTCAAGCGCTGCTGGCGACCGCTCTTGGCGGCGCTGTTCCTTGCTGCGCTCCTGCCGGTGGCGCCGGCGTTTGCTCAGGTCAACCCGAGCCTGATGTTGACGCCGTCCTCCGGTCCGGTAGGAACGGACGTGCAGATCCAGGGGCAAGGCTTCCCACCGCTGGTGGCCGTCTATCTCCGACTGGGCCAGGTCGCCGGCGGTGATCTCGACTGCCGCGATGCGCGGGTGACTGCCCCGGCGCCGACCGCCTTCACGGACGAAGCAGGCGCATTTGAGGAGACGTTCATGCTGCCGCAGCAGCTCGGCGGTGCGAACAACCTTCACGACACCGCACCTGGGCAGTACTGCGTCCTGGGCACCTCAGCGCCCGGTCTGAACGTGCAGGCGCTGTTTACCGTCACACCCGCCCCGAAGGGCGCTACTGCGACGTGTGGGTTCATTCTTGGCTTTGCGACGCTACGTGCCGCTATTCCGGGGCAGGTGGGCACGTGCTTGGAGAATGAACGGCACAACCCGGCCAACGGTGATGGCCTGCAACAGACGACCAAAGGGCTGCTGGTCTGGCGCAAGGCAGACAACCATACTGCCTTCACGGATGGGTATCACACCTGGGTGAACGGGCCCGACGGCGTGCAGGAGCGGCTCAACACCCAGCACTTTCCCTGGGAAGGGCCCGGCAGTGGCGCAGGGGCGCAGCTTGTGGCTCCGGCAGCCTTGGGGCAGATTGTCAGCTACTACGCCGAGCTCGACCGGGGCGACTATGCCGATGCCTACAATCTCTGGCACGCCCCCAACCAGTCCTACCGGCAGTTCGTCGCCGGCTATACCGACACCGTCCAGGCCGCCATCCGCCTCGGCGCGCCGGTGCCTGACAATGCCATGGGCAACTTCGGTATCGACGTCCCGACGGTCATCCTGGCGCGGCATAGCGACGGCAGCACTGCCGCGTTCGCTGGCTGCTATTTCTTGTTGGCACCGAAGCCGCAGGCCGCGCTGGCTGGTCCGCCGGTGCAACTCTACAAGATCGTGGCTGCGCACATCGTCGCCCGGCCGGACATCCACGGCTTCGACGGTGCTGCAGCGCAGACCGCGCTGCTGAGTGGGTGCCAGTGAGCGCCACGCCTGGTAGGCCACCAGTGCTTCTTCGCCAATGCAACAGAACGGCGCTTCCCCTCCGAATGCAACGCGGAGTACGCCTCGCTGGCTGCTTCCTCCCGCCGCGCCGGAATGCGCTGTGGCTCTAGCCGTCAGAACCACACGAATCCCGAGGAGAGGATTGAAACCGAGACGGCGGGAGCTCCTCGGACTGCGTTCCGCACCGCATTGACGAATGGACGGACATACCATTGGCTCCGGCCGTAGGTCGGAGCATTCGTTGTAGTAGAAGACCGCAAGCGGGTGGGTGGCTGCTACGCTGGCTGACGATCGAGATCGCGCTGATGAGACATGACAATGATAGGAGGTGACAGCGGTGGCCGGAGGCGAGCCAGCGACGCCGCCGCCCTGGCGCCCGCGGTTGCGCTGGGGAACACGCTTGCCGGGCCTACTGCCGCCGCAGCCCCCGACAACACAGCCGCAGCTGCCGTTCACGCTCGTTGCTCCGTTTCTCCGCTGGGCACTTAGCCTCAGCATTGCCGTGGGTTTCGCGCTGGGCAGCGCTCTGGCTATCGACCAAGCTGCCGGAGGGGTCGAGAGCCGGGGCTGGCTCGCGCTCGTGAATGTCCACGCTGAGGTCCAGCTCACGGGCTTCGTCGCTCTGTTCATCCTAGCAGTTGCTGTACACTTCGTTCCCCGCCTGCGCGGCTCCGGTCTATACTGGCCGGCGCTGGCCCGCCCGGGGCTCGGCCTCGTTGCAGGGGGTAGCACCCTGGGAGCGCTAGCTGGCGCTTGTGCAGCGCTGTGGCCAGGTATTGCCCTATTTGCTGGCGTAGCGGCGGCGGCAGCTTGGCTCACGAGCACCGGCTGCACTCTCGTGCTGATACTACTGATCGCCACGCTCCGTCATGGCCCGCCGATGTCCTGGCGCGGCGGCCTCGTGTCAATCCTGCTGCCCCTGGGCTTCGGCTGCTTCTCGTTGTGGGGCCTGCTCTCTCTTCGCAGCGTGCTGCTGCTTGCTGGTCTTGCTGGCATCTCCTTCCCCTCGTGGGGTGAGCCGCTGCTCCAACAGGGCCTCGTGTTTGCGGCCGAGCTACCCATTACGCTCGCTATTGCCGCGCGTCTGTTCCCTATCTACTTTGGCGTCGAGGTTGTACGTCTCGAGGTGCTCTTCGCCATCGGTGCCCTCGTCGAGATCGGGTCGTGGCTCCGTCTCGCTGCCCTGGCGTCCAATCACCGAGTGCTCCTACCGGGCGCCGATCTCTTGCTGGGGAGCGGCTGCCTCCTCTTCTGCGTCGCGTCTGGCCTTCCTGTGGGAATACGCCGCCAGATACGACGTGCTGATCCCCCAGCGCTGGTCATTGTCGCACGCTGGCCCAACCTCCTCATGCGCTCGGCCTCTGTGTGGCTTGCCCTTGCCGGACTCGTACTGCTCTGGAACAGCGGCGCACGCTTGCTGAGCGGCGCTCCCGTTTTCGGAACCGATGCCATCACCCACACGGTCACAGTCGGCTATCTGACCCTGCTCATCCTGGGTGCGGGTGCTCGATTGCTCCCAGGCTTCGCGCGGCGCCGGCCACGAGCCGATCGGCGCATCCTCGTCGCTCTCCTGGCCGGTAACGCTGCTGCGATCTGTCGTGTCGTGCCTGCGCAGGCAGCGCTTGCCGGTGTGAGCAGTCCGGTGCTGACTGTCGCCTACGGCCTCTCCGGTCTGTGGGCGATCCTCGCGGTCGGCGCCTTTACCGTGTCGATCTGGCCGGCTCTCGCCGGGGCGGGGTAAGCGCCAGGTGACGGCGTTGTCAGCGTCTGGGGTCCGGCTCTCTTGATGTAGCGCTACTCAGCGACGCCGAGCGCTTCGAGCTGCGTCGAGAGCTGCGCGAGAACCTTCGCCGGATCCTTGGCGGCAGCGGCGTCGCGCGACAGATAGAGCCGCCACTGCGCCGTCCCCGCCGGCTCGATGGTCGTCGTATACCCTAGCTTGGCCGCTTCCCAAGGAATCGTGGAGAGCGCTGGAGCGTGATCAGTCAGCACTTCCAACGAATCGTCATGCTTGAGCTTCTTGAGCTGTTCAACAGCCTTCAGCATTGGAAAGGGGCAGATCTCACCCCGAACGTCCAGTACGCGTGCCACGTCTACTGTTCCTCTCTACTGTTACGACCTATGCCAGGCGGCGGATGACTTGGACACCACCTGCCGCCCCGGTGAGCAGTCCCAGACCGAAAATCCAGCCATTGAGACCAAGCGATGGAATCGCTGAGAAGAAGGCGCCAATTGTGCAGCCCGCGGCCAGCCCGGCGCCGGATCCCATG
>JAMCTA010000126.1 GCA_023381895.1 Chloroflexota bacterium
GTCGAGGACGTCAAGCTTGGTAACGGCAAGTGAGGTGAAGCCGTTGACCTGTACTGCATGCACGGCCGACACAGCGTCGAACCATCCGCAGCGGCGAGGCCTTCCCGTGGTCGTGCCGAACTCATAACCGCCCTGCCGAAGCAGGTCTCCGGTGGGATCTTTCAATTCAGTGGGCATAGGCCCCTCGCCGACCCGCGTGGCATAGGCCTTGAACACGCCGATGGCATCGGTGAGCAGGGTTGGACCTATTCCAGCCCCCAGGCAGAGCCCGGCCACGGTCGGTGAGGACGACGTTACGAACGGATAGGTGCCGTGGTCCGCATCCAGCATGGTTCCGTGGGCCCCCTCCAGCAGGATATTTCTATTCTGCCTGACTGCCCCGAAGATAATTGGACCAGTTTCCTTGAGGTACGGCCCCAGCCTGCCGGCGTACCCTGCGAAGGCGTCGAAGAGGACATCGAAGGCGTAGGGCGTCTGGCCGTAGACCCCCGTCAGGAGTGCGTTCTTAACGGACAGCGCACGTTCAAGCTTGATGCGGAACGCCTCCAGGTCCAGCAAATCTCCGACCCGCAAGCCTTCACGTGCGACCTTGTCCGCGTAGGCGGGACCGATTCCCCTGCCCGTGGTGCCTATCCTGGCACCTCCTCGCTGTTCCTCTTGCAGCCGGTCAAGCAGAAGGTGGTAGGGCATCACCATGTGAGCCCTGTTGCTGATCACGAGACCAGACGTGTCCACTCCCCGCTGCTCAAGGGTGTCTATCTCTTCCAGAAGTATGGCCGGGTCCAGTACCACCCCCGGGCCGATGATGCAGGTCGTATTGGGGTTGAAGATGCCGGCTGGAACCAGATGCAGCGCGAACTTCCCCTGTTCATTGACCACGGTGTGCCCGGCGTTGTTCCCGCCGTGGGACCGGATCACCATATCTGCGTGCTGCGCCAACAGATCGATGACCTTGCCCTTGCCCTCATCTCCCCACTGGCCGCCTACCACACCTACGATGGCCATTCGACCTGGCTCCTCCTCAAACTAGCTGGCAGCAAGAAGCGAGCAGCGAAAGAAGATTCCTCGCTTCTCGCTTCTGACTTGTCGCTTGCCGCTTCTCGGTGACGGGCTTCTGGGCCCGCGGCCATTATAGCACAGCGGCTACGCCCGTTCCCTGCGCGCACGTCTCAACTTGGCGGCCGCCATGCGCCGCTTTTCGTCGTCCGTCTCCGCGATCAGGGGCGGCACTTCAGTTGGGCGGCCCTCCGGATCGAGAGCCACGTAGACGAGGTGAGCCGAGGCCGTGTGGACTACCTTCCCAGTCCGGAGATTCTCCGCCTCCACCCTCACTCCCACCTCCATGGAAGTCCTTCCCACGTCGTTGACTGACGCCTTCAAGGTCACCAGGTCCCCCACGTAGACGGGTTGCAGGAAACTCATCTCATCCATGCGCGCAGTGACGACACGGTGCCGGCAGTGGCGCATCGCAACTACTCCACCAACAGTATCTGCCAGCTTCATTATGGTTCCACCATGAACGTTCCCAGTAGTGTTTGCGTCGCTGGGCAGCATCAGCTGGCTTACCACGGTGCTGGATCCGGCCACCTTTCGTGGCTCCACGAATACCTCCTTGAGCTGATCACTGTCAGCCTTCGCCAGCTTGGAACTCGCGCAGTCCGCGCGCCGCTGGCCGTTTTTGGAAGGGAGGAGGCAGTAGCGTTCTTGCGCGGCGCCATGTCCACACGGCCATGAGACCGTAAAGCGGCCCGTATTCCATGACCCTGATCCAAATCCAGGCACTCTGCCCGATGCCAGGTGCGTACGATAGGTCAGTGAGGATGCTCGACCCAGAAAACAGAAGCCATCCCCAGGATACTGACGGCCAATTCCTATCTTCCTTACCTGAAACTGACGATAGGGTAAATCCGAGCAAGGGCACCATCCAGGTCAGATACCAGGGCTCTACAACGGCGTTCAGCACGAGGAACAGGCCGGTCAGGTAGTAGACTCCTCTAATGAGATCCTCCCAGCCAGCGCGTCGCTTCCAGAATACAGCCGCCAGGACAAGTGAGACAAGTGCCAGAATGGAGTCGCAAGTCAAACGTGCGGCCGCACCGGGATCAGCTGTCACAATTCTGAACAGATGGGTCAGTAAGTAGCTTGCGCTGTCGTTAAAACGAGCGCTCGTCGCCTCCGAAAAGAGCCCCGCGGTGGCTCCCCCACTCGCAACCGCTATGAACCCGAACATCACAGTTGTCGCGGCCGCTAAAGCTCCAGCCACGCCCCAAAGAGGAAGAAATATCGGCGCGAATACCGCTGGCACCACCTTCACAAGAGTCGAGATCCCAAGCAGGATTCCGCTTCCTGTGCGCTTCCCAAATGCGAGAAGATAGATCGCGCCCAGGAGAGGCACAATCATTACAGCGTCGAAATGCCCGCTGTGGGCAAATTGGACGATGACCAGAGGGTTCCAGGCGTAGATTAGGACCCTGAAGGCGTCCATTCGGAGTTTGGTTAAAATCAGCAGCAGAAGGACGATGACGCCAAGGTCGAAGAACACGGCCATCGCCTGCATGGCCGTGAGACTGTTCGGGGCGAGCCGGTAGACTAGGCTGAAAAGCCCCTCAGCCAGGGGCGGATACGGGGTCACCGTAGTCTTGGCATTAATGCCGTTCCAGAGGGAATCGCGCAGGGGCATTAACTCCATAGCCGCTGGTGGATAACGGTAGGGGTCGATTCCAGCCGCGGCTACCTTGCCGTCCCAAACGTAGCGGAAGACGTCATCTGAGAGACTGGGGACGGTTGCCAACAGCGCGAGGCGCAATAGCACAGCCCAGGCGAGCGCGACGCCCAACAGCCTTCGCCGGCCCCAGCCTTTGCGCTCTTCCCACGTGGAGAGGACAAGCCAGACGACCCCAAGATAGAAGAGGAAGGAGAGCGCGAACACTTGCACGTGGCGGACAAGATCACTGCCCGGCGACTGCACGAGCGCCGCCACAACGTAGGTCCCAATCCCAAGACCGCCCACTATGACGGCCCCACCAAAGCGGGACTCGGAAGCCGCGAGCCAACTCCTCACGATCGATCTCGGCTCACTTAACCAACAGTTGCTGTCGAACTAGACCTATCAGCGACGCCACATCGAACGGCTTGCTTATCCACCCGCTCGCGCCGATCTCCTTTGCTCGCTTTTCAGCGTTCTCGGCCGCGGTAACGACCACGATTGGCGTTCCTCCGTCGAACCTGGTGTGAAACTCTGCGGCGAATTCCCAACCGTCCATCACCGGCATCTTCATATCCAACAGGATAAGGTCGGGCATCGCATCCACGACGACATCGATAGCCTCACGGCCGTCAGAGGCAGTCTTAACACCATATCCTTCGGCAGAAAGCACGAAAGCTAGAAGATCCAGTAGATCCTGGTCGTCGTCCACCACCAGGATCGTCTTAGACTGGCTTTCCGGCACTTTCACCTCGCCACAGCGGCAGGCTGAAAGAGAAGGTGCTTCCCTCCCCCTCCTGGCTCTCAAACCATATCCTTCCACCATGCCTGCCGACGATTTCCTTCGAAATGTACAACCCTACCCCCATCCCTCCATAGTCGAAGGGAGTACCGGTATGAGCGCGGTAGAAGCGCTCGAAAATGTGTCTCTGCTTCTCCGCGGCTATTCCCACGCCCCTGTCGAGCACTTTGACCACAGCGTCCGTCCCTTCGGCACGGACCGACACGTCGATCTCCCCTCCCCCTGGAGAATATTTCACGGCGTTACTTATCAGGTTCGCCAGCAGCTGTTCCAACCGCTCCCGGTCGCCTAGGACCACGACGGGCAGAGACCGCGTAACTGCGATCCTGTGCTTGGTCGCGCTCAGCGACATGTGGTCCACTACCTGCTCCGCCAGGTCAAGAAGATTGACCTTCTCCATGACAAGGTCAAGCTTACCCTCGTGAAAACGGGAGATGTCCAGCAGGTCCTGGACGATCCGGTCAATGCGGTCCGAGCCTCTATCGATGGCATCCAGCATCTTTCGACGGGGTAGTGGCAGATCCTCATCGACCCTCAAAAGGGCCTGCGCGAACCCCTTCATGACTGCCACTGGCGTCTTAAGCTCGTGAGCGGCCACCGAGATGAACTGGTCCTTCAGATGCTCCAGCTCGATCAGAGTGGTGACGTCCCTCGTGACGGCAACGGCGCCCACTACCTCCCCGCCCTCGCGTCGAATGGGTGCGGCGTTCATACGAATGAAGCTGCGGCGCTTGCTCTCGGGATTGTAAACCACCGCATCCTCGAGCGTCACCGTCTCGCCAGCGAGGGCACGCGCAAGGGGCTGTTCTTCCAGAGTGAACGGCCTTTCATCCACGTGTCGCATGCCCAGAAGGCCCAGAAGGTCTCGAATCCCGAGCCCAACCGCTTGCCGGTTGCGAAGACCCATCATCTCGATGCCGGCGAGGTTGGCCAGGGTAATCCGGCCGTGAGAGTCCGAGACAAATACGCCGTCCAGCATGTTGTTCAGAATGCCCTGGAGCTCCGCCGCCTGGCTCTGGGCCGCGTCCGCGAGCTGCCTCACTTCGGCCAGAAGGCGCTCCCGCTCTTCCTCGGCCCGCTTGTGCTCGATTGCGGTAGCGAGGACGTTGGCTAGAGACTCGAGAAAATGGATATCGTCTTCGCTGAACACCCTCCGATTCGAGGTGTAGGCGCCAATAATTCCGAACGGCCGATCTGTGCCGGGGATGATGACGCTGACTCCGCTCGTAATGTGGTGCTGAAGGTGAAGGACAGGCATCGCGAAACGCCTCTCGGTGCCCGCATCCTCGAGCACCACTGGCTCATCGGAGAGAAGTGTGTACCCGGCCTGGGAGCCCTTGCCAGCCTCAATCAAGGCATTACCCACGAAGCCGCTCTTCCACCCCACTCCAGCTCGCATAAGCAAGCGGTCACCATCAGGGAGAAGCTCGAGGACCTTAGAATAGTCAGCCGCGAGCTCTCGAGCCGCCGCCGCGGCCCCCTCTTCCAGTAGGGCCTGCAGGCCGGCACCGGCTAACGCATGTTGCCCAAGGTGTGCCACGGCAGCCTGCTGGCGCTCCCGTGCCCTCGACTCGCTGGCCAATTCAGTCGACTCAAGCCCCGCCTGCTGAGCATCGCTGGCGTGCAGCCGGCCATGATAGCCTTCCATATGCGTTCACTCAACTCCAGTCCTGCCACCGACGCTATGCGCCGAGTCGACGGCGCGTTCGGCAGGAAGAACCATTCACGCACAAACCGGGCGACGAGACTAGTGCGTGACCTCAAGGCCACGTAGCCTAATTGAAGGCGCCCTGAAATAGTTTGTCAAGTCAGCCGCCATCAGAAATTCTAACAGATGCCTCGAGAGAAGTGGGACGAGTCGACTGGAATCGCGGCGAAGACGGCTTAGGCACGAATGTCCACGGCTGATGCGTGACATGGCTGGCCCAAAGACGTATCCTGGTATCCAGCCCCTGTGGATCGTAACCCACCGGACAACACACGGTCGGAGGTGAGCTGTGGCAATCTCGGCTGAAACCATCGATTCCGTCGCCTACCAACTGCTGTGGCGCGCCGCCATTTTGCTTCCGGCGGATGTGAAAGAAGCCCTGAACAGGGCTCGCGCTAGCGAGGTGGATCCAATGGCACAGCGGCAGCTGGATGCCATCCTCACCAACGTGAGGATGGCGGAAGAGACGCGCACCAGCATTTGCCAGGACACCGGTGTACCCCTCTTCTTCGTGAACCTCGGAACCGCTTGCCGGATCGAGGGCGACCCAGCGGCTGCATTGAGGCAGGCTGTGGTCCGAGCAACCGCGGACATCCCGCTGCGCCAGACTGTAGTTCACCCCCTCGA
This sequence comes from Chloroflexota bacterium, assembly GCA_023381895.1. The sequence goes on from JAMCTA010000126.1 coordinate 5,842, forward strand.
CTTCAGCAATCCCGGCACCAACACTGGTTGGGGGACCCCCATCATCCACTACGACCTCATTCCCGGGGCGCCGTACCTGGAGATCACCGCGACAACCAAGGGGTTTGGCGCGGAGATGCGATCAACCTTAGTCTGGATCCTGACCAGCGAGGACTCGCGAAAGGCAGCGCTTAAGGTAGTACTGGACACGGTGGAAGATGCTGGAGGAGAACCCTGCCCTCCCGTCATTGTCGGTCTCGGCATTGGTGGCACCGCCGAGCAGTCCATGTTGAACGCGAAAAGGGCGCTATTCAGATCACACCTCGGCACGCCAAACCCAGACCCTGACGTTGCAGCCCTGGAGCAGCAGATCCTCACAGCGGTGAATGGCATAAGGCTCGGCCCAATGGGGTTCGGCGGAAACAGCTACGCACTCGCCGTCCACGCCGAGCTCTGCGGTACTCACACCGCGCTGGTCCCCATATCGGTGATCTTCCAGTGCTGGGCCCATCGCTACTCCACGGCCAGGATTTACGACGATGGCACCGTCGAGTACGTGACACATCCTGAGGGGGTGACTCATGTCCAGCGAGTTTAGGATCGAGCTTCCGGCCATCGAGGAGACCGTCCGGCAGCTTCGAGTTGGCGACACGGTGTACCTGAGCGGGCTCCTGTGCACACTGCGGGACATGGGTCACCGGAGAGCGGTGGACGCGTTGGACAGGGGAGAAGAGCTGCCGTTCGACCTGGCAGCCGGAGGGCTGTGGCACTCAGGCCCGATCACCAGACAGGAGGATGGCAGATGGCGGATCCTCTCCGCGGGACCGACCACCAGCTCCCGCTTCACCCCACTGGGTGCGCGACTCATCCGAAAATTGGGGATAAGAGTCATCGTCGGCAAGGGAACCATGGGGCCTGAGGCCATGGTCGCCCTGAAGGAAGTGGGTGGATGTTTCCTGAACTCGACCGGCGGTTGCGCCGTGCTATATGCCAGGCAAGTAGAGGAGGTTGTGGCAGTACACTGGCTCGATCTTGGAGAGCCTGAGGCCGCCTGGGTGGTGAGGGTGCGAGAGATGGGACCGCTGGTCGTTGGGATCGACTCCACCGGCGGAAGCCTTTTCGCAGAGATGAGGTCGCGCACTGCCCCGAACCTGGCGCGGGTTTACGAGCAGGCCGGTCTTGACGCCACACAAAAGCTAGCCTATTTGCCCAAGCGAGTGCCAGCGTCAGGCCAGCCTTCACCGCGGTAGGGGCAAGAGCGTGCTGTAGATGGCCCGCTGGACTTCCCGACCAGCGCGTCAAGTCAACGTCAGGCAGAAGGTCAACTCGCTCAATAGGGTCCAGTGTGGAACCCTGGTCCAGGCTTGGAGATAGGGAGAAGGAGGTTCCTCGATGAAAGCCAGAGAAATGAGGGATGGCGTCTACTTCGTGGGGGCAGTCGACTGGGGCCGGCGACTGTTCGACGCGTTGGTGGCGCTTCCAGACGGAACAAGCTACGACGCGTATCTGGTCCAGGGGACAGGGGGCACGGCTCTTCTTGACACCGTGGATCCCAGTATGTCCGAGAGCCTGCTGGAGCAACTGGCCGACTTCCCAACAATAGA
>JAMCTA010000086.1 GCA_023381895.1 Chloroflexota bacterium
CATGAGTGACGAGCGGCACGTCATTGCAGTAGATCTCGGGGCGTCGAGTGGTCGGGTGCTCCAGGCGTCGTGGGATGGTGAGCGCTTCCGGCTGCGAGAGCTGCATCGCTTTGCCAATGGGGGACTGCGGGTTGGCCGGGCTCTCTACTGGGACATCCTAGGCATCTGGCGGGAAGTGCTCGCAGGGTTGGCACAAGCGGTTCACGAAACACGGGGCCAGATCGAGAGTATCGGTCTGGATAGCTGGGCGGTGGACTTTGGCCTCCTCGACAACCAAGGTGAGCTCTTGAGTAACCCCCACCACTATCGTGACAGCCGCACGAATGGGATGACGGCTTGGGTGGATCAGCGCGTCGAGCGAGATGCGCTCTTTCAGCGCACTGGCATTCAGTCCATGCCCATCAACTCGCTGTACCAGCTTGCCGCGCTCGCTTCATCTGGCAGTAGCCAGCTGAAAGTAGCTCGTAAGTTCCTCATGATTCCGGATCTCTTGAACTTCTGGCTGACTGGAGAAGCGGTCGGAGAGTATACGAACGCGACAACCACCATGTGTTTCGACTGCCGCAGGAAGGACTGGGCAAGCGACATTCTTAGCCGGCTCGGACTATCTGCGGACATCTTCCCCCCTGTGGTTCAACCGGGAACGGTCCTCGGCGAGCTGTTGCCGTCGATTCGCCAAGAGCTCGGACTCTCTGCTTCGCCGCGAGTGGTGGCACCGGGAACCCACGATACCGCGAGCGCTGTGGCCGCGGTGCCGCACCTCGACGGGAGCAGCGCGTATCTCAGTAGTGGAACGTGGAGCCTCCTCGGAGTGGAGACTTACGATCCGGTGACTTCGAATGAGGCGCTGCGCTTCAACGTCACTAATGAAGGTGGTGTTGCGGGCACCATCCGTTTGCTCAAGAACGTCACTGGCCTCTGGCTCCTGCAGGAATGCCAACGGCAGTGGCAGCGTCATGGGCTAGGGGCAGAGTGGGGTGATCTGCTTACTTGGGCGGCAAGCGCTCCACCGCTGCGTTCAGTCGTCGATCCTGATGCGCCCGACTTCACGCTTCCGGAGGATATGCCGAGTGCCATTCAAGGCTTCTGCCAGCGCACGGGGCAACGTCCTCCAGAGGCCACGGGCGAAATCGTGCGTTGCTGCCTTGACAGCCTTGCGCTCAAATACCGCTACGTTCTCGAAGGCCTGGAGGCGCTGACCGGCAAGCACGTCGAGGTGCTGCGCGTGGTAGGAGGTGGAAGCCAGAATGCCCTCCTCTGTCAGCTCACTGCGGACGCTCTGCAGCGGCCCGTGGTCGCTGGTCCGGTCGAAGCTACGGCTCTCGGCAACGTTCTCGTGCAGTGTCTGAGTCTTGGCCTCTTGCCAAGCCTCGCCGCCGGGCGTGCAGCCGTGGCTCGCAGCTTCCCCGTACACACCTATGAGCCACACTTGCACGATGCAGAGGAATGGAATCGTGCCTACCAGCGCTTCACCAAGCTGATTGTAGCGCCTACCGCTTGATGCTGAGATCGCTGCCTCTTCAACGCTTGCTCACGAAGTACCGGCTGGCGACCTCCTCGCGCATGCCTTTCAGGTTGAGATCTCCAGTGTCACCGCTCCACTCCACGTGAGTCGCTGATCAGTAGCGGAGATCGTCTGGCCTCCGGTCATCCTGGCATCTTCTTTCTTGTTTATGGCCTGAGCCTACGATGGGGAATAACTCCACAGTAACGCTTCAGTGGGGAGCGGTAGAAGCTATTCCCCACGTAAGTGTGCGCCGGTATTGTCGCTATGCCCGAGTAGCTGAGCGCTGACCTGGGCGAGGCCTAATCTCCTCCCACGGCAGCACCCCGCAGCGCGATACCCAAGCCTCGAACTGATCGATCATGCTCTGGGAGATTTCTGGGTGGTCTGCGCTCAGGTTCTGGAGCTCCGTGCGGTCGTGCTGCATGTCGTAGAGCTCCCAGGGGTCGGCGAACTTCTTTACGAGCTTCCAGCGTCCGGAGCGGACGGCGCAGTTCCCTTCGTGTTCCCAGAACACGGGCTTTGCACGCTCCCAAGCGAGGTCGCCGGAGAGGAGCGACAAGAGGCTCTCCCCTTCGAGCGGCAAGGCAGGTCCACCTATGGCCTGTGTCGGATAGGTGCCGTTCGCTGCGGCGAGAAACGTAGGCAAGACATCGATCAGGTGGCAGACGGAGTGACTGATGGCGCCCTCAGGAATAGCATCGGGCCAGTGCACGATGCATGGTGTTGCGATGCCGCCCTCGTGCACCCAGTGTTTGTAGCGCCGGAAGGGAGTGTTGCTCGCGTTGGCCCAGGGAAGATCGTAGCTCATGTACGTGTCAGCCGTGCCAGGAGCTAGACCTTCGATGTTACCGATACGTACGGGATGTCCGTCGCGTGTGAGTGGAGGCGCTGATGAGTTCGGTGCATCTTCACGGAGAAACTCCGCGCAGCCGCCGTTATCGGACAAGAAGAGCGTCAGCGTGTTTTCGGACGCGTGTTGCCGCTCGACAGCAGCGAGCACCTTACCAACAGCCGCATCCATACACTCCACTTGCGCAGCATAGACGGCCATGCGCTGGGCCTCCCAGCGTTGCCGGCCAAGGGAAAGGCTGTCCCAGGCGGAAGCAGTGGGATCGCGCGGAGAGAGCCCCCAGTTGGACTGGATGATCCCCAGCTCTTGGAGCCGGTTGAAGCGCTCCTGCCGGAGGGCATCCCATCCAGTGAGGTAGCGGTCTTGGTAGTGGGCTATGACGTCCGCAGGAGCCTGGAGAGGCCAGTGCGGTGCGGTGAAGGCTAGGTAGAGAAAGAAAGGACGGTTCTCTACAGCCGTCTCGTCGATCATTCGCGCCGCTTCATCACCAATGGCTGTGGTGTAGTAGAAGCCGTCTCCATCCGGAGTGATGATCTCGTCGTCACGCATCAGCGTATGAGGATTGTAGTAGCTTCCGGCGCCAGCGAGCGTGCCAAAGAAGCGATCGAACCCGCGCTGTCGTGGCGTCGGAAAGCCGGGCCTTCCCGGATGCCAGGTATCTGGATCGAGGCCGTACTGGCCGCCCACGTGCCATTTGCCGGACATCAGGGTGCGATAGCCGTTGGCGCGGAGCGCTTCCGCAATAGTGACGCAGTGGTCGTTCAAGAATCCTTGATAGCCAGGTGCTCCGAGGTTGTTGACCATGTGCCCGACTCCGGCTTGCTGGGCGTACAGCCCGCTGAGCAGCGAGGCGCGAGTTGGACAGCAGCGCGCGCCGTTGTACATCTGGGTAAGACGGATACCGCGGGCAGCCAACCGGTCGAGATTGGGGGTGTGAATCTCGGATCCAAAAGCACCAATATCAGAAAAGCCCATGTCATCAACCAGGATGAGGATGATATTGGGTCTTGAGCCGTTTCCCACGATACCTCCTAGGTAGAATTGTGCTGTGACTAGTGGCGCTTACGCTTCTAGCGATGGTAGCGACCCTGATCTCTGGTCGCAAGGAATGGGGGATACGGGAGTAGCACTCCAGTCACAATCGGGTACACTGGTGATCCGCGCGGGAGTAGCTCAGCCTGGTAGAGCGCCTTCCTTCCAAGTAGGATGTCGCGGGTTCGAATCCCGTCTCCCGCTCTTTTCCATTTCCCCTCTGGAGTGCGGCGCCCTGCTTTCCCGTCGCCACGAAATCGTCCCAGCACAGCGTTGCACGACACCCTGACTGAACACGATTTCACTTTCCAGCGATGTCACTAAACCAGAACACAAATTCTCGACGAAGGAAAGTGGTGTGGTGTCCATTCGGCCATGAGCGTAACGTGGGTTGCGAAACGGCTGCCCTATCAAGCGACGTCTTAATCTTGATGTTGGCAGTGGAATGATCCCTGGGGCCCGATCCACCTGCACACGGGCTTGTGCGGGGCGTTGCGAACCGAGTGCCGTGGAAAGACTTCTACAGGTCCAGGAGGCGAATGGGTGTGGTTGCGATCGGCTTCTCCAAGCCAGATTTGTAGTGGTGGCGGCGGCGGGATTCGAACCTGCGACCAAGGGCTTATGAGTCCCCTGCTCTACCACTGAGCTACACCGCCAGAGAAAGGTGCTCTGTCAGAGAGAGCAGTATAGCGAATCGCCTCAGGAGTGACAAAGGCCCACAGTCACTTCCTCTGGCGCTCCCTCACGCCGCTGCAATCAACGCCGCTGACGCCCCGCTCTTGACTACTACACGTCGCTGGCGAGAATGATCGCCTCACAGATCTCACGCATCGAGCGGCGTGAGTTCATAGCTATCTTCTGAATACGGTGATAGGCTTCGTTCTCGGTACACTTGTCGCGCTCCATGATGATGCCTTTCGCCCGATCAAGCATCTTCCGAGTGGTGAGGTCGTTCTGTAACCGTTGGCGCTCCTGTTCCAACCGCTTGAGGTCCGAGGCACGAGCGACGGCAACCTCAATAGCCGGACGTAGCTCTGACTCCCGGAAGGGCTTGACGAGATAGCCAACAGCGCCAGCAGTCGTAGCCTCGTCCACCAGTTCTTTCTCGCTGTAGGCAGTGAGGAATAACACTGGAGCGACGGCCTCCTCGTTGAGCTCCTTCGCGGCCGTGACACCGTCTATCCCAGGGGGCATCTTGATGTCCATGAGCACGAGGTCTGGCTTGGTCTCTCGGGCGAGACGGACCGCTTCCCGCCCGTCACTAGCTTCTCCGACGACCTCATAACCGAGAGATGCAAGCATCTCCTTGAGGTCCATGCGGATAATGGACTCATCGTCTGCGATAATGATTCTCGCTGCCACGTTCTACTCGTCCTATTCCGGTGAAGCTCCAGGGCGAGTGGACAGCTATGTCGGACCAGCGCGCTCTGGTCAAACCTCGCCGATAGGTGCTGGGCGTCGCACTGACGACAGTATACCTATACCAGTGGCCCCATCCGCCATTATGCCGTCCGTCTCTCACAACGTCAGGCAGAGGGCCATTGGCAGACTGACTCCGCAACAACTCTGGTGTTGGTGTGGGGGTTTCCGGCCGTCCGGAGTGAGAGGCTACAGATCCCCGGAAGGACCTGTAGCCCCCGATGCACTGCCCTTTTCCATGGCTGGAGTGACCACCACTTGACGTCACCGTGTTGCCGGTTGGGTCTGAGCTTGGCGGTCAAAGGCCTTACCGGGGCGTCCGGGAATGCCGAGCCAGGGGAGAGCGAAGTAGTCGAGGCCCCAGTAGCCAGCTATCTTCCACGCCAGGACAATCCAGGTAGCGATGATGAAGAGTGCCGGGTTCGTGCTCACAGTGCCCGCGAGGAGAAAGTTGGCATTCATCAGCCCGCCAAAGAAAGCGGCGATCCCCGTAAAGAGACCAACGATGAGGCCGAGACCAACCAGGATCTCGCCGAAGGTGATGGCGTAGCTCCAGGCAGCGGCGTTCGGCAGGACCAGATGCTGCAGGAACCATGCGTAGTACGGCTGTACGCTCGGATGGGGGCCGCTCGTTTTCGTCAAGGCTCCCTGGACGAATCCAGTCATTGATTTTCCAGCGACTGAGCCGACCCATCCGGCCTCTGGACCGGTGAGTTTGCCCCAGCCTGCAGTGAACCACTGCCAGCCGACGTACACACGCAACACCAGCCAGAGTGGTGCAAGGCGCTTGTCAGCAAAGAGGAACGTGGCGATTGGTGGATCAGGAACCTGATGGTCCATCGACGACGTTCGAGCGGTTGTCATTGAGGTGCTCCTTATCTGCTTCCCTTGGAAACTGAGCGGTTGCACTCCGCATTGATATTCTCCCCGTGCGACGTCAGCAGTCACCTTGCGGTCTGTTAACATCCGGTAAATGGGCAGGCGCTAGAGGACACGGGCACACACTCGTATGACGTGGTCCATAGTGGATAGTCGTGCCCTCGATTCTGCGAACACGAACTCTACACGGGGGCGGAGCTATGACTAACCTGATAGAGGCAGAGTAGCAACTCTTTTATCTTAAAGAGTTGCTTGTCTTTGCGCAAGGACAGGCGTAAAGCACGGACTACATCAGGATGGATGAAAGGAAGAAAATCGGATCTTGAACTTGGACGAGTGCAATATCCGGTTGCCAAGCAGCGGGGTGGCAGCGCCCACTCATCATCACCGTGCGCTCGCGTCACCCCGCCGCTGATGCACAGCATCACCTTCGACGCTGTGCGACGCTCCAAATCCTGCTCCCTGCCAGGCCGAGTGTTCCGATGGCGAGCATCGCCAGCAGTGTTATAGCGCCGCCGGTGCTGGAGCCACCGCCACCACCTGTGGCTGGTACTTGGGCAGGTGTCTTGACCGCTGGCGCCGGTGCCGTCACGCTCTTTCCTGGTACGGCCGTGCTCAGGGACTGCAGGTAGGCAATGATGTCCTGCGCCTGGGCAGGGCTCAACTTGCTCTGCCAGCGTGGCATGATGGCATCCAAGGGCTGCCCATCCTCGTCCAGACCTTGCAAAATGGCACGTTGTACCAGGGCCGGGTCGTTGTGGTACACCGGTCCAAGGACCTGCCAGCGTAGATCGGCGGACGTGGTGTCACCCAGCTTCATGCCGCCCTTGGCATCCGGCCCGTGACAGGAGGCGCAGTCCTGCTGATACAAAGACTGCCCGGCAGTCGCTGAGGCGGCCGTCGACTGGGCAGCGGGCGCCGCTGCAAAGGATATCGGTACAAGCCAGACGGCCATGATGAGACTTCCTGCGATGCCGCCAAGGATACGCCGTGGCACCATAGAATGCTCCTTCCCTCCGCAATTAACGTGCCTCGATGCTCCCCGCTCATTGTTACTGGCAAGGTAGCAATAGGTAAATAAAGGTAAATGCCGCCCAGGCTCGCCGCCGTGCTCCATACGGAACCAGCTTGCGGTCAGGTGATGATGCGGCAGTGCAATACGCGGCTTGCTGGGTCTCAGTAACGTACCGACTCCAGCGAGCCATTCTTCGTTCTCGGGCGGTTGATGGCGGCGACTTCCTCGCGTGCCTTCGCCAGCATGAAGCCGAGCTCGCTGGAAACAGCCAGGAAACGGAAGCCTTCCGCAATGCGCCGGTTGCACGCTGCTGCACTCGGCGTGTGCAATCCGGGAGCAACGCCAAGGCGTTGTGCAGTCTCGCGCACGTGACTGATGGCCTCCACGATGCGTGGGTTGTCGCTTTCCATGCCTCCAGGGAGGCCCATAGAGGCAGCGAGATCATTCGGGCCGATAAAGCAGGCATCGATACCGGGCACACTCAAGATCTCGTCGACTCGCTCGACAGCGGTGATGTGCTCAATCTGGATAATCACAACCACGTTCTCATTCGCGTGTGATTGGTAGCCCGCAGGCGCATCAAAGCTCAGGGCGTGGCGGCCGCCACCGACGCTGCGCGTTCCGTGCGGCGGATACTTGGCAGCAGCGACTGCCTCTTCC
>JAMCTA010000001.1:0-30060 GCA_023381895.1 Chloroflexota bacterium
GTTTCTTCCCGGAGACGGTGCTGGTATTGCCGGTGGGGGCAATGCGACCGGAGCGAGAGATCCAGGTCGGTCCCAGACCGAACGGCTTAGCCTGGGACCCCGGGCGGCGCCGGCTGCTGGTCGCCGATGTCGAGGACGTGCAAGCGCGACTGATCGACGCGCAGACGGGGCGGCTCATCGGCGCCACCCCGTTGCCGGGACGGCCGCGCTGGTGCGTCTTCGACCGCCAGCGGGATCGCTTCCTCATCAACATCATGGAACCGGCGGGTGTCGTCGCCCTGAATGGGGCGTCCGGCGCACTGGAACTCACGTTACCGATCGCCAGCGCCGGGCCGCATGGACTCGACCTGGATCTCGATGGCCAGCGTGCGTTCGTCGCCTGTGACGCCGCTGCCGTCATTGTCATCGACCTCAACAGTGGACGAGTGTTGGGGGCTGTGCCAATTGCGGGCGAACCGGACGCCATCTGGTACCACTCACGATTGAACCGGCTCTACGTCGCTATCGGCACGCCTGGTGTCGTGGATGTCGTCGATTGCCGCATCTTGCGGGTGGTGGAGCACGTGGTCACTGAGCGGGGAGCCCACACCACTGCCTTTGATCCCGGGCGCAACCGGCTCTATGTCTTCTTGCCCCAGAGTGGACGCGCTACCGTCTACGAGGAGCACTGACCTGGCCTGGCAGCGCATCGCTACTGTCATCGGATTTCGCCGCTGGCTGAGAGAACCAAACATGCTGTGCCGGTCATGACTGCCTGGCAGGTGAGCCAGGTGCTATCTGATCTTGTCGACATCGTCAACTCCCTGGACTGGGCAGCGTGAGTCGAACAGGATTTGCGGCAGCTCGTGGGCCGGTTCGCGCCGTAGGATAGGCACTGCTGGGACGTGAGGAACGGCAGTCGAGCATGCCGTTGATGCCACGCTCAGCGCCGCCCATCGCTCACTCCCGCGGTGGAATCAGTTTCGGCTGATGGGCGTGACCCGCATCGGCCGGTGCCGGTTGGGCACGCGGATGAGTCGCGTGCTGGTCGTGGTGTCGCAGCGGCAACGCCGCCGGTACCTGGAGCCGGGCGGCGCCGATCCGCGTGTCCGCCATGCCATAGTACACGTCGATGCAGCCGGGGCCGAGGTCGGGCCGCGGATCCAACCCAGTGGGGAAGATGACGTGATTTACCACCCCGTAGAGTTCCTCTGGCCCATCCGGCGTCAAGATCGGCTCTGGGGAGCGGTAGTAGACGTGCCAGGGACGCTGGGAGTCGAGCACAGCGACGCCGGCGCAGTACTCGCCGTGGGAGGCAAGATCGCCGCTTGGCAACCGAAGTGGGCGGATGCCATGATACACGAGGAGCCAACCCTGCGGGATACGTACCGGCGGCGGCCCACCACCCAGCTTAATGTCTTCCCAGGCGGCATGTGGCGCCAACAACAGGTGATTATCGTGGACGTGGATGAGCCGGCGCTCATCCTTCCTGGCTTGCTCCAGGCTGACGTAGGAGATCCAGATGCTCTCCCGCCGGTCGGTAATGTGCGCCGGCAAGACCACCTGCTCACTGCCGTCCGGGAAGTGCTGGCGATAGGTTGGTCGATGGATGATCGCCAGCGCGGGGTGACCGTTGGGATCCAGCACCGGCTCCGGGAAGAAACTGGCGTCCTTGTTGCCGTAGCGGCCAAAGTCCATGCGGGCATGGGCGAACTGCAGCAGGCCCAACCGCCGCCAGGACACCAGGTCATCCGACACGGCCACCGCGACGCGCGGACCGGTCTCGCCGACGGCGACGTAGGTCATGACGTAGCGCTGCACGGCAGCGATATAGGTGATGCGAGGGTCTTCGCAGCCGCCTGCTCCGGACGGGCTGCGTTCATACGCGGTCTCCGGCTCCAGGACGGTGCCGAGGCGCTCGACGCCGACGGGATTACCGTCTTGGAACAGCAGCCGGGCCCACCCGATCCGCGAGTAGTTGCCGGCGGCAACCAGACGTGGGAAGAGGTAGGGCATCCCGTCAGGTGCGCGGGCCATGGCTGGATTGAGCACGCCCATAGCCTCGAATGGATTGGCAGGGTCCGGATCCATGACGATGCCCAGTCGTTGCACCGCAAAGATGCCCACCCCATTGTCCTTCGCCGGCACCGAGCGCTGCTCGTTTGCTGTCACGTGCTACCTTTCCTTTCCTTGTTCGCTCGCCATCCCGGCACGGCCGGTGCCTGGTCTGCCATTCTCCCTGGAGCTCGGGCCGCTCGACTTCGCCAGTGGTATCACAAGTGAGAGAGAACCGTATCAGCGGGTAGAGCTGCTGCTCCAGGCAACTGGCTTCACGTTCCGCTCCTACCGAGATGTCCGCTATGACGATGACGCTAGTAGCACGTTATTGTTACTCTAGCCCAGGCCAACACCGACTGCTTCAAACCCTCGGCGCAAAGCCCCTATCGCTGCCACAGTCGGTTGCGTGCCGAGGAATAGACGATCGGTCGTGTTAGTCCAGATGGTGTTCAACCGTACGAAGCTGTCCACTGTATGTCCTGGCGCTTCAAAGGCCCGGCCAGTGACAAGGCTGCCCAGAATAGCGCTGCGCAACTGATCGACTGTCATTGCCATGCCCGTCGCCTTCGCATCCTGCGCCAGCGTGACCTTATCTAGCGACTTTAGGGTAGGGAAGAAGCCTACCGTCTGGGCGAAATCTTGCACTCGACTACCGGTGTTGATGAAGAGCATGAACTCGAACGCGGCACGAGGATGTGGGGCGTCCTTCGGCATCACCCAGGCGTCAGTCCACAGGTGCGTGAGATTATCCCCGCCGGGACCATAGAGGAACGGCGCTACTCCCCAGCGGCGCTCGCCACCGAACTGTCGTTGAACAGCGCCCCCGGAGCTTGGGGTCGCGTTGAAATAATATACAGGCTGCAAGGGTTGCATTCGCAACAGGTAGGCTATGCTATGCGTTGAACGAACGTTGCTTGACTCGGTGGGCCCGGCCGGTCTGGCGGCGGGAAAGAACAGTTGATGCTGACGGCCCCCGGGATTTGGCCAGGTGAGTAATCCCACCAGGGAGAGGACGTGACGTTGATTGCGCTGAGAGGCATGGCCGAAGAGGAGCTCGACCCCGCTAGCGTTCGGCAGCGTCTAGGACTGGGTGAAGAGACGGCGGCCTGGCTGGCGTCGCTGCCATCGAACGTGGCAAGCGGGGAGCTTCCCACGCTACCGGGGCACGATGAGGCTGCCGCCCTACTGACGCGCCTCGGGGTGCCAAGTGCGCAGGTCGACGAAGCCATCTCGACGTTGCCGGCCGTAGAAGTGGACCCGGCGCTGCACTGGCTCCTTGGTCGCTGCTCCCAGCAACTCATCCAGGTTATGGGGGTCAATGGCCCGCTGCTTCCCTGGCCGGCCCTGCCGGCCAGTCTGGGGCTGCCCGCTCGCTATCTCTACGTCCTGGTCTTCCTAGCGACATTTCCGTATGCCCGGCGCTATCACCAGCAGCGCGGCATTCCTGACGATGTCTCCTGGGCGACGCTGGCCGACCTGGGTCGGCACATGGCCATCCGCCAGCGGATATATGGCGAAGGAGGACTGAGTGCACACAACTGGCTCACGCTGCACTTCCGCGGCGTCATCTACGCGCTCGGGCGCTTGCAGTTCCACCGTAGCCGGATTTCCTACGACGCCGACACTATCGCACGTCTCGGCCTGAGTTTCCAGCGCGGCGATCCTTGCCTGGGCGTCCACATCCCGGAAAGCGGGCCGCTCTCGCCGGAAGCCTGCGACGCCTCCTTCCAATGGGCACGCGAGTTCTTCCCTCGCCACTTTCCCGAAGAAACGTATAAGTTTGTCACCTGTGGGTCGTGGCTGCTCGACGACCAATTGGCGGAATACTTGCCGGCAACCTCCAACATCGTCCGCTTCCAGCGTCGCTTCCAGCTCATGCCCGGCGGCCGCCCGTGTGACGGTGAGATCGTGAGCTTCGTGTTCCGTCGAGCCGACGCCCGCATCGAGGACCTGCCGCAGCGCACCACCCTGGAGCGGGCGATCGTCCGGCACCTGCGCGCTGGTCGCCACTGGCAGTCTCGCTGGGGGTGGGTTGCGCTCTGACAGAGCGGCGGCTGCCTCTTGAGTGTGCTGGTAGGCGTTGAAGATGCCGTACCGAACGCTGGGGCGCACCGGCCGGTGTGTATCCGATTAGCTTCCAGCCGTTGCCGCGGCGCCGCGCCAGCGCCTGCTTTGGAGGACCTCAGGATTGACGATGTCTGTGGGTCTCTTGCCGCGCAAGACGGCCAGGACGTGGTCGATGGCGGTCTCGCGGCATTCCACACTCGCTTCCACGGACCAGTGCGCAGCGTGCGGCGTCAATATCACGCTGTCCAGCTGGCGCAAGGGATCATCCGGAGCTAGCGGCTCGTGCTCGAAGACGTCTAGTCCCGCTCCCGCGAGACGGCCGCTGGCCAGAGCATCCGTCAGTGCCGGTTGGTCGACGACGGCGCCACGGGATGTGTTGATCAAGAATGCCGAAGGCTTCATCAATCGGAGTTCACGTTCACCGATGAGATGACGCGTCGTCGTATTGAGGGGGACGTGGAGGCTGACATAGTCCGAGGTAGAGAGCAGCTCATCCAGGCCGGTCAGGGGCACGCCCTGCACGTCACGCGGGAGTTGCTGCACGTACGGATCGTGCGCCACGACGCGTAGGCCCACACCCAGCGCCTTCCGTGCCACTGTCCGGCCGATGTTTCCAAGACCGACGAGGCCCAACTGCTGGCCGGCCAGCCGGCGCGGCGGTGCTGATGCGCCAGACCACCCACCGGAACGGATGCGGAGTGTGTCGGCGAGGATACCCCGGTCAAGCAGAAGCAGCAAGGTCAGTACGTGGGTGCTCACTTCGTCGAGACAGTAGCGCGCGGTATTGCAAACGACGATGCCGTGCTCGGTGGCAGCCTGGAGATCGACCGTATCGACGCCAATGCCGTACCGCACGATGACCCAGCACCTGGTCAACTGCGTGATAACCTGGCGTGGGAGCGACGACTCAGCAAGAACGACGGCGTGAGCAGTTGCCGCGTGGCGCACGATCTCCGCTGCATCGTGCGTGCGCAGATACACGGACTCGATATCCAGGCCACTCGCTGCAATCAGGCGCTGCTCAATGTCGTAGTTCCCGAAGATCGTGTCGGTGATGACGACTTTGAAGCGCATACGATATCTCTCCTTCATCGCCGGCGACACTCTGGAGCAGCTCCTGCTGCCGTCGCAGGTCAGGGCGCCTGCAACAGCGTGCATGCACCCGGCGTCCTTTCCTTGAGTGCCGTTCAGGCAGTGACCGTTACCCCGGCTGCCCACTGGATGCCACGACGGTACAGTTGACCGACAACCGGCGCCTCATGGCTCTGTCGATTATGCCCGAGCGCGCAGTAGAAGATGCGACCGGCACCAAAGTGTTTGACATAGGTAGAAGGCTGGATTTCACCGTCCTTCGAGGCACGGGCGAGCAGATGTACTCCTTCTGGCCAGTGGTCGAGCAGGTACAGTTCGTCCTGCACCACGAAGTCCGTCAGGCCCTGGGTGATGGGATGCTCTTGATCCGTGATCTCGACCTGCACTGACCCGAAGGGTGGATGGCCGCGAAAGCGCGACCCGAGTGCAGCAATGTAGGCAGGATGATTCTTAAACGAATCGGCAGCATTGTGGATGCCGGCGAGCCCCTTCCCTCCCGCCACAAAGTCCAGGAGTGCTCCCAATTGCGCCTCGGTGAGGCCCGGACCGGTATAGTAGTTGACCAGCACGTCAAACCCAGCCAGTCCCGCCGGAGTTAGCATCCCTTGATCGTCGGTCACGTGGACGTCGAGGAGTTCACCTGCACTCAAGACCGCCGCCAGCGCCTCGGCGGCGCCGGGCTGCTTCGTATGTAATCCGCCGATCAATAGCAAGACGCGTGGTCTCGTCTCTTCGATCGTGACTGCTCGTGCCATTCCTTGCCTTCCCTTCTCGATCGCTCCCAATCTGGCCCGTCGCATCGAGCGCCAGGCTGCCCGGCACGCGCCTCACGCCGGCGTGGCGGTGGGAGGGCGCGCGGTGAGCTTGCCCTGCTCAAGCATGGTGAGCAGTGGTGAATCGTCGACGGTCAGCGGCAGGTCGACCCGGCCGCGGCGCCGGCTGGATTCATAGCTGGCGAAGATCAGCTCGGTGGCGCGGAGCGCTCGTTGCGCCGACAGTTCCGGCTCGTGCCCATCCTCCAACGCGTCGAGCAGGCCGGCGATGCCGTGGGCCACGGAGTTTCCCGGCCAATCGGGCCGGTCGGCGCTAACATCCGGCACGACCCAGGCGCCATCTCCCCGGCCGCGCAGGCGCACTGGGAGGCGCTGACCTTCCGGTAACTCGGGATGCACCTCGATGATGCCTTCCGTGCCGATCAGCCGGTTGGCACAGCCGATGGAGGAATCCCGTCCCGTAATTAGCAGACCGTGGACGCCGCTACTGTACTGGAAGAAGCTGATCGCCTGTGTCTCCACTGGCACCCCGAACACCCGGCGCTCACCCTGAACGTCGATCTGGGCGAGTACCCAGCGGGCTGGCGTCTCATCGTGGTAGAAGAACAGCATGTCGAACCAGTGTGTCCCCCAGTCGAAGAGGTCGCCACAGTGCGCTTCCATCCGGACCAGGTCGCCGATCACGCCCTCATGCAGAAGGCGCTTGGCGGCTCGGTAGGGTGCCTCGAAACGACGTTGATGGTTGAAGGTGAGCTGGGTGCCGTGCGCGGCGCATGCCTCTGCCATGCGTCGCGCCTCGCCCCAGGTCGGCGCCATCGGCTTCTCGCAATGTACGGCGCGCACTCCTGCTTCGGCGCAAGCGATGACCATGGGCGCGTGCAGGTGCGGCCAGGTGCAGATGGACACGACATCCGGTCGCTCCTTCGCCAGCATCTCTCGGTAATCGAGGTAAATCGCCGGCGGCTGCTCGGGGTCGCCATGCTCGGCGACAAAGGCCTCAGCGTTCTCTCGGGAGATATCGGCCAGCGCGGCCAGATGACAGCGCCCGGAGGCCTGGTAGCCTTGCGCGTGGCTATGTGCTTGACCGAAGCCAGTCGCCCCGGCGGTGCGCAAGGGGCGGCCGCAGCCGATAATAGCCACGCGATACGTTCTGCTCATTACATCCTTCTCCGTCTTCCGGTGCGCAACAAAACCGCTCGTGCTGCATTGTAGCTGCCCAAGCTCCGAGTGCTTGACATTGCAGTTCGGATACCATACCATAGTACTTGTCCGTACCACAAGTCCCGGCACTCCATGACCTGATGGATTATTGAGGGAAATTCTGGTGATTGAGCGGCGTCCTTTGCATCAGCAGGTGGCGGCGGCACTGCGGAAGCGTCTGGCCAGCGGAGAGTTTTCGCCCGGGGCCACCTTACCGTCGGAGCTCGTGTTGCAACAGGAATACGGCGTCAGCCGTGCCACCGTGCGGCATGCGCTGGAGACCCTGCAACGAGAAGGGCTGCTCCAGCGGCGGGCGGGACAGGGTACCTACGTGGCGCCGAGTGGCCCGACGCCGCTATCTTCCACAGTTCAGCGGCCGTGCCTGGGGCTTGTCGCGGCGCGCTTGAGTAGCCTCTTCCTCATGGACATGCTGCGTGGTGTGGAAGAGGAGGCGGAGGCGCGGGGCTATGATCTGCTGGTGGCGAATTCGAACCATGATCCTCAACAAGAGCGGGAACGGATCGAGCGGTTGCGCCGGCGGGGCGTGGCCGGGGTTCTGGTCGAGCCGGCTCCAGGAGCGACCCTGGAAAGCTACTACCGGGATCTGGTCGGTATGGCCTACCCGCTCGTGATGCTGGATCGGCGCCATCCGGAGGTCGCCGTAGACTATGTGGGTGTCGACAACGTGAAAGCAACGCAGGAGCTGGTGGCGCATCTCATCGCCTGTGGCCACCAGCGGATCGCCTACCTGCTGGGTCAGGAATGGCCGACCAGTACGGCAAGGGAGCGTTTACAGGGCTATGAGACGGCGCTGCGCCGAGCGGGGCTGTCACCGGACCCGGCACTGGTGGTACGTCCGGCGGGCGCTCCCGGTGATCCGTTCTCTCCTGCTGTCGCTGCAGCGGCGCAGCGCTTGCTCGCCCTGCCGGCTAATCAGCGACCGACCGCCATCTGTTGCCTGAACGATGCGACCGCGCTGGAGGTCCTGCGGGTCCTGCGCAATGAAGACCTGCGGGTGCCCGAGGACATGGCGCTGACCGGCTTTGATGACCTTCCCTACGCCGCCCATCTGGAGGTGCCGCTCACGACCGTCGCCCAGCCACGGGCGCAACTGGGCAGCACGGGGGCGCGACTTCTCATCGACCGGATCGAGGGACGGCGGGGGGCCCAGCCGGCGACGGTGCTGTTGCCGACACGGCTGCTGCTGCGCCGCTCCAGCGACTGGATTGTGGCGGCAGAGCAGGCGGCGGCAGAAACGGCCTAGCAGCGGGTGCGGCTGTCGAGGAACAGCACGGGAAAGGAGGGACGAGTACTGCATAACTCCTTGGTGATCGCAGTTCGATGCACCCGCTCGAGTCGTGCGGGTCAGTGAGAGATGTAGTAGAGGAGGTACGTTCGATGCTCAGCAATTCCCATTGGCAAAGCACCGGGAGGCGTGTCCTAGAGCGCGTTTCCGGATCCGCCCCTCCACTTCCCGAGGCGCGATCGCGCCGAGAGTTCCTGTTGACCCTCGCTGGCGTCACGGGAGGCGTGCTCGCGCTGAGCGCGTGTGGAGGCGTGGCAGCGACTACTGCCAGCGCCACTACGGCGACGATCACCAAGACTGTGGCGAGTACGGCGACGGTGACGCACACTGCTACCAGTACGGTCACCCAAAAGGCGAGTACAGTGACTGTCAGCCGGGCGGCAACGGCTCCGGCGAAACCCGTGGTGACGGTGACAGAGTGGTCGGGTTGGGGCGTCGGCGGTCCGGAAGAGAAGGCCTTCGAAGCAGGCGTCGCCAAGTTCAACGCAACCCATCCGGACATCCATGTCGTGGTGACGCCCGGCGTAGGCCTGACGACGAAGACGGAGGTCGCCATTGCCGCTGGTACGCCGCCTGACACTGGTGTGCCTATGGGTGGCGGGTTCCTCTCCGGTTGGGCGGCCAGTGGTGCGGTCCAGCCTCTGGACAGCTACATCGCCGCAACCAAACTCGATACAAAGGTCTACGTCCCTGGAATTTTCCAGGAGGGTATCTACCAAGGCAAGGTCTACGGTTTGCCGCTACTCTTCAACGACCGCGCCTTCCTCTGGAACAAGAACGAGTTCCAGGCAGCGGGGTTCCCGGCGGACAAGCCGCCCGCCACCCTGGAAGATTTCCTGTCCTATGCGGTCGAGCTGACGAAAGCCAGCGCCAATGGCAGCTTGACGCAATTGGGCTTTACAGGAGGGTTCCCGCGCCTGCCGGGAGACTATCCCGGCTTCAGCCTCTACGCCACGGCCTTCGGCGCTGCGCTCTTCAACGCCGATATGACGCAGGTCACCTGTGACAGCGCTGCCTGCATCGACACGATGAACTGGATGTACAGTTTCATCCCGCGCGAACACGGCTATGCGGCGATCGAGGCGTTCCACAAGAGCTGGCAGCACCTTGACCCGGAGGAAGCGGACATCGCGATGAACGTCGATGGGGAATGGAAGGCTCGATCCAGTCCCAGCTTCCATCCCAGCGCCCACGGTTACGTACCCCTGCCGCCGCCCAAAGCCCAGCCCAATCGCAAGGGCACGACTGACGTTGACGGTCACCAGCTCTTCATCACCAAAGGTGCGAAGGAGCCCGAAGCCACCTTCACCTTTCTGTCTTGGATCACCACTGATGAGCCGACCGCAATCGCCATGGCGCAGGCCAGTAGCAATCTCCCCCAGCTCCTGTCAACCCTCGATGCCCCCGAGCTGCGCAAGAATCCCGCTTTTGCGGTCTACCTCGACATCGCCAAAGGGCCGAATGCCCAGCCAGCGCCGGTGATTCCGATCTGGGGTGACTACTGGCACGCGCTGTGGGAGGCGACCGATAAGGTCTTCAAGGGCACGACGACGGCGCAGGTAGCGCTCGGCGACGTCAAGCAAGTGATTCAGGCCAAGCTAGATACGTATCTCAAGACAGTGAAGTAAATAAGCGGATGGGGTCTGCGGCTGACTGCGCGTGTCAGTAGCCCCCATCCGGCAAGCGACCTGGCCCTTTGGGAGGCATCGCTAGGCTTTGCCGTGTGAACTGACAAGGGAGACGGGAGCGCACACCTTCTCGCGGTCACGTAGCTGGTTAGCAGCATGAGGAGGATAGTAATGGATCCAACCGTCGTGGCGTTCTACTACGATTGGTACGGTAATCCTGGGCACTCCGGAGCCTGGCGCCACTGGGACGAGTGCCATTACGCCACCCGCCATCCCGGACGGAGCGATGCTGCCGGTCACTTGGATCTCGGTGCAGCGCACACGCCGGTTCTGGGCGCGTACGACTCCCTCGATCCCGCCGTCTGCTCAACCCACGTGGCGCAGGCGGCCGGCTGCGGCATCGACGTCTTCGCCGCCACCTGGTGGGGACAGCGCGACCGGCGCTATGAGCCGCTCCTGGCGGCGGCCGCCGGCTCGCCCGTGCGGGTCGCCCTCTACTGGGAAACGCTGACCGACCCGGATGGCGGCGTCGCGGCGGCGCTGGCAGACCTGACATGGGTGCTGGAACAGGTCGGGAGCCATCCGGCCTACTGGCGGATCGACGGCCGCCCGGCCGTCTTCGTGTACCGCCGCTGCTTCAGCCAGCTCCGCCGCTGGGACGACTGGGGAGTGGTCCTGCAGCAACTGCGTGCCGATCGCGAGGTCGTCCTCCTGGCGGACACCAGCGCGCTGGAGGCGCTGCCGCTCTTTGACGGCTACCACGTCACGACGAGCGCACTCCAGGTCGCGTTGGGTCACGACGTCGAGCACTTCAACCGAGCAATGGCCACTGCCTGTCGCGACGCCGGCAAGTACTTTGCCGCCGCGGTGATTCCCGGCTTTGATAACGCACGGGTCCATGAGCGTGGCCGGCTGATCGTTGACCGGCGCGGCGGCGAGTTGTACGATCAGCAGTGGGGAGCAGCGCTTTCCAGCGATCCGGACCTGGTAATGATCAACTCGTTCAACGAGTGGCACGAAGGATCGGAGATCGAGCCGAGCCTGGAGTTCGGCGACCAGTATCTACAAACAACCCGCGCATGGATCCAGCGCTACCGGGCGGAGGCAGTGCGGAGGGAATAGATGGCGAAGATCACGGGCATCCGCTGCATCCGCACGCGCCAAGCGGGCACGTGGGTGATCGTCAAGGTCCTCACCGATCAGCCGGGCCTCCACGGTATCGGCTCAGCCAGCGATCAGTACCACGCTGCCACGGTGATCACGGCGCTTGAGCAGAGCATCGCGCCGCGCCTGATCGGGCGCGACGCCGCCCAGATCGAGGACATCTGGCAATCCACCTTCACCAGCGGCTACTGGCGCAACGGCTCCATCCTGAACACCGCCCTTGCGGGGATCGACGTGGCCCTGTGGGATATCAAGGGCAAGGAAGCGGGTATGCCCGTCTACCAGTTGCTCGGCGGCGCCTGCCGGGCGGCTGTGCCCTGCTACGCCCACGCTGGGGGCGCCACCCTGGAAGCGCTGGAAGAAGATGTCCGGCGCTACATGGAGGAAGGCTACACCGTCATTCGCTGTCAGCTTGGCTCCTACGGCGGTGGCGGCTTCATCCCGACGGAGGAAGCCGGCGGACCGAAGAACCGCTGGCCCCACAGCCGGGCGTTCGATGACGAGCGCTACCTGGAGACCATCCCGGCAATGTTCGACTACCTGCGCAGCAAGCTCGGCTTCGGTCCCAAGCTGACGCACGACGTCCATGAGCACCTGCGTCCGAATATGGCGGTGCAACTGGCGAAGTTGCTGGAGCCGTATCGGTTGTTCTTCCTGGAGGACCTGCTGCCACCGGAGCAGATCGCTTACTTCCGCTTGCTTCGCCAGCAGTGTGCCACGCCGCAGGCCATCGGCGAGCTCTTCGTCAACCCGCACGAATGGCTACCCCTGATCGCGGAGCGGCTGATTGACTTCCTGCGGCTGCGCGTCTCGAAGGTGGGCGGCATCACCCCGGCGCAGAAGGTCGCCCACCTCTGTGAATGGTACGGCGTACAGACGGCCTGGCAGGAAGGAGGCGACAACGACCCGGTGAACCAGGCAGCAGCCATGCACCTCGACCTGGCCAGTTGGAACTTTGGCATCCAGGAAGAGAACCACTTCCAGCCGGTGGAACTGGCGGCCTTCCCCGGCCACGCCGTGCTGGAAGGGGGCTACCTGTATGCCAATGACCGGCCTGGACTGGGCATCGACATCGATGAAGCGAAGGCCGCGCAACTGCTGGCAGTAGATGGCCGGCACGGGCCGTTCTTCATGGCAGAAGACCGCAAGGCCGACGGCACCATCGTCCGGCCGTGACCCGGCACAGCGGCTCGTCTGCTGTCATCGCATAGTTTCCGGCCAGGGAGGAGCAGTGTGACTGCATCCGCCCTCACACTGCACGGCATCCACGGGATCACCGTCAGCCTCACGCCGCACTTTGCCCGAGACCGCACCCCGCACGAGTCTGATTACGATCCCTCCTGGATCCAGGCTTTCCAGTGGCACGGTCATCTGGTGGCGATCCCACGCGACCCGGCAATGGTTATGCTCTACTTCAACTCCGCCATATTTCAGAGCGCAGGCCAAGCGGTGCCGAGCACCGCCGAAGTGGGCCGACTCGGTTGGGAGCACGTCATCCAGGAAGCCACCCCTATGACGCGAACAGCGACGAACCGCAACCTCTGAAGGAGCTGGCAGCATGACCACGGTTCCGTGGGGCGCTGCCATAGTAACCTGTAGCGCTCACCGTATCCTCATCCACATAGTTGTTGTAGCAAGCTAGAGCATACTGCCAGGCGACAGTTGAGCCATGGGCAGGCGGTGGAATAGTGTAGGATGAGAACAACGTGCAGACGGTAAGACTGAGGAGGCAGGCGATGCAGATTACCTCCGTGGAACGGCTACTGGTCGAAGTTCCCTTTCACGAGATCCCCGAACGCAACATGGCTCGGCAGATCTCGGGCTGGCACGTGAGCGAAGTGTGCAAGGTCAACACGGATACTGGTCTCACCGGCTATGGCGAGACGCTGCCCAACTACACCTGGGGCCGGGTAACTGATGCGGCGGTGGCGCGCGTGCAGGGTAAAGCGCCTGCCGAGTGCATGTGGGATGACCGCCTCGGCGCTGGCTTGCAAATGGCCCTGTTCGATCTGGTTGGACAAGCGGCAGGCGTGCCTACTTACCGGCTGCTGGGCGACAAAGTGCGTGATTGGTGCCCGCTCTCCTGGTGGTCGATCGATATGCCGCCAGAGGACATGGCGGCGGAAGCGCAGCAGGCAGTCGCCGCAGGATATACCGCCCACAAGCAGAAGGCACGGCCCTGGTTCGACGTCGTGGAACAGACCAGACGAACGTCGGCGGTCGTGCCGCCTAGTTTCTCGCTCGACCTGGATTTCAACGGGCATTTGGTAACGGCTGCGAGCGCCGTCTCGGTGCTCAAGGACCTAGACACGTTCGCTAACGTGAAAATCTATGAGTCACCGATTCCACAAGGGGATGTTCAGGGCAACCAGCGCATCCGTGCCCAGACGCGCTGTGCCATTGCCATGCACTACGGTGTACCGCCGATTATGACAGCACTGCGCGAGCAGGTGTGCGATGGCTTTGTGGTCGGCGGCGGCGCCTCTGCCGTACGACGACAGGCGGCAATAGCCCAGGAGGCGAATCTGCCGTTCTGGTTGCAACTGGTCGGCACTGGGATTACCACGGCCTTTGCCCTGCATCTGGGGGCGGTGTGCAGCCACGCCCAGTGGCCAGCCGTCACGTGCCTGAACGTGTACCGGCATCAGCTCCTGAAGGAGCCGCTGAGCGTGCAGGGTGGGTACGTGCGGGTTCCGGAAGCACCGGGACTTGGCGTCCAAGTGGACGAGGAGGCGCTGACCACGCTCGCGACCACCTCGAGCGTGCGCCCCGCTCCGCCGGCGATCTACGCGCTCCGGCGCTGGAATGACGACGTGACGTACTTCGCGGGAGAGCTGCTCGATGCTGTAGGCGTGCCGCGTGGCTACTGGGGAGATTCCGCGATGGGGAATCTGCCGCCGTATGAGCAAGGGACACGGTTAGACTCACTCCCTGACGACGGCACTCCTGAATGGCGAGACCTCTACAACCGCGTCCAGCTGGCACCAGTACGCAGCCACGGCCGCTGATGGGCGCTATCCGCTTGCTACGATCATCAGGCGACAGTAGTCCAACCAGGCGTAGGAGGAGCCTGTAGGATTATGGTGCCGGCGCACTAATCCGGATTAGGGGCTTTCAGGTACTGCTGTCAGACACCACCCAAGCGCCACATGGAACCGTCAGTGGGCGCCCGGATACTGGTTCAAAGTACCAACGACGACGGTTTCGAAGTCTTTGAGCGCGGTGCTGATATCAGCTTTCCCTTGCACCGTGTCAAGTAAGAGCTTGCTGAAGGCGTCTGGAGGCACGTCCGGCCAGCCAAGCCGGTAGACCGTATGGGGGTGCTGCGCTCCTTTCAATACCTCGATGTAGCCAGCCACGGCAGGATCCTTAGCATGTCTGCTGAAGTAGGGTGACTGCTTGTAGCCAGGCAAGAAGCCATTGATCTCCGCCCAGGTATCTGTCCCTTCCGGGGAGGCGGCCATCCACTGCAGCACCGTCCACGAATCATCCGGCCGCTTGACGCCGGTGGGGATACCCATAGACCATCCACCTACCCAGGCAGGATCAGCCTTGACTCCCTCCGCTACCGGCATCGACGCCAAGACAAGAGCATTGGCAAACTCGCCGCCCTGGGCTAGCTTCACGGCATAGGTGTAGTTCGCCGAGACCATCGGCCCCATCCCTAGAAAGCCGCGGGACATCGCACCGACGTACCCATTCTTTCCCCAACTGCCAGCGAACTTCTGGATCTCGGTATAGCCGCCAAACTGGTCGGCATACTTCTTCATCCAGGTCAAGGCAGCGACATTGCCGGGCTGGGTCAGCGCCAGCTTGTTCGGATTCTGCGGGTCATACCAGCCACCACCAAACATGAGGAAGTAGGTGTACAGGGAGTTGGGTGGACCATAGGTCATCCAAGGCGGGAAGATGCCCAGCCGGCCAATCGCCGTACCCTTCTTCTGGAACAGCTTCTGATTAGCGCCGTCCAGCTCGGTGATAGTCGTTGGTGGCTTGCTGATACCGGCCTGCTGGAGCAGGTCTTTATTGTAGACGAGCGGGAAGTTCGGGTCTACTTCGAGGGGCAGGGCATACTGGTGCCCTTGAAACCGCGTCTGGGTCCAGCCAGGAGTGAAGAAGTCCGCTGCTGTCAGCTTGGTCGTGTTCAGGTAGCTGTCGAGCCACATGACTATCTTCTTGTAGGCAAGGTCCTGCTCTGGCACGGCGAAGACGAGATCTGGTGGCGTGCCGGCTGCCGCGGCAGCAAAAAACTTCTGTGGATAGGGAGAAGCCATCACTATCTCTGCCGTTGCCTTGGGCTCCTTGGCTGCCAATGCTTTTAGCGAGGCAGTGTAGCCTTTGTCGATGGGGCTGGTCAGCCCCCACCCTGGCTCCCAAACCTGCAGCACCTTGGACTTAGCAGCCGGCGCTCCTGTCGCCTTCGCCACACTGCTCGAGGTAGTAGCTGGCTTTGCCACCGTCGTAGAGGTCGCTGCGCTCTTCGTTGTCGCGGCGGTTGTGCTCGTGGCCGCAGCAGACGAACTGGTCGCTACTGTGCTCGCAGCTCCCCCACAGGCGGCGAGCGATGCCGTACCCGCGGCACTCACGAGTAAAGCCAGAAACTGCCGCCGGGAAGACCTGCTGCTCCGGGGCTTCTGATCAAGATCGTGCGCCATTCTTCTACTCCTTTTTAGCTCTCTGATGAACGCACGCAGTAGGCTCGCCTGGTCTCGCTGTGGAACTATCCCAGGACTGCTTGCAGCATCGCAGCACACGAGCAGGCGCTGTCTGCCCGGAAGAGTACGGGTGCCTGAGAACGACCTGGGGTAATTGTCCAGTGTATAGCATGCCCTGGCGAATACTTACAAGAGTCTGGTTCGGTCCTCACCCATAACTCCCATTCCCTCTGGGATAAGGAGTGGTGAGCGGCGAAGCTGGTGGTGGAAGGGTGGCGGGGCGGTTGACGCCCTGCAATGTCGCCTCGTCCCTGCCGTCCTCCTGACTCACGAGTAAAGCCAGGAACTGCCAGCGGTGGCCTCTCCAGTGCAATCACCCTCTATGAGGCTGCGCTCGGACTCGACGTCTGCCGGTTACAACTTCTTGCGCTGGATCGGTGCGGCCATCGCGCCGGTACTCTCCGGCTTCTTAGCCCAGGTGATCTCGCCGCGTGTGCCGTTCGCTCTGGCTGCAGTGCTCCTAGTGGTGAGCATCACCGTGCTGAACACGCGTCGCAGCATCATCTTGCGCGGGTTGCGCCAGCAGGAGGTGCGAACCGGTTTGCGTAAACTAGGTTTCGAGCAGGCGGACGACTACCTGCGGGATCGCCACCACCGGCGGGGGGTGGTCACCGGAGCGAATGGTGCAAGAGCTGGGGGTGACACCGCACCACATCCATGGTCTACTCTCGACACTGGAAGCAGCAGCATTGGAGAGCGCCGGTTAGGCGCGGCATCGGAGCGAAGGGAATCCAGATAATGGCAGTTCCTGCGGCGACCATCCAGGACCGGGCGGCCCAGGCCAGCCTCGCTTTCCTGCAGACACTGTTCGGTGATCGTCAGCGCCGCGATTTCGCCGTGCAGCTGTGGGACGGTACGCGCTGGGAGCCATCGGCAGGCCAGCCCACCCGTTTCACTCTTATTTTGCAGCATCCTGGTGCCTTGCGCTCGATGTTCTGGCCACCGGACGACCTGGCTATGGGTGAGGCCTATATCTATGATGACTTCGACATCCAGGGCAGCGTCGAGGCGGTCTTTCCGATCGTCGATGATCTCCTGGTTGATCAGCAGCTCGGCCTCGCCGGCAAGCTGCACCAGGCGAAGCGCCTCTTCACCCTGCCTTCGCGCCGGCACAGCCACCCTGGCGGCTATGACCCCCAGTTGCGCGGCAGCGCGCACTCGATCGAACGCGACCGCCAGGCGGTCAGCTATCACTATGACCAGTCCAATGAGTTTTTCGCGCAGTTCTTGGACCGTCGCATGGTCTATTCTTGTGCCTATTTTGTCTCTCCGGATGAAGGGATAGAGACCGCCCAGGCACGCAAGCTAGACTACATCTGCCGGAAACTGCGACTGAAGCCGGGTGAACAATTGCTCGATATCGGTTGCGGCTGGGGCGGTCTGATTCTGCACGCTGCGCAGCAGTACGGTGTTGACGCTACCGGCATCACCCTGAGCGCCCGGCAGGCTGAACTGGCAAACGAGCGGATTCAGCAGGCCGGGTTGGCGGACCGTTGCCGTGTCGAGTTGCGTGACTACCGCGAGGTGAAGGGCGCGGAGGTCTACGACAAGCTCGTCAGCGTCGGCATGTTCGAGCACGTCGGCGCGGCGCAACTGCCGGTCTACTTCCGTCAAGCCTGGCGTCTCTTGCGTCCCGGCGGCGTCTTCCTCAACCACGGCATCTGCCAGTCCATTGAGCAAACGCGCCACCGGGGCCGGTCGTTCGTCGCCAAGTACGTCTGGCCCGACGGTGAGCTGGAGACGATCAGTACCACGCTTCACGCCGCTGAGCAGACCGGTTTCGAAGTACGCGACCTGGAGAGTCTGCGCGAACACTACGCGCTCACCCTGCACGAATGGGTGCGGCGCCTGGAAGCGCACTGCGAGCAGGCACGAGCGGCCACCGATGACGTCACCTACCGGATCTGGCGGCTCTACATGGCGGGATCTGCGTACAGCTTCACCAAGGGGAGTATCAGCATCTACCAGTCCCTCCTCGCCAAGCCGCGCCACGGCGCCAGTGGCCTGCCGCTGACGCGGGCGGATTGGTATGCCTGAGGCAGGGCGGAGGCCTGCCGCGTCGCGTAACGCTGGAGCGCCCCGGCTATTCCCCCGGCGTGCTGGGAGTGGCTGCTGAGGCTGGCCCATGCATTGAAGGCGATCGTTCTAGGAGTTCGTTGATCTCAGCGCCGGGGAATCCATAGGGTTGCCGGCCCTGCTGCCGGTAGCGCGATGACGGAACAGGGCCGGTAGTCACAGTCACCGGGCACAGCGGGATGCCGCCGCCATTGATCCGGCTGCAGGGCTCCGCGACTGTCCATCGCCTGAGCAGCTGGCGCCGGACACGCTCGGTAGGTCACTCAGGCCGGCAGCGGTGCGCCTCCATCTGGCTGTGCCGTGGCCAGTGGACGCACTTCTTTCTCAGCCGATGGGACAAGGGCGAGAATGGTGCTGCCGGTGAGCTGGCGGCGAAGCTGTGCCACGATAGCGTCGATGCCAGGAACGCCGCTGGCCTCATGGTCGACCAGCACCAGGCGGGGCTGTGCTGCGACCGCCAGGACAGCGGTAAGCTGGAGCGCTCGTTGGGGGTCCCCCTGTACCCAGCTCTCCGCAGTCGTTTGCATTGCCGGGTCATCGGGGCGTAGTCCGAGCATGGCAGAGCCGGCGCCGGCTGCACCATCTGGTCCCGCCGCCCAGTGCAGGAGCTCTGCCAGCGTCGCCCCGGCGAACGGGTAGGCGGGGTGCAGCCAGGCCACTGCTCGCCGCCAGCCATCAAGTGGGACAGCGGCCAGTGACGAAAAGCCGTCGCGAATCTCCACCGTCTCTACCGGCCGGAGCGCAAGTACCGCATCGCGAATCTCCGCAAGCCGCTCCGGCGCGCCGGCGAGCGTCATCACCGCGCCGGGCTGCAGCGACAGTGTCTGCTGTGCTGCGCCATCACCCAGCACCAGCGTCAGAGTGCTCTGGGCTGCCGGCCGCCACTCGGGTTGTCCCACCCGCTCACTCCCCTGACGGGCGTATTCCTCGAGCCGATCGAAGTTGGCGAGGATGCCGTAGATGGCGACGTAGCTGTTCACCGCTCCACCCAGACCAACGTAGCGCTGACCGTAGGCCATCACCGCCGTCAAGGTTCCCAGCAAGAGCTGACCGTGGATGATAGCCAGGCCACCGACCAGCCAGAAGAGTACGGTCACGACATTGCCCTCCAGGGCTTGCATACTACCGAACCAGTTCCCCCGAAGCATCTGCGCTAAACCCAGCCGGTAGAGTAGATCGTTCAGCGCTCCAGTAAGACGGCGCTCTTCTCGCTCGAACCCCTGGGCACGGAGCAGGAATGCCCGCGCTGGACTGGCAAGCTCCCGCAGTTCACTCGCCATAGCGCCAACGACACCGAAGGTGCGCTCTTGGAGACGCGAGTTCAAGCGACCGACCCATACGGTCGCTGCAGCAAACGGGATGACGACCACCAGCGTCAGCACACCGAACCGGGGACCCAGGAACCAGAGCAGTACCATGCCAGGAATGTTGGGGATCACCATCCAGGTCACAACCTTGATGATCGCATCGGTCCCAGCAAAGATGGCGTTGACATCATTGATGATGCGTGACGCTACCTCTGAGGACTCATGGGTGCGGAAGAAGGGGAAGGTTGCGCGGACGAGCCTACTGAAGAAGACCTCGCGCACCTCACCCGACATACGTTTGCCGCCGGTCTGTACCCACGTCGTCACGAAGCAGATATTGGCGATGCCCCAGACGACTGACAGCAAGATCAGGAAGACGGCATAGGTATTGAGAGTGCTGACCTGGTGCTTGCCGAGACCGACGTCGATGATCTCTTTGGTGATAAGCGGTGCAAAGGTATTGTTGAAGCTTGCTACAATCTCACCGAGCACGAGGATAACCAGCCAGTACACCCAGTAGCGGGCCATGTACTGCATGAGTTGCTTGAACGGTGCCCAGAAGCGCGAAGTGTGCTGGGTACGGTGCCGGCGCAAGCCGAGCGATGCCCACCAACCCTGACCATCGCCTTCCAGGATCGTGTGCGACCAGGAGCGCTGCTCAGGCACAACACGCACCGGCCTCTCCAGCACGCTGCCTTCTCGAAGCGCGCCACGTTGCACCTCCAGGTGACCATCCGCCTGGCGAACCACCAACGTACCGCTGGTCGCACGCGGTTCTTCCGGCTGCACTCGCAGGACACTCCGCTGCCAGTGGTCCCAAGGAATGCGCAATCCGGCCGGCTCAGCCACGCTGATCCACAGCGGTGCCGCGTGCAGACGAGCGGCAGCGAGCGCGACGAGAAAGCGCAGCTGGCGACCCGCTGCACCACCGTCCAGTGGCGCATCGAGCACAGGGTAGGGTTCCGTGATCGTACAGGCAGCAGTGACCTCACCCCACGCCACCTGCCACTCGGATTCCGAAGAGTGAGGCGCAGCAGCTTGCCAGAGCATACGCGCTGTCGCGCCGGGAAGCGGCAGTGTGGCGCTGATGAGGAATACTGCTGCACGCCGCGTTTCGGGGGCCGCTGTGGGGAGATCAATACCAGCGAACTCGACCTTCCCGTCGAGCGGCGGACGCCAGCCACTCAACAACGCCGCCCATTGCCAGACAACCTGCTCATCTTCAGAGGCGTCGAGGATCGTCACTACCTCCCCAGAAGCCACTTCCAGGCTGAGACGCTCCCCGGTAGGGGCCTCTGAGGCGTCCAGACCGAGAGCTGCCTGCACACGGTAAGGTCCTGCAGAGACGGCTGTCGAGGCCGGTGTTGCCGCGCTCATCTGGTGCGGCGCCAGCGCTTCGAGGTCTTGACTGATACGGTCAGCCACTGCTGCCAGGCTGCGGAACGAAAACCAGAACTCTGCCAGATTGTGGATGGGTCCATCGAGCCGTCCGACCAGGCCGACCATAGCGAGGACCACCCCCAACGTCAGCGTGCCAGCGAAGATGCTGTGGCCGCCCACCAGCCAGAGGATACCGATGGTTGCTCCCTGAATGATCTGAAAGACGTTGTCGTACCAGTGGAAGAGGACGCGTGCGTAGATCGAAGCGTTGGTGAGCTCGCGGTTCTCGCGTCGGAACTGAGCGAGGAGATCCTGCTGCCGGCCCAGGAGCTTATCGCGCAGGGCAGCATAGGGTGCGAAGACACCGAGGGCGAAGTGCGTCATGGTCGCGAGCTTCTCATACTGGCGGTGAATGGCGCCGTAGATGATACGTCCCCACCACACGGCAATAGCGATCGGGATCGGCAGGAGGATGAAGCTCCAGACGGCAAGTCGAGCATTTAGTAGCAACATCGCGATGATCGCCGAGGCGAGGATAACGAGGCTGTTGATGGAGCTAGTGACGGTACCGATGATACCAGCCACCCCCGTGAACACGGGAGAGTCGCCGCCGGCCACCCCCACCTCGTTAATGGTGCGCACCATTGTCTGGCTAGGACCGCGCCCAACTAATTGGGCCAGGGGCATCGCAATTTGACGATCCAAGACATCCTTACGAAGGTGCCAGACGATGCGGGCCGTCGCCCAGGCGCCAAACCAGCCGTTGACTACGCTCACGAGCATGATGAGCAGGAAGATGCCGGAAAGTGTGGTGATGTCACCAAACAGGGGAACCGTCGTGTGGCTCTTGAGATCCACATTGACGATGTGCTTGACGATAAAGGCCGGTTGCACACCAAGGTAAGCCGAAATGAAGATCGTCGTCAGCAATCCTAACGCTGCCCACCAGACGTAGCGGATGTACGTCAGGAGATGCCAGAGGCCACCAAGGCGTAGCGGACTTGGCGGTGTGGACGGTAGCGGTCCGCCGATGTCCCGCCAAAACCAGAAGTGGTCGAGACGAAGCCGTTCGAGAAGCGATGGCTGAGATCGTGTGGCTGCCATGGTGTGCCCTTTCTGGTGAGCGTGTACCGCAGCATCGCAACACGCCTGCTGGTCGACACTGAAGGTCTAGGGGTCCTAATGATTCTATTCCGTCCACCGCCCGCGGACAAGGAGCAGTAGCTGAAATCTCCACCGCGAAGATGCGCTGCACGGGTTCGATTTGCACGAGCTCGTGTGGCACAGCTGGAGCACCATCCGGTGCAGCTCCCAGGCTCAGCCTCGACAGTAGTGTGCTGCATTGTCACGTGGGTCGTGTTGATAGTATTTTCATAGTATTCTACTCTTCAATGGAATGCGGCAGCCTTTCTCGATATGCAGGCTGCGCAGGTTGCACGCTTCATTCGGCAACGAACACTGGGGGAGCACGGCGTGGCGAGACGGACTGCTACCCTTGTCGCTACGACCACTGCTGCTATGGCGGCAGCCGAAGATCTGGACTTGGCGTTGCAGGCGCTCCTCGCTGGAGTGTGCGACCTCACCGGCGCCGAGTGCGGCGGTGTGCGCATACTGAAAGAATGTGACCAGGTCCTTGGGTGGTGCCGTCTCTATTTCTGGGAGGGCGGGGAAGACTTCACCTGGCGGGAGGTGGAGAATCTGCCTGGTAGCAACACGGTGCAGGCGCTGACCACAGGTCGTGGCATCTATTCATCAGATCTGCCGGCCCGAGCGGCTACGGGTGATCGCTCAGCACAGGCGGCGAGCGAGCGTGACCAGCTCGGGAGCAGCTTGATCGTTCCCTTGCGGGTAGGAGGTCAGGTGATCGGCAGCTTGCACGCCGACGCCCGGCGTCCCCGTGCCTTCTCGCGGGCATTGCTCCTTCCACTCCAAATACTGGCTGATCACGCCGCTGGCGCTGTCGCTCGTGCCCAGCTCAGCGAGAAAGAGCAGGCCACGCAGCGTCACCTGCTACTCGCCTTGCAAACGTCTGGCACCATCACTTTCAGCTGCGACACGCTAGGACGGTTAGAGAGCGTAACGGGCGACGTCCGCGTGCTTCTCGGTCGGAGTAACGAAGCCATCGTGGGGCAACGCCTGCTCGACCTGATCCATCCTAGCGTCCGTGCTGTCATAGCGGCAGCGCTGGTGGATTGGGGGCAAGGGCGGCAAGAAACGCTCCGCGTCGAGACGCTGCTCTGGCACGCCAGTGGATCGTCGGTCCCTGCGCTCGTCGTTCTCGGAGCGCGCCTGGAGCAAGGACAGGTGGTAGGCGGCATTGGCGCAATCGCTGACCTGTCGCGAGTGCGAGGGCTGGAGAGTGAGCTAACGAAGGCCTTGACCGATCTGGCGAAGAGAGAAGCAAGCCTTGCTGCGGCGCAGGAGATAGCTCACCTCGGGCACTGGGAATGGGATCTGGCGACCGAAAGGCGATGGTGGTCAGATGAGCTCTTCCGTATCTTCGGTCTTCCTCTCCGTCCAGAGGCGCCGAGCTTCGAGGTCTTCCTCCAGATGGTACATCCTGACCACCGGCGAGAAGTCGAGGCCACCATACGGGCAGCACAGGAGGATAATCAGAGCGTAGCACTGGAGTTTCGCATCGTCCGGCCAGATGGGAGTGAGCGCTGGCTCCAGATCCGCGGTGAGGTGCAGCTCGGAAGGTGGGGGAAAGCGCAGCGGATAGTGAGTACGATTCTGGACATCACGGAGCGCAAGCAAGCAGAGCTGATGCTCGAGCAGCAATATCACGAAGCAGAGGCAGCCCGAGGAGAGCTGCGGGCGATTCTCGATACGACCGGTGAAGCTATGCTCCTCCTTGCGCTAGACGGTCGCGTTCTGAGCGCCAACCGTCGCGTGGAGACGCTCTTTCAAATCAGTGAGGCTGCACTTCGCCGGCTCAGCACCAGCGCCGTGCACGATGTGTGCCTAAAGCTATTCGAGGATGCAGCCCTATGCCAGAAGCTGCTGGCCTATCGCGATGATCCCTACGAGCGCTTTCAATACGAGCTGAAGCAGCGCTGGCCACGAGAACGGGATCTCCTCCTGGAGTCTGCACCGGTCCAGACGAGCGCGGAGCAACTGCTCGGACGGCTCTTCGCCTTCCGTGACGTCACCAGTGAGCGAATGGCCGACCGGATGAAGGATGAGATCATCTCATTCGTATCTCACGAGCTACGGACGCCGCTTACCTCGATCAAAGGCTACGTGGATCTGCTGCTGGAAGGCGAGCTCGGTATGCTGTCCTCCGATCAGCAAGAATTCCTCCGGATTATCCAGCAGAGTACGAATCGCGAAGTGAGTCTGATCAACGATCTGCTCGACATCTCGCGCCTCGAGAGTGGCAAGACGGCGCTCGACTTCTCCCTCATTGCGCTCGTCCCCCTGCTCGAGCAGCTCGTAGCCGCCTTCCGGCCGCAGATTATGGCAAAGCAGCAGCGTATAGTGCTTGATCTCTCCGATCGCCTGCCTCCGATCGTGGCGGATGCGAGCCGGCTGACGCAGGTGTTTACCAATCTCATCTCGAACGCCCACAAGTACACGCCTACTAGCGGACAGATCACGCTGCGCGCCTGGCAGGAGAACGGCCGGGTGCTCGTCTCAGTAGCTGATTCCGGGATCGGCATGAGCGAAGAAGAACAAGCGCAGCTCTTCACGAAATTCTTTCGCGCGAGGAATCGTATGGCTCAGAACGAAGGAGGTACAGGGCTGGGTCTGGTGATCTCACGGCAGCTCGTGGAGCTGCACGGGGGGCAAATTACCGTGACGAGCGCGCCAGGCCAAGGGTCGACCTTTACCGTCTCACTCCCCATCCAACCGGAAGGCGCTGACTCGGGGGCAACGGCCGTCTAGCAGGGCCTAATCGAGATCGGCGGGGTACATCGCTTGGTCAGCGAGCCGCGAAGAGCTGGCGCGAAGTACCGACCTCGCCCTGCCGCAGCGCACTGGCGTCTCCAACATCACCGCACGGTCGCTCTACTGCTGCCGTCCTCGTCCTTGCTGCTCTCTAGCATTCAATAAAGTCCCAAAAACATAAAAATAGCGAATAAGCACTATTGACTTTTTCTTCTAGCGATGGTAAAAACACTCCTACCCCGAACTGCTAGCTAGCGGCGATCATGAGGACAGATGAGTTGCCAGCTTCAGCCACACGAACCTTACGAGCTGTGCGGTTGTTCATTGACGCTGTGCAGGCTAGCGCTCGGATCCGATGGTGTGCAGTAGTATCCTGAAGGGGAGGCCATTGGCGTGTCTGCGATCACCGATTTCCAGAAGAAGCTCCTTACGGACCCAGCGACCAGGAAGGCATTTGCGGAGAATCCGCAGAAAGTGCTCGACGACCTCGGTGTCAAGCTACCGCCGGGCACGGAGATCCCCAAGCAGATCCCCGAGCAACGACTCGAGGCGGCAATCAACGAGGTTAACCAAGGGCTGCGGGACCAAGGGACCAATCTCGACGCCATCGATTCGGGCAGCACTGCAGCTGTCACTCGCTTCGTGGAGAATGCGATTCCATTGAGAACCCGCGACCTGCAGGCGATGGTAGCCGCGCACGATGAGTTCGCTTCTGCCGCTATGCGTGTGGGAGGTGGCGACGTCGCTACAGTCGCCGTGGTTGGCGCGGTGGTCGCTGCGGTAGTCGCAGTGCCTGTTGCGGTCTATGGTTTCGGTGCAGATCGTTACCGGCAGTTCATCCGCCCCGAACTCGGGGTAGAAGGGGTCAGCTCCCGCGCTGGTGGTCTCGTGGTCCACGCACCGAATGGGGTGCGGATCCAGGGGATGACGGTGAATCAGGTTGCCGACCTCATTACCCGGTTGCAGGCCCGGGGCGGTGGCGGTGGTGTAGGGTGACCATCCGGATGATGGTCGATCTACCGCGGCGACCGCGCGAAGTTGCCTTGATGTATGCGCGGACCTGCAACATTGCTTGCCGGCACTGCGGGATTGAGTCATCACCGCACAATAAGAGCAGGATGAGTCTCGCTGATGCGCGTCGCTACATTGTCGAGGCCGCCGCTATTCCCCGCTTTGCCAAGGTGACGTTCACTGGGGGCGAGCCATTCCTGTTCCAGGACGACCACGCTGAGTTGATCGCTCTGTGCAAGCAGCTGGGCCTGCATACGCGGATAGTGTCGAATGGCTTCTGGGCGAAGCACCTGGAGCGTGGGCTGGCTGTCCTCAGCCGGATGAAGGAGGCCGGGCTCAGCGAGATCAACTTCAGCGCTGATAGGTTTCACCTAGAGTTTATGCCGTCGTACGTCTTGCGCAATGCGTTGGAGTGTGCGCGTCAACTAGACTTCACGCGCATCGTGTCGTTCGTCACCAACTCCGACACGCCCCCGCTCGACCTCTTGAGCACTATGTACGATCTGCCTCGTGATCAGCTGGTGGACTTGCGGCCGGTTGCCGACCATCCGCAGCAGATCGAAGCGCTCCGAGACCGTAAGATTTTCGTGTATGCCGGAGGACTGATCGGTCTTGGGCGTGCCGCACAGCATCCGGATGAGCTGCGCCACTTTCCCGTCAGCTTCTTTCCCTCACAGCAGCCTTGCGGTGAGGTGGTCAACAAGCCGGTCATCTACCCGGACGGCGACTTTCAAGCCTGCTGCTGTGCCGGCGGGAAGATGAAGGCCTTCACAGTCGGTAACCTGCACACAAGCAGTCTGGCGGAACTCTACGCGAAGATGGAGCGCCGCTCCCAGTACCAGTTGATCAATACGTACGGTCCGAAGGAACTCTACGAGATCATTCAGCGGACACGCCCGGATCTGAAGCGCGGGGGCAAGTACACGTCCATCTGCGAGCTGTGCGTGCGCTCTACGGATGGCTTGACTCCGGAGGAGACGGACCAGATCGTGGACGAAGCTATGCTCGAGAAGACACTGGTCGCCCTGGGAGTCGTGTCTCCTGCGCTGTCCACGTAGGAGCTCGTGGTGGGTTGAGGCATGCTGAGGAATGGGGAGATCCGATGCGGCCAGGACGCACTTCTGATGACACACCGTACTTGAGAGATGATGGCGTGAGACAACCGGGAGCAGAGCAGGCGAAACGCTCGGTGTGTCTCATCTCTATGCCCTTTACGCCTATCCTGATGCCGGGCCTCGGTGTCAGCACCCTCAAGAGCACGCTGCATGCCGCGGGCATCACCGCCGGCGTGTACTACGGGGCGCTGGACTTTTTCCGTTTCTTCACCCCAGATCACGACCCGCGTCAGGCGCTGTTCGACTACAATTTCCTCGCTTCGAACGGGGACCTCGGTGACGTCTTCTTTTCCTCGGTCCTTTGGCGCGACTCGATCAGTCCAATTCGAGATGCTTTTGAAGAGATCCGTATCTCCCCGAACGCGCTATACACCCGCAGTGAGGTGGAGCTGCTGCTCGCACGGCTCCTTACCTACGTGAAACGAGCTGAGGGCTTCATCGATCACTGCCTGCGGGTGCGTGACTGGGGGCGCTACGATATAGTTGGCTTCTCCTCCACTTTCTGCCAAAACGCCGGCTCGCTCGCGCTCGCCCGGGTGCTGCGCGAGCGCTATCCAGATCTGCACATCGTATTCGGGGGCGCCAACTGCGAAGGCGAGATGGGCGTGCAGCTCCTGCGCTCGTTTCCGTGGGTCGATACGGTCATCCAGGGTGAGGCCGACTTCACCTTTCCTGAGTTTGTCCGCCGGTGGCGCAACGGCGAAGGCATCCGAGACGTACCGGGCGTCGTCTACCGTGACGGCGGCGAGGTACGTACTGGTCCTCCACCGCAGCCGGTACAGCGCATGGACACAGTGCCGTTTCCGGATTTCACCGATTACTTCGAGCAGCTGCCTGAGTTGATCCTGGACCAAGATGTGCGTGATCAACTCTCCCTTGCCATTGAGACATCGCGTGGCTGCTGGTGGGGAGCGGTGAGCCATTGTACTTTCTGCGGTCTGAACCCGACTATGATGACCTTTCGCAGCAAGAGTCCCGACCGGGCGATTGCTGAGTTCCGCTATATGAAGAGTCGTTACGACCAGCGCCGAATTTGCGCCGTCGACAACATCATCGGCATGCAGTACTTCAAGGACGTCCTTCCAAAGCTGGAGCCGGAAGGACTGGAGATCTTTTACGAGACGAAAGCCAACCTCAAGGAGGAGCAGGTTCAGCAGCTTGCCCGATCTGGCGTCACGGCAATTCAGCCTGGCATCGAAGGCTTGAGCTCGGAGGTCCTGAGATTGATGAAGAAAGGGGTCAAGGGGTATCAAAACATCGAGCTCCTCAAATGGTGCTCGACCTATGGCGTCAGCCCGATCTGGTTCTATCTCTATCGATTTCCCCACGAACCACACGAGCCGTACTGGCGAGACATCCACCGGTTCGAGCGGCTTGCGCACCTGCCGCCGCCCAAGAATCCCAACCCGGTGGTCATCGATCGCTACAGCCCATTGTTTCAGTTCCGCGATGCTTTCGAGCTTAAGAACCTGCGTCCGGCGAAACGCGCCCGTGTATGCTATCGCGGTCTGACCGAGGAGGAACTGGCCCGCATCTCCTATCACTTCGACGCTGATCTGCCCCAGGGGAACGACCTTCCATACGAAGTGCCTCTCTGGACTGGTATCCTCCGCTGGAACTATGAGTATGCCCGCGGAGCTCGCTTTTCCCAGTTTGAAGCGGCTCATTCGACGCTGCTCGTCGACACAAGACAGGAGAAGCGGCGCTGCTTCCTGCTCAGTGGGATGGCCCATCGCCTCCACCGCTTGCTCCGGCGGGCGCACCCTCTTGAAAGGATCGTGCAAGAGTTCCACTGTGTCCGTGTGGAACCGGCAGAGCCCGAGCTCCCCGATCTGTTGCTGGCTTGCGCTGCCGGCGAACTGGGGGCTGAGGAGATTGGTGGACCCGCGGACGCGGCTGAGGTCGACCGCTTCCTTGCCGAGCTAGAGCAGCGCTGGATCGTGATGACCCTGGATGATCGTTGGATCGCACTGGCCGTGGACTGCACCAGTGTCGAAGAGGCTACGCCCTACGGTCTGGCGTCTTTCGTCCGCGTGCTCGCCGGCGCGCCGCCTCTCGACCGGCCGGGACCACAGCTACCCGCTGCAGTGACGGCTTTTAGTTCGGGCAGTCTGGCCTTAGGCAGTTGAGGACGGACCGGTGTCGTCAGCTTCTGGTAGCGGCATGGATCCAGTGAACTTGGAGCACAGTAGACAGGCGGGCATTCCCTATTCGGTAGCGCTAGTCTATCCGCCTTTCGGTCCCAGCGGGCTGCCGAGCCTCGGCCTTGCGCTACTCTCCGCGGGCATCAAGGCGCGGGGTCACGTATGCCGCACTTGGTATTGGAACTATGACTTGATCGCCCGCATGCCCGGCGCATCGTTCGATCAACGGCTAGCTGCCTACCAGGTGCTGACAAACCGAACCTGGCATCCTTTCAATGAGTGGGTCTTTGCCGGCAGCGTCTACGGTCGCAAACAGGCGGAGCGCGACGCCGCTGCAGTGCAGGAGCTGCTTCGCTTGGAGGCCATGATCGCAGGCGGTCCCATCCGTGCTGTCGACCTACTACGTCTGCGTAGGGAGGCCCAGCAGATCGTCGACACGATGACTGACCGCTTAGAGCCATTTGACGTCGTTGGCATCGCCACTACCTTCTATCAGAATCTCCCAGCTTTAGCTCTCGCCAGACGAATCAAGGAACGCTGGCCGGGCAAGGTCGTTGTGCTCGGCGGCGCCAACTGCGACGGCGAGATGGGCGAGGGACTCATGCGCCTCTTCGACTCTATCGACTTCGCCTTTAGCGGAGAGGTCGACTTCGCCTTTCCCGATTTCGTGGATCGTCTGAGCCGTAGCGCCGCTCTCGACGACGTGCCGGGTCTCTTACGCCGAGTCCCCGATGGTGAGATCATCGCGGGTCCGAAGGCGTTGCCACTGCAGAATCTCGACGCGCTGCCCTACCCCGACTTCGATGACTACGTCGCGGAGCGACACCGGGCCGGCTTCGACGTGACCCGCGACCTCGTGCTGGCCCTCGAGTCTTCTCGTGGGTGCTGGTGGGGCGAAAAGCAGCACTGCACCTTCTGCGGCTTGAACGCCATGGGTATCGGCTATCGCTGGAAGAGCCAAGAGCGGTTCCGCGCCGAGGTCACTCAGGTATTGAAGCGCTACCACACTCGATTTCTTTTCATGACCGATAACATCCTGGCCATGGAGTACTACGATGACTTCATGAGATGGGCGATGGATGCCGACCTGCAGGTGGATTTCTTCTACGAGATCAAGGCCAACGTGAAGCGCTGGCACGTCGAGCGGCTGGCCG
>JAMCTA010000001.1:30094-31495 GCA_023381895.1 Chloroflexota bacterium
AGTGCGGCATTCTGCCTACCTACAACATCCTGGCCGGCATCCCCGGAGAGAACCCGGATGACTATGAGGCGATGGCGGCGGAGCTGCCCAAACTTGTGCATCTGCGTCCTCCGACGTCCGTTCCGAAGGTGGAGTTCCACCGGTTCAGTCCATACTACGAACACCCTGAGCAGTTCGGACTCCGCTTGCGCCCTGTCCCGCACTACCGCTACCTCTACCCCTTTAGCGACGCCGAGATCGCCCGCATCGCCTATCTCTTCGAACGAGAGGATGCCGACAGCCAGGACTTGAGCTACGTCAACCCGCTCATCGATGCAATCTTCCAGTGGCGCGGTGCCTACGACGAAGACCGCTGCACGCTCACCTGGCAGCAAGACGAGAAGGGCGTGCTGATCACGGACTGTCGCCCCGGCTTTCCCCAGAGGCGCTACCGTCTGCAAGGATACGCCGTGACGATCTTCCAAGAGCTGGATGCGCCCCGATCACTAA
Organism: Chloroflexota bacterium; assembly: GCA_023381895.1. The sequence continues at coordinate 30,584 of JAMCTA010000001.1, forward strand.
GCGCACTCCTTCAACAGGCAAAGGGGGTGCCACCGGATGATCCCATTCGCAGTTTCCTGGCGCTCCTGCTCCGTGCCGGCGCGGTGGAGTCATCCAGCAATGAGGAGATCGTCTGCTTCAGCGCTGCCGAGTTCCTCGCAGATCCAGAGCAGCGCCTCGCCCCCTTGCTCCGTGCCGGTCTTCTCTTCGAGGAGCAGGCACCGTGGCCCAACCAGCGCTATCTAGCCTTGCCGGTGCGCGCTCAGGCCCGTGTGACGGAGGGACGCTGGCTCAAGGTGGGCGTATGAGCGCTACGCCTGAGCAGCCATCGACTGGTGACACCACTTGCCCATACCCCTCGGCGCACACGCACGTGGTGACTGCGACCGTCCTCGAGAGCTTTCGCACTGGCGACCTGGCTGCGTTCTGCCAGGAGCGTGGCATCGTGCCGGAAGAGCTACTCGCCTGGCGAACGGCGTTCGTAGCGGCCGGCGTCGCAGGCCTGCACGAGGCGCTCCATCCTGGCGGCTGGTTGCAGGTGAACCTTCAGCTGGATCCGTTCGGTGTATCCTGGACCGAGTTGATCAGCGACGACTTCCAGGAGTATATCCGCGCCTGGCTGGAGGAAGGGCACATTGATCGCTTCTTCTACCTGCATAAGCCACCTGGTGTGCGGTTGCGCTTCCGTGGTGCTCGGGCGCGCTTCCTTCCTCTTTTAGAGGGCCGGCTTACCACCCTGATGCGGAAGGGTGTCGTGGCCGGCTCGGATATCGTGCCCTACGACGCCGAGGTGTATCAGTTCGGTGGGGCAGCCGGCCTCGAGCTCGCCCACGAATACTTCACGTACGAGAGTCTGGCTGTCCTGGCCTATCACCGCTTACGTTTGCAGGGCGCGGTCGTTCTGCCCCCAGCCGAGTTCTCGCTGGTCCTGGT
>JAMCTA010000120.1 GCA_023381895.1 Chloroflexota bacterium
TCCAGGCATTGGAGCGGGGAGTGAAGTACCAGCTCGAGATGGGCGGAAAGAATCCCGTCATCGTTTGTGATGATGCCGATCTCGATCAGGCCGTGGAGCTGACCGTCTCCGGGGCAATGCGTACTACCGGTCAAAAGTGCACAGCCACGAGCCGGGCCATTATCATGGAGCCACTCTACAAGGAGTTTTCCGAGCGTGTGGTGGCACGCTGTCGCTCGCTCAAGGTTGGGTCGGGCTTGGATGAGAGTGTCTATCTAGGTCCCGCCGTCTCGAAGGACCAGATGGAGACGGACCTCAGGTATGTCAGTCTCGGGAAGCAAGAAGGTGCACGCGTTTTGTGCGGCGGGAGCCAGCCTCGGGGACCCGGTCTGGAATACGGCTACTTCGTTGAGCCCACGGTCTTCGACGAGGTTCTTCCAGGCATGCGTATTGCTCAGGAGGAGATCTTCGGCCCCGTACTCGGTCTCATCAAGGCAAGGTCCTTTGAAGAAGCGGTGGAATTTGCGAACGCCATTCAGTACGGTCTCAGTGCCTCGGTGTTTACACGGGACATCAATCGCGCACTGGCTTTCGCTACAGGGATCGAGGCCGGAATGGTCCGCGTAAATGGTGAGACCGCCGGTGTCGAGCCCCAGGCCCCGTTTGGCGGTATGAAGGCATCGAGCTCGCATTCACGAGAGCAGGGCCGGGCCGCCCTGGAGTTCTTCACGTCGGTGAAGACCGTAGCCATTTCTCCGACTCCCCGCTGATCACATTGCGATGGCCGGCGCGGTTAGCTTGGCCCGCACCTGCCCTTCTACCGGTGACTGGTTGGCGCGCTAAAGCCATCGGCTATATTTTGTTCGAAAGGAAACAATAATGGCCGCAAGTGCCATAGATCGTACGAAAGCTCCACCGATTTTGGGATTCGTCCTACTCGGCTTGGTGGGCGGCTTGCTCTCCGGGTTTTTCGGCATCGGCGGTGGTGTGGTGTTCGTTCCGTCGATGGTGGCGGTTTTTGCGATCAAACAACAACGTGCACAGGGCACGTCGCTCGCCATCATCATTCCGACGGCACTCCTAGGGCTCGTCACCTATAGCCTCCACCATCCGCTTCGCTGGGGCATCGCGCTACCGATGATGGTTGGGGCGGTTTTGTTTGCCTTTCTCGGCGCCACCGTAGCGGCTCGCGTTCCCGCGACGTTTCTTAAAGTGCTGTTCTTCATCCTGATTGTGTTCAGCGCTGTGCGTTTGTTCTTGACCTAGCGTTCGTACTGAGTGCGACGGAGGAGGCAGTCGGCGTGTCATCAGTAGATGTCTGGGCGTTTCTCATCGGCGCGCTTGCGGGAACCCTGAGCGGTCTGCTCGGTATAGGCGGTGGCATCGTCATGGTCCCGCTCATGGCCTTGGGACTTGGCTTGGAGCAACACATCGCGCAGGAGATCTCGCTCTCTGTCATCGTTCCTACAACCATTTCCGGAGCCCTCACGAGTGCCCGAAAGGGCAACGTGGATTGGCGACTGGCAGGATTCCTCGTTATTGGTGCATTGATGGGTAGCCTCATTGGCGCGTCGCTCTCAAACCAGCTCTCAGCTGAAGTTCTCCGTAAGCTTTTCGCCATTGCGCTGGTGATTCTGGGATACAGGACTCTTCCCACCGCCATGCGCGTTGACCTGCGGAAGCGCCTGCAATTTTGGCGCTCGTAAGCGATCGCGATGGATCGAGAGATGATGCCTGGCACCAAGTCTGGACAGTGGCGAGAGGTTTGATGATGGACACAGAGCTACGTGGGGCGAGCACGCCTGATGTGGAGCAGTTGCTGACAGAGCTTGCCGACCAAGACTTCCTCGGCCAGCTCCTGGAGCGTAGGGGTCATGCACGTGAGCTTGCACTGGAGGGAGGTGACGTCAAGCTCGATTGGGTCGATGGAGTTGAGCACGCTCTCAACCATTCGGAATGGCTCGAAGCGCTTGCTGATGAGGCCGTGAGTCTCCTGGAGCGCGGTATCCGTCGCGTCATCTGGTCGGGCATGGGCGGCTCCATCCAGACGGTCTACACACTCCAGCGCTTAGGTCTGCTTGACGCACCTGGCTTGAGCATTCACCCGCTCGACAGCACAGATCCAGCCTCACTTAGCCGCCTCCTCCGCGAGCTAGTCCAGCGAGAGCACCTGCACCGTGAGGATCGAGAGTTGCCTGCAGCGACGGTACGCGAGCTCTTGAGTGACACCGCCATGATCGGCGTGAGCATGGGAATGACGAGTGAAGAGCCCATCACACACCTCACGTGGTTTGATGAGCTCTTGGTAGAGCACCGCATCCCGAATCCACAGGAGCACATCGAGGTAATGACACTTCCAGGGTCATTTCTTGATGCCTTCGCAGAGCGGAGAGGTGCCCGGCGCGTACCGATTCAGCTCGATGGAGCAAATCACACTGCTGGGCGTATGAGCGCGCCAGCAACACGCGTCTTCCTGCGACCGGTAGCATTGATGTTTGCCGCCCAAGGGCTGAGCCGCACCGAGGTTGCAGAGAGTCTGCGCGCTCTGCTGCGGGAGTGTCAAAGTTCCTATGGTGTGTCGTACGCCGCCACTGCAGCAGAGCGGTATGCTCTTACTCTGGCGCACCCCTATCTTCGTCTGGGAGCTTTCGTTGCCAGCGAGGCGAAAGAGTGCCGTAGAAACAAGACTGTACTCATCTGTCCACCGGCGTGGCGTGGGGTAGCTCCCTGGATCGAGCAGCTCGTCGAAGAGAGCTTGGGTAAGAACGGCAGGGGTTGGCTCGTCTTCTACGACCAGTCCATCAAAGCACTCACCAGTCGTGACGACTGCATCTTCCTAGACCTTGCGGCCGGGGGAGAGTCGGCGCTGTCGGCGGCAGAGCGAGAGGCCCTCGACAAGGCAGGACGTCCGCTCCTGCAGCTCGGATTTTCCGTAGATTCTCGTGGGGCCGGTGATCCGAAATTCGCCGCCGTCGCGGGATTGTTTGCCAACTGGAAGCTTGCCGTATGGGCCTTCGGTTACCTCCACGACATCGTGGTTGCTGGACAGCCCGGAGTGGAAGCCTACAAGACCTATGCTCGAGAGTTCCGCGACGCCAGCACTCCAATCCCTTTCGACGTCGGGCCTGATGAGGGTAGCAAGACCACCGTCGATGTTCGAGCGTTGGAAGACAGTGGAGCGTGGACGTCGCTAGAGGAGCAGCTATGTCAGCGGTATCGCTCTGCGGTCGGTGATGCGCCTGCCACTCTGGCGGCAGCGCTTAGAGGCGCTTTGCGTTGTGGAATTCGTTATCTTGATCTCACCTTCAATGGCGAGATTACCGAAGATGTTCGAGATGCGCTCGAAGAAGCTCGTCGCACTATCGGGTTCCAGGCATTGCGACTACCCGTCAAGGTCCGTTGCGGCCCGAGCGACTATCACTCCACTGAGCAGAGTGAAACCGACGGACCCGCGGAGCTTCTCAGCGTGCGCATCGTGGCCCTGGACCATGAAAAACCGATAGCAGGGACTTACTCCGATCGCTTCTTGCTGGCTCAGGCCCGTGGAACTTGGCAAGCGATGCGGGATGCGCGCCGGCACGTCGTGATGGTCACGTTGCCCACGCATCGCTCTGCTAGTCAAGAACTGCACCGACTCTTTACAGCCGCGGCTATGCTGCTGGCATAAGTGTCCACGTCACGGAGCTCAAACTCTCGGAGCGTTCAGCGTTGGTAACGCAGAAAGAGTCCCCACGATCCGAGACTAGTAGTCCGTTACGCCTCTTCTGGTTGGTACTCGCAGGCCGTCCAAAGGAGATCCCTCGCCCGCCACGCAGGAGAGGGATGCCGGAGGCAGGGTGAGGGACCGTCAGACACCAGTCAAATCACGGGTAACGCGCTACTAGTCAGTGCGCTCTTGGCGTGGCGCCTGTGCCGCGGCGGCTCGTGGTCGAACGAGCCGCGCCGGTATTGACCAGCTCGGGCCACGTGCCCACTACCAAGAAATGCCTATCCGCTGAAGCGAAAATGGACGACGTCGCCGTCCTGCATAATATAATCACGGCCCTCAAGACGTACGAGCCCACGTGCCTGAGCTTCGGTCATTGATCCCGCAGCCATAAGGTCATCAAACGCGATGACTTCGGCTCGAATGAAGCCTCGCTGGATGTCCGAGTGTATCTTTCCTGCTGCTTCAGGAGCGGTCGCACCCTTCCGGACTGTCCAGGCACGCACTTCCGGCTCACCGGCCGTCAAGAACGTGAGGAGGTTCAGCAGTTGGTAGCCCGCTCGGATGACGGATCCCACAGTTGGCTGTGCGAGTCCCAGGCTCTTGAGATAGTCTGAGGCATCCGCGTCATCGAGCTGATTGAGTTGGAAGTCGAGGTCTGCGCTGACGACAACAGCAGAGGCGCTTTCCGCCTCGGCCGCAACCTTGACGGACCAGACCATCTCGTCATCTTGGGTGAACGCCGGACCGTGTTTCGCAAGGTAGCCTTCGTTAACGTTCGCTACGTACACCAGCGGCTTGGCCGTAAGAAGATTGAGCTCACGCAAGACAGCCGGCGACTCGGACCACTGGATTGAGCGTGCTGGTAGCCCCTCGTTGAGCGTTTCCCGCAGGCGCTCGAGATCCTTGAGCTCCTGCTCAATCTTCGGGTCCCGCGACTTGGCCGCCCTCCGTGTTCGCTCGATCCGGCGATCGACTGCCTGCAGGTCGGCTACGGCCAGCTCGAGATTCAACGTTTCGATATCCCGCTGAGCGTGCACACTACCGTCAACGTGCTCGACGTGATCGGCTTGGAAGCAGCGGATGACCATTGCCAGAGCATCGGCATCCCGCAGGTAACCGAGGAATTGATTACCGAGGCCCTCTCCGGTGCTGGCGCCGCGCACCAGACCCGGGACATCAACGAACTCGACGTCGGTCGGTGTCACCTTCTTAGGGTGAAACATCTCGGCCAGACGGTCGAGTCGCTCATCTGGCACCTGAACGACACCAATGTTACGCTCCCGCGTAGAAAATGCATAGGTTGCAACTTGCGCTTGCTCGCGCGTCATAGCGTTGAAGAGCGTCGTCTTACCCACATTGGGCAATCCGATCAGTCCAACCTGTAACTGACTCATGTCTCGCTGTGTTTTCTCGCTTCGAGTCTGTCGTTGTGCTTACTTTGGCAACCAGACAGTCTACCGGCTCACAGCTCTCTGAAAGTCAGGAGGGCCGCTCGATGTCGCTGCCAGCAGACTTAGCTTGTTGTAGGCTCCCAGAACCGGCGAACGGCGATGAGCGATCCGAGCACACCGACGCCGACACCAATGAGTAGACCCAGGAGCAACAGCTCCGGCAACAACAGGGGATCCACCGGAAGAGACAAGAATGCAAACGATCCACGCAGCACTGGGATGAGGCTGTGGTAACCAGCGGCCACAATGAAGAACGACGAGAGAGAAGCGGCTGCCCCGCACAAGGCGCCCTCGAGCACGAATGGCCACCGAACAAACCACTCTGAGGCGCCTACGAGACGCATGACCTCGATCTCTGCGCGACGTGTGAAGATGGCCAGACGCGACACGTTCGTCATGATGAAGATGACCGCGACTGACAAGCCGACGACCATCACGGCCCCGACAAGCCGGACAAATCGCCCAGCTGTCACGAGACGATTCACCACGTCCTCGTTGATTGTGACATCACTGATGCTGGGCTGAGCCTGTAAGGCCCTCCCCACATCGGTTGCCGCGGACGGGTGGGCAAGGCGCACGTCGAGGCTGGCCGGCAACGGATTGTCTTTGATGGCACTGAGCAGCCCAGGGTGCGACGCAAACTGTTTCTGGAGGCGCTTCAATGCCTCGTCTTTGCTGACGTACGTGACCACCGTCACGTCTGGACGTGAGCGCATCTCACTCTCGAGAGCACTCAGTGCGGCAGGTGAAGTGCCGTCCTTGAGGTACGCGATAACGTTGACCCGTGACTGCAGCGCTTGTACACCGGCGTCGATGCTCACGACGATCACAGCGATAGTACTCAACACAAGTAAGAGTACGGCTGTCGTGCCGATTGCTACGCTTGTCATCAGCGCATTCCTACGCATCGTTTGCAGGGCGTACGTACTAGCAAAGCGCAGCATGATCACCTGCTCCCTTCTGGAAGTGGCAATGGTCCCCGGCCGTCCAGTGGCAGTGTTGACTCTCCGGGCGAGTCTCCAGTCGCGGCCAGCGCGAGCGTATAGCCCCCGCTCTCTTCGTCACGCACGAGCTTGCCTTGGTCTAACTGAAGCACACGCCGACGAAACTTGTCGACGAGGTCGCGATTGTGTGTGGCGACAACAACCGTGGTCCCGAAGGTATTGATTTGATCTAGGAGTTCAGCAATAGCCAGCGCATTATCGGGATCAAGATTTCCTGTGGGCTCATCGGCGAGTAGCACATCTGGGCCGGTGACGAGCGCGCGGGCCACTGATACTCGTTGCTGCTCCCCACCCGAGAGAGTGGCAGGATAGCGATCGGCCTGCGCTCTCAGGCCGACGAGTTCAAGCACAGCGATCGTCCGCTCGCGAATGACGCGCGCGTCGTGAAAGCCGTGTACCCGGAGTGCGAAGGCGACGTTCTCGAAGGCGGTCAGTCGCGGGAGCAACTTGTAGTCCTGAAACACTACGCCAATCCTGCGACGGAACTGGGGGATCGCTCCCGGCTGGATACGGAGCAGGTTGTGGCCAGCCACGAAGATCCGGCCAGCTGTCACACGTTCGTCACGGAGCAAGAGCCGGAGGAGCGTTGACTTTCCAGACCCACTGGGACCTACAAGAAAGACGAACTCCCCCGGATTGATGGCGAGGCTTACGCTCTGCAGAGCGAGCACACCGTTCAGATAGCACTTGCTGACGTTGTCGAGCCGGATGATGGGATCAAACATAGTCAAGAGGATTCACCACGGTACCGTTGACACGAATCTCGAAGTGCACGTGAGGGCCGGTCGTGTTACCTGTCATGCCTACCCAGCCAATGGTCTGGCCCTGCTGTATGATCTGATTCGGGCGCACATTCACTGAAGACATATGAGCGTAGAGCGTCGAATACGTTCCGTTGTGGGCGATGATGACGCAGATTCCATAGCCTCCGTAGAGCCATCCGGCGTGCAGGACGACTCCAGTCGCCGCTGCGTGGATTGGCGTACCGTAGGGGACCGCGAGGTCGATGCCGTAGTGGAAGTGACGGTAGCCGAAGCCGGGTGGCTCGAACCAGTTGCTCGTAGGACCGAAGCGCTGAGTGATGACAAAACCTTGTACTGGCCAGATGAAGTGGGGAGCGCCACTTGCCTGGTACGAATGAACTTGAGAGCTCTGGGCCAGCCGGGCCGAAGCATCTGCCTGCAGCCGTTGAATCAGCGATTGAGCGGCAGCCTCGTCAGCAGCTGCCTGTTGCGCTTCTCGCTGAGCATGAGCCTCTTGACTCTGTGCTTGGTTGAGTTTCTGCTGGATGGCTTGTCTTATTTGGAGCACTGTGTCCTGCTGTCCGACAATTGGAGCCATGGCGGCTGAGAGCTGGGTCCTAGTCGCTGCTATTCTCTGTTGCGTCGCGTCGATGCTGCCTTGCAAGGTCTTCTGCTGCTGGCTGAAGGTTTGTTGAGCGGCGGTGAGCTGCTGCTCGAGCTGCTGGATCAACTGCTGTTGATCCGATGCCTCGATCTCTGAGGCTTGACGATCAGCTTGGAGAGTATCTTGAAAGTTCTGCAGCGAAGCTTCCTGTTCCGAGAGCAACTGATGCTGGTGACTAGCAAGTGATCGCGCATTGCCCAGATTCTGCAACGCTATCTGATCGTGCTGAGTCAGTGTTCCGAGCATCGTCAGAGAGCTGAGCCCGTCGCTTAGGCTCTTGGCACTGAGAATGAGATCGAGCGCCGAGACCTGCGAAAGCTTGTACATCTGCACCAATGTTGTGTCGATCGCTTGAGAGCGAGTTTCGACCTCCTGGTCGAGCTGGTGGACTTGATCCTTCAGAGCGGAAGCATCCCGCTGGGTTGAGGCAATTTGGGTATCCAGAGCACGAATCTGCGTGGCATTGCTCCGCAGCGCCACAATCGCATCGTTCCGTTGCTGCTCAGCCTGAGCTTTCTGTGCACTGAACCGCTGCTGCTGCTGGGCGAGATCGCTCTTTGCGGCTTGAAGCTGCTGGAGAAGATCGTTCAGATTGGTGGTGAGTGCGCTCTCCTGGACGCCAGCAGCGGCTTCCAAATTATTCGTGCGTTGTTGTAAGATCGCGAGGTCTGCGGAGTTCGTCTGTACCTGTAAGCGTAGAGCAGCAACCGCGTCACGAGCTCGTGCTAACTGCTGTAGCGCCTGAGCCCTCCGTTCCGCGCTCTGTGCCAGCTGAGAGCGCGCGTTAGTCAGTTGATCTGCGCGAGTCGAGGGCGCGATCCAAGCAAGCAAGAGGAGAATCGGCACGAGAATAGCGAGACGCCAGCGGATGGAATGTTGCACGCTTCACGCACCTCCTCCCTTCTGCGAACCGGATCTCAATCTCGAGCGTCTGCCGCTTGCACCCCGGTTCTGGCGCTTGCTATAGCCCGAGTGTAGGGAACCGGCTGGCACGGGTGGTGGACACAATGGGAAAAATGGCCTAGTGTAGTTGTCGATAGTCACAAAATCACAGCCCCGTTGGTACCTTGTGTCACCCTATGGGGCAGCTCTTGCAGGCCTGTACAAATTGCTGTCCGGCACGAACAGGTATGTCTGCTCGCTTCGTACAATGAGGCAGGCAAGGGTGAGAGATGGGCAGTGATGACTGTCGTGATTGCTGTCGCGAATCAAAAGGGAGGCGTCGGCAAGACAACCACAGCAGTCAACCTGGCTGTTGCATTGGCGGAGTGTGGGCAGCGGATCTTACTCGTCGATGCCGATCCTCAGTCGAATACCTCCAGCATGTTTGGATCTGCTAAGCGCGGCGCTCTCTCGCTGTACGACGGGATGATTCGAGGACTTCCAGCCAGCGCCCTCATACGCTCCCGGGTTCGGGATGGAATCGATCTGCTTCCAAGTGCCGTCGACCTTGCAGCCGCGGAGTCTGAGCTCGCAACCTGGAGCAGCCGGGAGCGGGTGCTCGCGGTCCTGCTCGAGCCGGTTGTGTCTGACTACGATCTCGTGCTGGTCGATAGTCCGCCCTCACTTGGGCTTCTCATGATCAACATTCTCGTGGCGTCATCCGGGGTGCTCGTACCCATCCAGTGCGAATATCTGGCTCTAGAGGGCTTGTCTCTGCTCGTAGACACTGTACAGAGGGTACACCGGTCCTTCCGTCCGCAGCTACGGCTCTTTGGCATCGTGCTCACGATGTTCGATGCAAGAACAAAGCTGTCGCGGGATGTTGAGCGAGAAGTTCGGAGGATCTACCCGCGTGAGACGTTCACTACGCTGATCCCACGATCCGTCAAGGTCGCGGAGGCGCCAAGCTTCAATCTCAGCGTCATCGAGCACGCACCAACGTCTGGCGCGACGTCAGCGTATCGTGAGTTATGTAATGAGCTCGTGGGGCGGCTGGCAGACTTCTCCTCTGCCAGTCGCCCGAGAATTACGAGGTCTTGATACGCCTTAGCACCGGCAGCCCTGATCCAACGCCCTCGTTGACCTCATAGCCGCTCGGCAAAGCTTCCAGTGCCTTGCCCTCCCTGGGCTCACGCGTGAAGAAATAGATTTGCTGATCCCTGCCATTCTTCAGGCGGACCACCTGCCCGTTGAGGTAGTAGGTGTCGCCCTTACTGTTCCTGTACAAATAGGCCATTGACTCCCTCCTCGACCGATCTGACTGTACAGACACTCGTAGTGACGGAATAGTAGCAGAGAAGCGGAAATCTGGGGAGGATGTCCTAGGACGCAATTCTTTGCTACGCTGGGACGCCACGGGGTAGGATGATTTCTAGGTGATGTGGGCAGAGTAACCGCTCGCGTACGAGCCATTGGTGCCGCGCGCCGAGCCGAAGAGAGAACGTAGTGCTCATATGGCGCACGAAGTGTTGATGCCGCGACTCAGTGACACGATGGAAGAAGGCACTATTGCCCGTTGGGTCAAGCAGGTAGGGGATCGCGTCGAGAAGGGTGATGTTCTGGCCGAAGTCGAGACGGACAAGGCCAATATGGAGTGCATGTCATTCTTCTCTGGCGTGCTGTCTCGTATTGTTGCCCAAGAAGGGCAGACCGTGACGATCGGCGATGTTATTGCGGTCATTGCCGACGAGGGTGAGGAGGCAGCCACTGCTTCTCGCGCGCCACAGGCTCAGGCAGCTTCCACACCGCAACCCTCCACTAGAACGGCACCAGAAGAGCCAGAACGGAGCCAGACAGGTCCATCAGTGCAATCGCACGACGGGAGTTCATCTGCCAGTTCGGGGACGCGCTTGTTCGTGACTCCTTTGGCACGCCGTCTCGCCCAAGAGCGCCATATCGACCTCCGCCAGGTGAAGGGAAGTGGACCTGGAGGGCGGATCACTCGTGACGATGTCGATGCGTTTACACTCCCCACTGCCGCCGCAGCTGCATCTATGGAACCCACCAGTCCCACTCTGCCTCGCATCAAGCAGCCCTCGCGCATGCAACAGATCATTGCGCGGAGAATGGTCGAGTCGAAGACTCAAGTGCCACATTTCTATGTGCGCACGGAAGTGGACTTGGGGTCTTTTCTTGACCTGCGTGCTGCCTTGAACAAGGGTGTCGACAAAGACCAACAAGTCCGTATCGACGCGATGCTCATTCGAGCTTGCGCGCTGGTCATCGCCAAGTTTCCGGAAGTGAATGCCAGCTACATCGATGGTCACTTCGAGTATCACGAAGACATCAACGTCGGTTTCGCCGTATCGCTGCCTGAAGGCCTGGTTGTTCCTGTGGTGCGCCAGTGTGATCGAAAGGGAGTGCGCCAGATCGATCGAGAGATGCGCCCGCTCATTGAGCGTGCGCGAGCGATGAAGAGCACCACAGCGGACCTCGAAGAGTGCACCTTCAGCATCTCGAACCTAGGCATGTACGGGGTAGAAGAGTTCAACGCAGTAGTAAATCCACCGAACGCTGCCATCCTCGCGGTTGGCGCAACGCAGACTGTGCCGGCTGTTGTCGATGGTGCAATTGCGATTCGCCAGCGGGTAAAGCTGACGCTGTCCTGCGACCACCGGATCCTCTACGGCGCCCCAGCGGCGCAGTTCCTTCAAGAGCTCCGACGCATACTTGAGAATCCTTACGAGATACTTCTCTAGGCATTGCCTACCACATTGGAGTGGAGAATCCGATGACGATTCGAATCAGCCCCGTTCCTACCGCTCCGGCTGATGGAAGCCAGCCGATCGACTTCCACGCACGCAAGCCATCCTGGCTCAAAGTTCCCCTTCCGGGAGGTCCCAACTACCAGGATGTAAAGCAACTGCTACGCACTTACCAGCTGCACACTGTATGCGAAGAGGCGAATTGCCCCAACATCGGCGAATGCTTCGATCATCGAACAGCCACATTCATGATTCTCGGAGAGATCTGTACGCGCGCGTGCCGGTATTGTGCCGTCACCACTGGCCGCCCGCTTCCCGTAGATGAGGACGAGCCCCGCAGGGTCGCTGAAGCGGTGCACCTACTAGGATTGCAGCACGCCGTGATCACCTCGGTCGATCGCGACGATCAGCACGACGGGGGAGCACATAGCTTTGCAGAGACAATTCGCCAGATACGCCGCGTCTCACCGGGTACCACCGTTGAAGTGCTCATCCCTGATTTCCAAGGCAACTGGCAAGCCCTGGAAATGGTGATGGACGCGGGCCCCGAGATTCTCAACCACAACACGGAGACAGTGCCGCGACTCTACCGGAAAGTGCGACCGAAAGCAAAGTACGAGCAGTCGCTTGAGCTTCTCGAGCGGGCCGGACTCTTACGTTCGGAAAGCAAGGTCAAGTCAGGTCTGATGGTAGGTCTCGGCGAAGAATGGGATGAACTCGTCGAGACCATGGCAGACATTCGAGTGATGGGTACCCACATCCTCACATTGGGCCAGTACCTGCGCCCATCGATGAAGCACGTGCCTGTTGCACGCTACTACACACCGCAGGAGTTCGAGACTCTGAAGAAGATTGGACTCGATCTGGGATTCCGGCACGTGGAGTCGGGGCCACTTGTTCGCAGCTCGTACCATGCTCACGAGCAGGCGAGCCGAGTCGCCATTGCCAGCTGACGCGGAACGACCGTGACGGCAGACTTGGCGCCATTACGAACTATCTGGCTCGGGCGGCGATCTTACCGCTCGACGTGGGCCTTGCAACGTGCTCTCGCCGATGCGCGCCGCAAGGGCTGGCAGGAGGACACCTTGTTGCTCGTGGAGCACGAGCCAACCATCACCCTCGGACGGCGAGCCGTTCCAGATCATCTCCTGGCCTCGAGTGAGGAACTCGAGGCACTCAACCTCGATGTTGTGGCTATCGACCGAGGTGGGGATGTCACACTCCATTGCCCTGGACAGCTCGTGGCGTACCCGATTCTACACCTTGATCGCTGGGGCAATGACGTTATCGCATATCTACGACACCTCGAAGACGTGGGCATTCGTGTCGCGCGTGAGTTCGGTGTCACGAGCCACCGCGATGCCGGGTTCACGGGCGTGTGGGTTGGAGGGAACAAACTCGCTGCCATCGGGGTTCGGGTGTCACGGGGAGTGACAACACACGGGATCGCTCTGAATGTAGATCCCGACCTCAAGCTCTTTCAGACCATTGTGCCCTGTGGTTTGCATGATCGTGGTGTGACGTCCCTGCGGGAGCTCGCCAATCCAGTTCCTTGGTTGGAACAGGTTCGAGAGGTCTTCATCCAGCAGTTCTGTGCGGTATTCGAGTGTGAGGCGGTGCCGTCTCCTTCTGATAGCGTCGATGCTCTGGCAGAATTTGCACCCCCCGAGCCAGCGCCTTCTCCTCTGCAGATCGGTCTCTCTCTGAAACGTCAGGCCAGCTAATGCGCTGCCTTGTGGGAGTCGACGTGATTGCCATTGACCGTGTAGAGCGAATCGTCTCGCGCTTTGGAGCGCGGTTCCTTGAGCGTGTCTTCACGGAGGAAGAAGTGCGCTCGTCGTTCAACCGAGCCGATAAGCTTGCTGCCCGCCTTGCAGCCAAAGAAGCGGCGAGCAAAGCGCTGGGCTGCGGCATAGGCCGCGTTGGTTGGCGTGACCTCGAAGTGCGTGTGCTCGCATCTGGACAGCCTGAGCTCATCTTCCACGGGCACGCGCGCGAGCTTGCATCTGAGCTCGACCTCGCCGGTTGGAGCGTAAGCTTGTCGCACGACCGCGACGCTAATGTGGCGGTTGCCACGGTTGTGGCTTGGTCGGCCTAAGAGGACGGAAGATTCCCTGGAGACGCATCGATAAGCGGTGCACCAGCACTCGCGCTGAAGACGGAGTGAATGTACGAATGCAAAGCGCAGCGTGGCTCTTTCCAGGACAAGGGAGTCAGTTCGTTGCAATGGGTCGAGACCTGTACGACCAGGACTTCGTGACCCGGGAGCTGTTTGCTCTCGCGTCAGCTACTACTGGCCTTGATCTCGTGACTCTGTGCTTTGAGGGGCCCGCTGCCACCTTACAGCAAACACAGTTTGCGCAACCAGCCCTCTTAACGGTGTCGGTTGCTTTCGTGCACTATTTACAGCATCGAGGCGCGCGCGCCGATTGGGTCCTGGGTCACAGTCTCGGTGAGTACAGCGCGCTGGTCACTTCCGGCGTTCTGAACTTCTCGGATGCTATTCGCATCGTCCAGCGCCGCGGGGAACTCATGGCGAAAGCCGCAGATGGTGCGATGGCTGCAGTCCTGGGGCTGCCGGAGGAGGCCGTCTGTGATCTGTGTAACGATGCAGGCGGAGGTGTCTGGCCCGCTAACTTCAACGCTCCAAGACAAGTCGTCATTTCCGGAGCACCGCAGGCTATCCAGAAAGTGGCAGATTTGGTAAAGGAGCGGGGCGGCGGTAAAGTAGTCCCCTTGCGAGTGAGTGGAGCTTTCCATTCGCCGCTCATGCGAACCGCTGCAGAAGGATTGCATCAGACACTTTCATCGGCATCCTTCTGCGATGCAGAGATACCGGTGATCAGTACGGTTGATGGGCAGGTGCATAGGCGCGGAGAGGACTTTCGGGAGCTTCTAGAGGTGCAGATGGTAGCACCGGTGTTATGGACACGCTCGATTACGACGCTCCTGAAACTCACGCATGGTCCGCTGCTCGAAGTAGGGCCGGGATCAGTGCTCGCCGGACTCGTCCGTCAGTATGACCCTGGTGCGACGGTGACGTCAGTGGGTACGGTGAAGGCTGCCAAGGAACTGCCTCTGTGAAGCACCCCCCGCGAGTCGTGGTTCTCGCAGCCACGAGAGCAAGGCGTAGTGCTTCGGAGATTGTGAAAGGGGAGACTCCGGGGAAGTGGTGGCTCTTCCACACATTGGAGCAGTGATTGTCGCTGCTGGGTCCAGCGCTCGAATGCGAGGTACTGACAAGCTTCGCGCCGACCTGTCTGGGTTGCCGCTCCTCCAATGGAGTGTACAAGCTGCCGATGCTTGCTCCAAGGTCGAGCGGATCGTCTTGGTCGTGCATGCAGATCGCTTGCAGTGGTGTGAGGAGCTGGTGAGGCAGATTCCTGTACACAAGCCGGTGGATATCGTCCTCGGTGGATCACTACGACAGGACTCGGTCTCTCTAGGTTGTGCGATACTGGCAGGATGCGAGTATGTAGCCGTCCACGATGGAGCGCGGCCATTTGCGACGGCAGCACTGTGGGATCGCTGCATCACGGCTGCTCTTGCCGTGGGGACGTGCGCCATCGCGGCCTTTCCCGTGCACGACACACTCAAGATGGTCAGCGATCAGCATGTGGAGCGTACGATCCCTCGTGAGTCACTATGGATGGCGCAGACTCCTCAAGTAGCCCACCGTGAGACGCTTCTCGCAGGATTGACCTCCCTTCGCCAGGAAGGCCGGCTCGTGACTGATGAGGCTTCTGTGTTCGAGTATCTGGGGCTTGCCGTGCAGATCGTCGATGGAGAACCGCACAATTTCAAGGTGACGGCTCCTGATGATCTTGAGCTTGCGAGGGCGCTCACGCAATCTGATACCATTCGCCACCCTTGGACAAGTTCATCGGAGCGAGCGTCGCGACCAGCCTCCGCCCACGATCCGCATGTCGGAATCGGCTACGACATTCACCGACTGATCCCAGGGCGGCCTCTCGTACTTGGCGGCGTTCGCTTCCAGCATCCGTCCGGCTTGGAGGGGCACTCAGACGCAGACGTCGTGCTGCACGCCATCATGGATGCGGTGCTGGGAGCAGCCGCCCTTGGCGATATTGGTGCCCACTTTCCACCACAGGATGAGCGTTACCGCAATGCTGACAGTAGGATGCTTCTGCGCCAAGTGTGCGCCATCGTGTCCGTCGCTGGATTCTCCGTTCAGGGGGTGGATGTGGTGGTGGTTGCTGAGCAGCCACGGTTGCGGCCGTCAATCGACCGCATGCGTCACAATATCGCCGGAGACTTGCACTGTGATGTACAGGCTGTAAGCGTCAAGGCCACAACGAATGAGCGCTTAGGACCGGAAGGAAGAGAAGAGGGGATCTCCGCGATTGCTATCGCTTCCCTTGCGCTTCAGGAGAATCCGTAACGTTTGAGGAGCACGTTGAGTGACGCTTCGGATCTACAACACACTAAGCCGCCGCAAAGAAGAGTTTCAACCTCTTGGCGATCCGGTGCGCTTCTATTGTTGTGGAGTGACGCCGAAGTTTCATCCCCACTTGGGCCACGCGAAGCTGTTCGTCACTATGGACGTCATTCGACGGTACCTCGGGGAAAAGGGATACCGCGTTCGTTACGTCCAGAACTTCACGGATGTGGACGATAAGATCATTGCTCGGGGCTTGTCCGAGGGGGTCTCAGCGGCAGCGGTAGCGCGACGGTACACCGACGGTTATTTCCACAGCATGGAAGCGCTCAACGTTCAACCTGCAGATGTCTATCCCCGAGTCTCGCAGACGATCTCTGGCATCATCGAGATGATCCAGGGTCTCATCGCGGGCAGCAATGCCTACGCGCCGGGAAATGGCGATGTCTACTTTCGTGTTGCTTCATTCCCAAGTTATGGCAAACTGTCCCATCGGACGGCGGACGACGTGCTTGCCGGCGCACGGGTCACGGTGGGTGAAGAGAAGGAAGACCCCCGGGACTTTGCTCTCTGGAAGGCGGCGAAAGAGGATGAGCCATCGTGGCCGAGTCCTTGGGGTGCTGGGCGTCCAGGGTGGCATATCGAGTGCTCGGCGATGTCGAGACAGGAGCTCGGTGATCAGATAGATATCCACGCTGGTGGCCCCGATCTTATTTTTCCTCACCACGAGAATGAAATCGCCCAGTCGGAGTCTTTCACTCATAAAGAGCCCTTTGCCCGTTACTGGGTTCACATTGGTCAGCTCAACGTGGGCAGTGAAAAGATGGCTCACTCACTCAACAACTTCACTACCGTGCTCGAGACCTTGGAGCGACACCATCCGGTTGTGCTTCGGCTCTACTACCTGTCCCAACACTACCGTACACCAGTGACCTACACGGACGAGAGCCTTGTACTCGCGCGCAAACAGGCAGAGCACCTCATCGAAGGAAGGTCCGCGCTCGCGTCTCTGATCGCGCAGCCGGTCCAAGACGCCGCCAAAGGCTCTCCTCCGGCTCCGGTCAGAGATCTGCTTTCGATGGCATCCGATCTTTCCTTGCGCTTCTTCGAAGCGATGGACGATGACTTCAACACAGCGCTCGCGCTGAGCCGCCTCTACGTGTTCAGCCGGGAAGCTGTACGCGTCTCTCAGATGAGACCGATTGATCACAACCCTCAAGCACAGCACGAGGCGCTGCGGTCGGCTCTCACCACGTTCGATCACCTTGTGTCGACCCTGGGTTTCGATCTTCCGCGATCGTCTGCGGAACTCGTGAGAGGTGAGCGGGCACTTGCCCTGGACGCCACGGCAATCGAAGCAGCTATCGCCAGGCGTGCCGAGTTGCGACGGCAGCGCAAGTGGTCAGAAGCAGACGCGATCCGCGAGCAACTGCTCACGCAGGGGATCATTCTTGAGGACGGCTCGCACGGAACTACGTGGCGACGTGCGTGAGGTGCAGCACCATCGGGCTGGCAGATGGGGTGGAGGCCCCGCAGTGATAGGGGGGCGCCGCCCGGTGGAGGAAGCACTTCGCCGGCTCGGAATCGTACGTGAGCTGCTCGTCGCCGGAGATGACCACGCGAGGGGACCTGTGAAGAGTCTCATCGACAAGGCAAACGAGCGCGGTGTGCCCGTGACATTGGTCGATCCAGTGACACTGGACCGGATTACAGACGGTCAACATCACCAGGGTGTGGCAGCCATCTGTGCGCTGCCGGCATCGTGCGATCTGGAAGAGCTTCTGGGCCAGGCCAGTACACGTGGAGCTAAGGCTCTAGTGGTGCTCGCAGACCACTTGCAGGATCCGCACAACCTGGGGGCTTTGATGCGCTCCGCGCTGGCTGCAGGGGCACACGGGATCATCATTCCAGAGGACCGAGCAGTAGCGATGACGCCTGCTGTAGTGCGCGCTTCCTCAGGGGCTGCACTTCTTCTGCCGTACACGGTCGTGGTCAACTTGGCACGGACTGTGCGCCTTCTCAAGCGCGCGGGTTTGTGGGTGGTAGGCCTACATCTGCAAGGAGAGAGCGACCTGTACGGGTTGGACCTCACCGAGCCGACTTGCATCGCTATTGGCAGCGAAGGGGCTGGGCTCTCACGAGGTGTGAGAGACGAATGTGATGTGCTCGCACATATTCCTCTGAATGGAGCGGTGGAGGCACTCAATGCCTCCGTTGCTGGGGCGGTTGCACTCTTCGAGGCTCGGCGGCAGCGCCGGAGCGAGTGAGATGCGGATCACCTCACCCCGAGTCAGTGCTTGCTGGAGGGGGAGCGCTCGGTGAAGAAAGCCGTGCTGCTTACAGTGTTATAGTCAGTTTGATGCTATCGGAATAAAGGCATGTAACGGTGATCGACCTCTCCTTGTTTTCCGGGCCGAACTCAGCGTACGTTCTCGATCTTTACGAGCGCTACCGCAGCGACCCTTTATCTGTTGACGAGGTAACTCGCGATTACTTCACGCGCCTCGAGCGCGCAGATCAGCAGTTGGTTCAGCCAGCGCAATTCCCCGCTGTAACGGGCGAGGTGTCTCGTCCCTTCGCGAGCATTCCGGCCAACGAGGCAGTGCGACTTGCGATGGGTGCCACGAGCTTGGCGCGAACGATTCGAGAGTACGGGCATCTGGCGGTGCGGCTTGATCCGCTGGGCAGCGCCCCCCCCAGCGATCCAGGCTTGGAGCCAGCAGCACATCAAATCCTTGCTGAGGAGCTTACGACGCTGGCTCCCTCAGTAGTTCCTAGCCAGGCTGCTCCGGAGGCACGCACTGCACTCGACGTTATCGAGCGGCTCCGGGAGATCTATTGCGGCTCCATCGGTTACGACTTCACCCACGTCCAGGTGGCGGAAGAACGCACGTGGCTCATCGATACGATCGAGTCTGAAGAATACCGGCCTCATCTCAGTAGGGACCAGAGCCGCGCCTTATTGGAACGTCTGACCCGTGTCGAAGGCTTCGAGCAGTTTCTCCAGCAGACCTACCGCGGGAAGACCAGATTTTCAATTGAAGGGCTCGATGCCCTCATCCCAATGCTTGATGAGGTCTTGACCGCGGCCGGCGCCCAGGGAACTGGTGATGTACTGGTGGGGATGGCGCACCGCGGCCGTCTCAACGTTCTCACGCACGTTCTTGGGCGTCCATACGCTGAGATTGTTGCGGAGTTTGAGGCGAGCAAGCGAGGCCTCGAGACGTCGATGTCGGTCCGCGACTATCAGGGCTGGACAGGCGACGTGCAGTATCACGAGGGCGGACAGCGCGTCGTCAACGGTGATACTGGCGAGTACCGGCTTACGGTTCATCTTGCTCCCAACCCCAGCCATTTGGAGCACGTGAACCCTGTTGTTGAAGGTCGGACACGGGCAGCGCAGGAACAATGCCTCGAACGAGAACTGCCACGCCAGGACGTAGATAGTGCTCTTGCCATCCTCGTACATGGTGATGCCTCCTTCACCGGACAGGGCATCGTCGCTGAGACCCTGAACCTTTCACAGCTTCCGGGATACACAACCGGGGGAACCATCCACATCATCGCGAACAACCAGATAGGCTTCACAACCGATCCCTCTGATGGTCGATCAACTCTCTATGCGAGTGATCTTGCCAAAGGGTTCGAGATTCCTGTCTTTCACGTCAATGCAGATGATCTCGTCGCCTGCCTGATGGTTTCGCGACTCGCTGTGGCGTATCGGTATCGCTTTCATAAGGACGTGCTCATAGACCTGGTCGGCTACCGCCGACTTGGACATAACGAGGGTGATGAGCCTTCCTTCACTCAGCCGCAGATGTATGCTATGGTCGCGCAACATCCAACGCTGCGTACCCAAGTTGCCCAGCGGTTGATCGCTGACGGTATGGTGACCGATGAGGAAGCAGCGGCGATGGCCACTAAGGTCCGTGATGAGCTCGAGCGGGCCGTCCACGCTATCAACGACGCACACTCTGTCTCGGACCAAGAGTATGCAGCTCAAGACGTCAAAGATATGGTTCCGACAGAAGTGCGGGAGACGCGCCTCCGTGAGCTCAATGCGGCACTCTTCACCCTGCCGGAGGGATTCGAGCCCCGAGCCAGCAGGATTATCGAGCGCCGCCGAGAAGCTCTCGACGTTGATGGCCCTATCGACTGGGGCCATGCTGAGCTGCTTGCCCTCGCCAGCATTCTGGCCGATGGAACACCAATCCGCTTGGCGGGACAGGACAGTCAGCGTGGCACGTTTGGTCAGCGCCTGGCTGCGGTGCACGAAGCGCGGACCGGCCAGAGAATCAGCCTTCTTCACCAGCTACCGCAGGTCCACGTCAATGCCGCAATCTACAACAGCCCGCTCTCAGAGGCAGCAGTACTGGGATTCGAGTATGGTTATTCGATCCAGCGGCCGGAGGTTCTCGTGCTCTGGGAGGCGCAGTACGGCGACTTCATCAATGGCGCGCAAGTCATCGTCGACGAGTTCGTAGTTTCTGGCTACGCCAAGTGGGCCCAGACGTCGTCACTCGTGCTCTTATTGCCACACGGGTATGAAGGGCAGGGTCCCGATCATTCCAGCGCTCGTATCGAGCGATTCCTGCGACTGTGCGCTAACAACAATCTCGTGGTCGCTAACTGTACGACTGCGGCTCAGTACTACCATCTGCTGCGGCGTCACGCGGCGATTTCGCGAGCGGCGCCAATTCCGCTCGTCGTATTCACGCCGAAGTCGTTGCTGCGCCATCCTAAGGCTGCGGCTCATCTCAGCGATCTGGCGCGCGGAAGATTCTACAGCCTGCTGGATGATCCGCTTCCTGGTCGAGACCCTGCTGAAGTGACCCGACTGATTTTGTGCTCGGGCAAGGTCTACGTCGATCTTGACAGTGCTCCATCGCGACCACTAACTCCTTCCATAGCGATTGCACGTATTGAACAGCTCTACCCCGTACCGGAAGACGAGATCCGAAGGCTGCTACAACGCTATGTCAATGTCAAGGAACTCGTCTGGGTGCAAGAGGAGCCATCCAACATGGGCGCGCTGCCTTACTATCTGCCTATCGTGTGGCGCCTTGTCGGCCAGCTGCCTTTACGCGTCGTCGCGCGCTCAGCGCGAGTAAGCCCAGCGGAAGGCTCGCCGGAGGCGCATCGAACCGAGCAGAACCGTATCGTCCGCGAAGCATTGCTCGATGCTCCAGTGCTGGATAAGGCCAAGAGAGAGGTTATCCATGCCAGTTGATGTGCGGGTTCCATCCGTTGGCGAATCGGTCGTTGAGGCTACGATTCTGCGCTGGCACAAGCAGGAGGGTGATCAGGTGGCCGCCGGTGACGCGCTTGCGGAGCTGGAGACGGACAAGGTTACTGTCGACGTCAATGCTGAGGCTGCTGGCGTGCTCCAAACGATTGTCAAGGGAGAGGGAGCTACGGTTACAATAGGTGAGACTATCGCCGTGATCAACGAAGCGGCAGTGGCAGTTATGCCTCAATCGGTCCCTGCCACCCCCACCGCTCGTACCGATAGCTCTGCTCCAGCGCAGACACCGCGCGCTATGGCTGGCAGCGATGGTGATCATCTCCGTGTCACTCCTCTCGCGCGAAAGCTCGCTGAGCAGCTGGGGGTAGATCCCCACCAAGTTGAAGCATCCGGACCTGGAGGTCGGGTCACTCGCACAGATGTCGCCGCTCATGCGGGGACCGCAACGGTGGCTAAGGCCAGCTCATCTTCGACCCTCTCTAGCTTGACGCCTGGGCCACCGAAGATCGAGGCCTACTCGCAGGTAGGGGAGCGGGAAGAGATTGTTCCGCTCAGTCGCCGACGCCGCACGATTGCGCAGCGACTGGTCGAGGCGAAGTCCGTCACGGCCATGCTCACGACGTTCAACGAAGTAGACATGAGCGCCGTGATGGAGCTCCGTAAACGCCGGCGCGACGCATTCAAGGATCAGCACGGCGTGAGCCTGGGGTTCATGTCATTTTTTACTCGTGCAGCGGTTGGAGCACTTAAAGCGTATCCGCGCCTCAATAGTGAGATTCGTGGCGACAATCTGATCGTGAAGAAGCACTACGACGTCGGGATCGCCGTTGATAGTGAGGAGGGGTTGGTCGTCCCAGTTGTGCGGGATGCTGATCGCCTCTCGTTTGCTCAGATTGAGCAAACCATTGCCGATCTGGCGCAGCGTGCACGATCGGGCAAGCTTTCGATTGTAGACCTCCAGGGTGGCACGTTCACTATCACCAATGGAGGAGTTTTCGGCTCACTGTTCTCTACACCGCTGCTTAACATGCCGCAGGCGGCCATTCTGGGAATGCATCGCATTCAGGAACGGCCGGTTGTGATCGATGGCCAAATCGTGGTGCGCCCGATGATGTACCTTGCGCTGACCTACGACCACCGCATTGTTGATGGTAGAGAAGCGGTTCAGTTCCTGACGAGGGTCCGCGAGCTCGTGCAGGATCCGGAGCTGCTCCTCATCGGGGCGTGAGGCAGTGGCGAGAAGCATCGCGATACCCCCGTCACTCCCGTGCGGTTGATTTCTTTTTTCACAGGAAACTGATCCCACTACCGCTTGAGAAGATCTGGCACGAAATTCGCTTACTCGGCGCAGTGCATCGTCGCAAGAATCGATGCGGGGGCGCGGGATTTCTGTTGGAGCCCGCGTGGTGATGTTCCAGAGGTGATTTTTGTAAGGAGAATAGAGCTTGGCAGACGTAACGATCACAGCAACTCGCAATGGTCCGTACATGGTCAAGGGCAAGGTAAAGCTGATCGATCCGCGTGGAAATGAAGTCGACGGTGAGAGCGACGAGATCTACCTGTGCCGCTGTGGACATTCGGAGAGCAAGCCGTTCTGTGATGGGACACATCAGAAGATCGGATTCAAAGCCTCTGATCCTGCCCCAGAGGTCGGCTAACAACACAGTATCGCTAGAGGGTGGAGTCCTACACCACCCTCTAGCTTGGAGAGTATGCGATGACCGATTTCGTGTCTGTAGCACGTAGTGAGGACGTCAAAGAGGGGACGCTTTCCCGAGTTGACGTCAATGGGCGCCCGATTCTCATCACGCGTGTGTATGGTCGTCTCTGTGTGCTCTCTGCCACCTGCACACATGAAGATGCCGATCTTTCGAAGGGCGAGCTCGAAGATGACACGGTGTGGTGTCCTCTACACGCTTCGGGATTCAACATCTTTACAGGAGCGGTGACAAGCCCTCCGGCGGAGGAGCCGCTGGAGGTGTATGAGGCTCGTGAACACGATGGCAAGATTGCGGTTAGCTTGGTCCCGCGGAAATCGTAACAAGAGTGTCTCCGGAGCGGATTGTCGTCGTTGGTGCAGGCATTGGCGGTGTTCATACGTGTCAGGCGCTGCGCGCTCAGGGATACGACGGCGAGGTCATACTCGTCGGCGATGAGCTGGATGAGCCCTACGACCGCCCGCCCCTCTCGAAGGCGTTTCTTCAGGGTAAGAAGCAGACCAGTGATCTGACTCTGGTATCACCTGAGCAATGGCGTTCTTTACAGGTCGAGGTCAGGACGGGACGCCGAGCCATCGGAATCGATCTGGCTTCGCGAGCGGTTATTCTCTCTGGGTATGAGCCGGTGCGCTATGATCGGTTGGTTGTGGCTACTGGCTCCTACAATAGCTCCTTATCTATTCGTGGCGCCACGTTGGAAGGCGTCTTCTCGCTGCGATCTCTTCGCGATGCTACCGCTCTCCGCGAAGCTGCTCGTAGTGGGCACCGTGCCGTCGTCATCGGTGCAGGGTTTATCGGTTGCGAAGTGGCCGCGTCTTTGCGGCAGCGCGGTCTCAAGGTCACCGTCGTTGAAGTTGCTGAGGTACCGCTTCTCCGAGTGGTAGGCACAGAAGCCGGCCAGTTTCTCATCCGGCTGCATCGACGCCACGGTGTCACGATGCTTACCGGGACCGGTGTCACCGAGATTCGAGGTCATCACCGCGTTGAAGACGTGGTCACTTCGACGGGTGTGGTGATCCCTACTGACCTGGTTATCGTTGCTGTGGGAGTCCGACCGGCCCTTGATTGGCTGCTTGAGAGCGGACTGGCCGATGCGGGCGGCATCACAGTCGACGTGTCCTTGCGCAGTCGAGATCCGCACGTCTTCGCAATCGGTGACGTTGCACGGTTTCCGGACCCTGTGACCCATTCGCCGATTCGTGTTGAGCATTGGGATGTGGCGCGCGCTCACGCTGTGCACGTCGCCCGCGCGCTCCTGGGATCGCAGCAACCCTACTCGGTCCTGCCATATTTCTGGTCGGACGTGTTCGATGTCACCTTGCAGTATGCTGGACATTGTGAACAGTGGAACCAGATCGTGGTACGGGGTAGTACGGACGAGACAAGCTTTTCCGTGTTCTATTGCGTCGATGGCCGAGTGGGAGCTGTGCTCAGTGTGAACAGTCCTCGTGACTTTCGCCACGCTCGCACGCTCGTTGAGGCACAAGTTCCTGTTCGCACCGCAGTTCTCGAAGACTCGAGCACTGACCTGCGCCAGTTCGGACGGACTGAAGATTGCTGATGTTGCGCCATCGAGGACGAGAGCGGCTACTTCTGCTGCCCCCTATAGCTCTCCTGGCTGTTCTCGAAATGTCGCTCTCATTGGAAGGGAAACAGTCTTTCGGGGCGACCTTTGCGGCAGTAGGTCTTTTCGGGTGCACATTCCTGGCCGGGAACATTGCACTCTCTGTGCGATGCTCCAATGGGGATGAACTATTGCTACCTAGTGTGGCCTTGCTCACGTCGGTGGGACTGGCGTTCAATCTCCGCCTGCATCCCAGCACGTATCACCAACAGTTTGCTTGGATCATCTTAGCGGTGATCGTCACCGTGGGATTCGGTGCGAGCGGGTTCGATGTCTGGTGGCTTTCGCGCTTCAAGTACTCGTTTGCTTCCTTTGGATTCTTACTTCTGGCGGCTACGGCCCTGTTCGGTCGCGAGATCAATGGCGCCCGATTGTGGCTAGCAGTAGGCCCCATCGAATTTCAGACGACTGAGCTCATGAAGATTGTGCTCGCGGTATTCATGGCGGGATATCTCGAAGAGAAACGCGAGCTACTGACGCTTGGAGAGCACCGCTGGCGCGGTGTGCGTCTACCTCCCCTAGAATACATCGGTCCGCTCGCAGTGCTCTGGCTGGCATCGCTACTGTCGCTACTCTGGCAGAGAGACCTCGGAGGCACCTTACTGTTGCTCGGTGTCGCCCTGGCGATGCTGTATGTAGGAACCGAGCGTCTCTCCTACGTGTTCGGAGGCCTCCTGCTTTTCCTCCTCAACGTCGTGATTACCTATCATTTCTTTGGCTACGTTCGATCCCGAGTCAATGTCTGGCTGGATCCGTGGGCCCACGCGCGTAGTCAAGGTTATCAGATCGTACAGGCACTCTATGCGGTGAGCAGTGGCGGACTCTTCGGGTCGGGCATTGGACGGGGATACCCCGGTTATATCCCAGAGGTCCATACAGACTTCATCTTTGCAGCCATCGGCGAGGAACTTGGTCTGCTGGGGGGCTTTGCCCTCCTCACAGTCTTCGCCATTCTGGTCATGCGATCCTTTCGTATCGCGATACGCTGCAGCGGAACGTTTGAGCGACTGCTCGCGACTGGACTCGGCGCGCTTCTGGCGCTGCAGACGCTCGTCATCGTAGCGGGTAATCTGGAGGTAATTCCCCTTACAGGCATTACCCTACCCTTCGTAAGCTATGGGGGAAGCTCGATGATCATCAACGCGGTGATCGTTGGGCTGCTCCTCCGCCTCTCCGCGTCTCAGGTCGCCTCTCGAGGACAGCCCGTAGGAATCCTTCTGACTTGATCAGGCGCGGAGCCGGTTGAAGTAGGAAGGGGCCAACGTGGGAGGCAAGCTCTACGGTCGAGTGGAGTGAGGATGCTGTTGTGGTACTTCCGGCGGCCGCGGTCTCCTGGGACGCTGGGGTAAGAGTACGATCACCGCAAAGGCGATGACGAGCAGCAAGAGAAAGCCAAAAAGCTTCTGCGTCTTCTCTAAGAACAGGGCCGCGATTCCGGCGATGGCGGTGATCGCGTAGAGCAGGCCGAGTATCATTGGAGGTGTGTATCCGGCCGAGAGCAGGCGATGGTGCAGGTGTCCGAGATCGAAGTGCATTGGTGCGCGTCCAGTACGAGTACGCGTGTAGATGGTGTACGCATAATCAAGTATCGGGATCCCGAGAACCAGCAGTGCCGTAGCGAGCCGGGCGCCGCCGAGAATCGACAGCATGCTGAGAAGATAACCGAGAAAGTGGGATCCCGTGTCTCCCATGATGAGACGGGATGGGGGCCAGTTCCACACGAGAAACCCGCAGCAGACGGCTGTGAGGAGTAGCAGCAGTTGCGCAACACCAAATTCACCCGTCATGTACCTCAACGTATGGATGCCTAAGGCAGCTGCGGCGATCGCGACAACGCCGCCGGCAAGCCCGTCCACGCCATCGAGTGCGTTCACCGCATTCATCATCCCGGTGAACCAGAGCAGGGTAACGGGGACAGCGAGAAATAGTGGCAGGGTGAGGGGAGCTGCCAGAGGGTTAGGGTCCAGCGGGTTGTTGAGTGGCGTGGAGACGTGGTCGATGCGCAACCCGAACAAGAAGGCCAGAGCCGCAACGACAAGCTGGGCGCCCAGCTTTGTCGCTGGTGATAGGCCGCGGATGTCATCGGCAATCATGATCACTGCGATGAGCACAGCGCAGGCGAGTCCGCCGGCGAACTGAGGGATGAAGCTCGGTGGGAGCGTATGTACGGCCATGACGACAGAGAGGGGAACGTAGGCGAGCAGCATGCCTACACCGCCCAAGCGCGGCTTCGGGGTTCGGTGGATGCGGCGCGGGCTCGGCATATCCAGCCACTCGAAGTGGCGGGCCACGGCGTCAACACCGCGGCAAAATGCCACAGAGAGCGCAAACCCAACGATAAGCACGATCCACCACCAGGAAGACGTGAGGAGGGTCTTCAGAGTGAACCCGGCTTCAGGGCCTAGGCCGGACATTCATACCCTCTTTCACGGTCTCACCATCGTTGGTACATCTTACAGGCTCAACTGCCCGGACCCGGCTTGAGGGCAATGCGAAATGCGGCCGGCTGGGTAGTTTTATCTGCTAATGCTGACACCGCAACGATCACCTGCTGAGTCCCCGGTGGGAGGGAAGCAAGGTTGAGATCCCCCCGGTTCGACGCGTCCAGATGGAGGGGGGTAACCGTCGTGCGCGCTCCTTCAGCGATGAGCTGCACCAAGAACTTCACCTTGACGTTATTGGGGACATAGTACCAGCCGTGAGCTACCCAGTTCTGGCCAGCTCGCCCGGATTCATCGAGGCCGATCTGCGGAATGCGTACGTTGCGGATTGCAGCACCAGGACCACTGTACTCCTCATCGGTCACGTACTCGAAGCGGACGAGAACGTTGCGGCCAGCATATGGAGTGAGATCAACGTGTTCGTGCCACCAGATCAGGACCGGCGACCCTGGAGTGAGACTCTCTCCCGTGTACCCCACACCGAGGTTTGCACCGGTGGGGTTAGCGGTTGTTGTGTGCGTGGCTGGTAGAAGCTGCCACCTCTTGCCGCCATTGGTCGACACCTCCACGTAGAGGTAGTCGTAGTCCTTTTCTATGTCGAGCCAAAGGTCGAAAGAGAGCGTCGCCGACTGCACGTGAGTGAGATCGACCTGGCGGGTTAGCGTCGTGTCGATGAGATCGCCATGATTGCTCCACCACTGATCGGATGTGTATGGAAGCGTGGGCAGGAGCCGAACGGTCTGCGCGCCCGCAAACACGAGTCGCTTCCGGATGTCGAGAGTGTCAATGCGATAGTAGCTGGTTCCGAACGGAGCTACAGACCCGTCGACTGTGCTTACCAGCGGTGTGATGACTGCCGACCCGGCTGTGCCGTGCAAAGCCTTGTAGGCGAATGCTCCACCATCGACGGTGGAGTTGTTCAGCACATTCGCTACGACCCACTGCGCGAAGACCTGGTCGGCTGAAGCGCCCTTCGACTGGAGATACTCATTGATCATTGCCCAGTCGTTCAAAGGTGAAGACAGCAGCGTGTAAAAGAGTGATGGCGGTCCATAATGCTGAGCGAGATAGGCAATGAAGAGGAACGCGGCTCCATAGTGAGCTAGTACTGCGGTGGGTGAGTCTGACCAATCAGTGAGCTGTGTTCCTGGCGCCTTCAGAAAGGCATCCGCGAGCCTATCAACGGAGAAACCGGCGAGGTACTCAGCGTAGACTGACATGCCTTCATTCACCCATGCGGAATCGGCTGGGTGATGGTCCCAGTGGATCAAATGTTGCAGTTCGTGCACGAGAGTGTCTTCCAATGCCGGACTTCCTACCTTGTCCACGGTCTCATTGATGTAGATGGCATTACGCTGGTTGCTGGAAGGCGCTATACAGCGGAGATACTGATCACTGGCGGTGAAGTACCCGGCCACTCCTTGTAGCTTGGCAACGACAATAGTAAGCCTGTTCAGCCCAGAAAGATCCGGAAACCTGGGCTTACCAAAGGTTGTTACGTCGAGAGGATAGATCTTCTGTTCGAATTCTTGAGCGGCTGTCTGCAGTTGCTCCTGAGTGACCGGAACGCCGTCTTCGACGTACCACAAGGCGTGAGGGCTCAAGTATACGAGTGTGGTGTTGATGACTTCGCGGGTACGAGTCACTTCATCGTCGACCGAAAATGATACATGACTACCGATAGTCGTTGCCGTGCCAAGCACTGGGGTTGGTGTGGCGCAAGTAGGATGCACGACTCGTTCGACTAATGCAGTGAGGCTGCGAAAGGGAACTGAAGCAGTGAGGTCACGTGTGGGGGCGACTGAAACAGTTGGTGGAGGCCGCGCACTGCTCACGCTCGACGCTGCGGTTGCATGCGCGGTCGCCGTCGGCGCGACTGAAGACCGCTGAGCTAGAGGTGTTTGGGTAACACCGAAGCGTTGCTCAACCGCGCTAGACGTGGTCGCCATCGCCGTCGAGCGTGTTGGAGCAGGCACCAAGGCGCAGCCCACGAGCGTGAGCGTCAGCACTCCAAGGACAACGACGCTCTGTCTCAGCCGCATCGAGCAAGCACTGACCTGACGAGTTGTACGATGTCCGGTACACGCTGCCCAACTGCCTCTTGAACGCTCTGGTGGTCGACTTCGCCCGCTGCGCTACCAAAAGCGCTATTGGAGATGCAGCTGATCGCAGCAACACGGAGCCCGAGCTGGCGTGCCACAACGACCTCGTTCGCCGTAGACATGCCGACAGCCTGAGCGCCGATGATCCGCAGAAATTGCAGCTCTGCTGGAGTCTCGTACGACGGCCCGCTCACCATCGCATAGACTCCCTCTTCGAGTACGGTTCCGAACTCACGGGCAGCGGCGAGGAAGATGCGACGCAGTTCCAGGTCGTATGCGTGACCCATCGCCACAAAGCGATTCAGTCCCGAGCTCACGGGTCCTCTTAGAGGATTGAGACCGGTCAATGCGGGGAAGTTGATATGGTCCCGAATCAGCATGAGTGACCCTGCCGGGAAGTCCTCTGTCACTCCTCCTGAAGCGTTGGTGAGGAGCAGATTCTTGATCCCGAGCTGCGCGAGTAAGCGTATGGGTTGGGCAGACTGGGCCGCACTCAACCCCTCATAGGTATGGAGTCTGCCCTCGATGATGACGAGAGCAGTACCCTCGATGCGTCCGAGATGGAACATTCCACGGTGTCCTTCCACGGTCGTCTGCGCGAGACCCGGGACTTGAGAAAACGGAACAGAACGGATGACTGTGACCGCCTTGAGAAAGTCCACAAAGCCAGAGCCGAGCACGATACCCCACGTTGGCTGAAGCTGCGGCTGGTGCAGCATAGCGGCGGCTTGGGCGAGCTCAGACGTCAAGTGCTACTCCTCAGCCACGCCGTGCTCTTGATGCAATCGAGTGTGGGCATATGCTTTAGTGGAAGACGTGTGAGCGTGCCCGAGCAAGTGCTGTACATCTGAGAGCCCGGCGCCGTTGTGCAACATGACTGCAGCGCACGAGTGGCGTAGAACACGGGGAGAAACGCCGGCGAGGCCGGCGCGCTGCGCATACTGCTTGACGATAAGCCAGAAGCCCTGGCGAGTCAGCCGTCCCCCACGCGCATTGACGAACAACGCTCTCTCGCCGGCGCTCCCATTGAGAACTAGGCGCCCACTCTCCAGGTAAGCGTCAAGGGCTTCGCGAGCTTTCCCGTCTGCGTGCACGACACGAGAGCGATTTCCACTGCGAACGCGTATGGCACTCCCGATCACGTCGTCGATGTCAAGCGCGACGAGTTCGCTGGGCAGCAAACCAGAAGCAATCATCAGCCGCAACATAGCGCGATCGCGCAGCGCCTTTGCAGTATCGGCGGCAGTGGCCGCCTCACTGCATTCCACAGCGGCGACGAGCTGCTGCAATGTGGTCTCGGTCACTACCTCTGGCGCTCGCTTCACCGGTGGAGGCATCGTCAGCGCCTTTGCGGGATCACGGTGGACCCGGTGCTCCTTAACCAAGAAGCGGTAAAGGGCTCTGACTGACGCGATCTTGCGAGCACGAGTCGTCGCCTTGGCATACCGTGCGTCCAGGTCGCGCTTGTACTCGACAATGTCGGAGGCAGTGACATCCCATGAATCACAGCCGTGGGCCTCCAGAAATGAGCGAAACTGCTCAAGGTCGCTTCTGTACGCCATGATCGTGTTCTCAGATGTTATTCGCTGCTGAGCTGCGTCTCGCTCGCGGAGATAGCGCAGAAAGTTCTCTATATCTTCCTGCACCATCTATCTATCCATTCCCTTGTCGAAGCTGAGGCGGTTGGGGCAAAGACAGCACCACCGGGACAGGGTAGGTGCGCTCGCCATTTGAGCATTGTAGCAGTACCGATAGAATGGTCAATCGCGGAGGACGGTGTGGCTATCCGGGACCTGTGAGGGCGAGAGTTGCTACTCGGGCTATAGAGAGGGCCGCAGGAAGTCGAAGTCACATCCCTCGTCAGCCTGAAGGACGTGCTCAGCGAACAGCCTTGCGTAGCCACGCTCAGGAACTGCGGGCCAGCGGCCTTCGATTGCCCGCCTCTTCAACTCCCGATCATCAATGAGCACGGTGAGTGCGCGGTGTTCCCAATCTAGCTCTACCTCGTCTCCCGTGTACACAAGACCCAAGGGGCCGCCGCTGGCCGCTTCTGGACACACGTGTAGAACGACGGTGCCGAATGCGGTCCCGCTCATTCGAGCGTCTGAGATGCGGAGCATGTCGCGGATACCTTGCCGCAGCAGTGCTCGAGGAATCGGGAGGTTTCCGACCTCGGGCATTCCCGGGCCGCCAAGCGGGCCTGCTCCTCCCAGCACGAGGGCGTCTTCCGGATTGATCTGGTCCTCATCGGTATCCGCCGCTTCAAGCAGCGCGTCATAGCTGTGAAATACGTGCGCCCGCGCACGGTGCTGCAGCAGCGACCTAGTAGCTGCTGAATGCTTGAGGATCGCTCCGTGCGGGGCAAGATTCCCATACACA
>JAMCTA010000021.1:0-1031 GCA_023381895.1 Chloroflexota bacterium
ACGGCCATCGACTACCCCCATCTACCACAAGAGGTAAAAGGCACGACTGGCAACAATACCCATAGAAGCGGAATGTAACTGGAGCGAGCAGCCGTGTCAACTCGTATGAGACTGGTGCCTTCTCTAGGAATGACCAGCCTGCACGCGAATATGCTCACCACTGAGCCATCGACAAGATACCACGCGATGAACCCGCTCACTATGCTAGTCGACGTTTTTGGGAGAAGCTACTGTGCTACGCAAGCACGGCAGCAGCAGCTTCCAGCCTCGGCGCATAGCCAGTACGTCCAAAGACTTTCTTATACGGACCAGACACCCCGATGGCGGGTGGCTCACGATTTCAAGCTCCGAGGCCGCCTCTCTGAGGTCTCCTCACACTGCCAGTAATTGACGGCTAAGCGGCAGCCGTCTGGCCGGGACCGAATCGCGGGCATCCGTTCCTCTAGACTCCTCACCCTCCCATCTCCAATTGCCCTGCCACTGTCCGTGATCCCCGACAGCATCCAGCTTGCAAAGAAGTCCCGAAATGGCTTGAAGCTCATCACCGGATCCATGCTGTGATTCGCCGGATCACACCCATTCCCGTGATAGAACATCCGCTCGAACGGTGCTGGCAGTAAATACGGCGGTGCCGATCCATAGCCGTAAAAATGAGAAGAACGGCTGCTCAGCCACACTCAGCCGCCACCTTCTTGCATCACCACCGGTTCTAGGCCGAGCCTCTAGCGCCCTCAGAAGCCCCTGGTCCTACGTGGCTTGACGCAACAAAAAACGAGTGCTACCGTTACAGAAGCGAATCTATGCCATAAAAGGCCTGTGCTCCAGCTACACGATTGTAGCGCCCGCCCTAGCCCAAAGGAGGCTATATGCCTTTCCGCAATGTCATCAGCACCCTCAACACCGACGGCACCGAGATCATGGGTCCCGGCATCCTCTTGTACCACCACCCGAGCAACGATATTCAGAACGGCACCCTACTCACCGTCGAAAGCAACCACTTCTGCGTGCTCAAGTCTCGCGGCGCGATCCTC
>JAMCTA010000021.1:1041-7185 GCA_023381895.1 Chloroflexota bacterium
GCTACAATCGTGTAGCTGGAGCACAGGCCTTCTATGGCGGGGCCTCGCCGTGGCAATACGAAGCGCTCTATGTTTCGCGCGCGAAAAGCGTGCTCACCGCCAAGGGAGTCGCCTTCTCTCGAGAAATGGCCGAGCTGGCTTACACGGTGGACTACTATGTGCACGTTGACACCACCGACGATGCTGTCAAGCTGGTCCAGCACATGCCCTACACTGGCCACACGCTCACCGGTAACGACCTCAATGCCTACGCCGCTCCGGTCGTCGAGCAGGCCATCAACCAGGTCGTCCAGGTGACGCCGCTCGAGCAGATCAACGAGCATATCCACGAGCTCACCGAGCAGGTCCAGCGTCACCTCCAGGAATTCCTCTCTACCTACGGGATCATGCTCAATCAAGTCAAAGTCCTCGTCGCTCCCAATGACGCTCGCATGAAGCAACTCATCTCCCTCAAGGCTTTCGGCCTTTCCGAGTTGGATGCCGTCCGCTACTACACCGCCATCCTTATGGCCGAGCGCGGCCTCGTCTCAGCTCCCAATATGGCAGTCGGCGAGCCCTTCACCATCGGTGGCACTCCCCTCCTACCACCCTCCACAATCGAGCCGCCAGCAAAGAGCTGACACGATGCCCCGCGATTTCGATCTCCTCAATCAGCTCTTCGGCTCCGGCGTCTACACCGAGCCCGCCCGCTTGCGTGCCGATGATCTCCTGGTGCGCAGTCGCGCCCAGCAGCCCCTAGAGCGTGCAGTCGCCTTGCTGCGCGATGTAGCCGTGCGCTACCAGCACGATATCGTCCCCCCAGCTAGCCGCTCCCAGCCGTTTCCCGATCCCGCAACCGTCGCCCCAATGCGGCGAGCCGACCAGGAGCGCGTCGCGCTGAGCGAGTGCCTCGACGCCCTGCGCGGCCTCACCGCTCCCGCATCCGATCACGTCTGGAACCGCCACCGTCAGCCCACTCCCCTGCTCGACCTCCTCGTCGCCACCGACAGACTGCTCATCTACCAGTGCGACCACCTCCTCGAAACACTTCAGAGCCTCACCATCACCACACTAGCCACCTTCGACTGGACGCCATTCGAGGCCGCCCTTGCCGAGCTGCGCCAGGCCCTGGAAAGTCGACGCCAGCTCACGCGCCTGGACCCCTGAGGCCTCAGAAGAAATCCCCCGATCAAGCCTCGCTGTCAGCAGCATCTTCAAAAGAAGATCCACCATGACACCTGGAAGTGTCCCTCACCTGATCCGCCCCCTCCACCAGCCACTCTAGCTGCTGCCGCCCGCACTAGCCATCGCTCGGCTCCGGCTGGCCGGAGGCTGCGCTTGGAAAGCGGCGGCGAGAATATTGGGAGGAAGATACAATTGCGACTATATAGCCGCCCCAGACTGCATAGCGGGACACTGAAGGCACAGTGCAAGAAGCGTGGCGCGCTATGCGCTCTTCCGCAGCAACGTGGAAGGCGCCGGCAGTATCACGAATGCCTACTGCTCTTCTAGCGCCCTGCCCGCCGATCCCCTCCAACCGGCTTAGGGGCGTGCCCGGTCACCCCTTATAGGAAACGAGCTCCACTGTCGTGACGCCAGCAGGTGTTTTCGCTTCGTTCTTCACCATACCCACGTGCGCGACATACCAGACCGTTCCAGGCGCGTTTATCACGAACGGCATCGTCCTGCCATTCGCTTTCATCGTCAGGTTCTCAGCGATGATGTCAGCCACTTTCCAGGCGGCAAAGGTGCCCGCCGGTACAGTGACGTTATCCTTCGCGACGATCTTGTAGGACACGGTTATCTTCCCAGTGCCACTCATCTTTCCTCCAGGAGTCGACATCTGTACCTTCACGTCGTACGTTGTCCGCCACGCTGCACCAGCGAGCCATTTGTCGGGCGCAGGAATCGATATTCCGGTCACCCGGACGATCTGGAACGCGAGCTGGGTCGGGCCTGACGGCGCGCCACCAGGATTGAAGTCGCCGGAAGTCAATCCGCCGGATCCGCACGTCCAGCGGATCGCACCCGGCAACGTCGACGCGCCCATGGCGTAGTGGAGGATGAACGAATTGGCGGTGATATCGCTCACGGTCTCGGTCAATTCCAGAGCGCCGGAGGTGTAGCGGTACACCCACGTCTCACCCGGCTTGATCGGGTAGTACAGATTGTCGCAGCCGGTGCTCGCCGCCACCACGTGAGCCGGCGTGGCAGACGGTACAACAGTGGGCGGCACCGCAGTTGAGGTCGGCGCTGGCGGCGTGCTCGTCGGCACAGCCGTCGCCGTTGGTATTCCCGTCGGCACCGACGGGGGCGTGCTCGTCGGCGCCACTGTGGACGAGATCACCCTCGCAGACGCAGCGCTCCTCGAAATCATCGTGGAAGCGCTCGCCGCCGCAGTCGAAGCACTCCCCGAAGTCGCCGCTTGACCATTGGTACAGCCAGTCAGCAAGACTGCGAACGCCATGGTGAGAGCCAGAACCACCTTCATCACACCCCTCCACCCCCCAGCCTTGAACGTTGAGCTGCCAGCTTGACCGCGACCAGGATCGGCACCTAGTCCTACAGATATGAGATACCCCTTGAAGCTGCTTATGTCTTGTTCGGCCCTAGCTATCAGCCAGTGTGAATGTCAGATAAATGTACTCTGGTTGGTTCCTTCGGTGGCGCCATCCTAGAACTTCTGGCACGATATTCTCCGGGCGACCGCCACGAGTACGGCGGTACTCAGTCCAGATGCCGCAGTAACCGCCAGCGATCCATTGACGCACACCGACAACATATCCGCTCAGTGGGACCAGGCGCCCGCCCGCCTCAGGGACTTCATCGAGCACGAGCGATCCTGATTCAACGGCGGTGGGACATAGCAGACCTGAAGATTCGGCCCTCCCTCACGTTCCAAGGCAACGCCGAACAGGCGATGACGTTCTATGTGCGCTATCTCCCGGTCGCGATGGTGAGTTCGTGTTCAAAGGCAATGGCGTGGGTCACTGGCAGGAGTGTGAAGCCTTTACGCAGTTCGCCGATCGTGACGACGCTGAGAAAGAGCGTCTGTTCGTCCTGAGCCAGGGCCATTCCACCCTCCCTACCGAACCTTAAGATTTCCTTGAAGGCGGCACAGCATGGCCCGGAATGGCACGCTACTTGACGTGCTCAGAGAGACCCACGCATCGGGGATCGAGCGGGCGCCCCCAGAGAGTTGTTACGTACGGGAAGGAAACGTACTCATGCGGTTTAGAACCTCGCTTGTGTCCGGTCTATTGATCACGCCGCTGCTCCTGGCAGCCTGTGGAGCAGCAGCATCGGCCGCATCCGCCACCACGGCATCATCCAGCACGGCGTCGAGCACCTCGTCGCTGAGCACGACCTCGACGTCACCGAGCGCATCCACGACCGCAACCTCCAGCAGTGGTGCCACAGCCGCCACCGTCGACGTGCGCACGATCCCCAATCTGGGCAAGGTCCTCACGGACAGCGCGGGGAGAACGCTCTACCACTTCAAGAAGGATGGCCCGGATGTAAGCAACTGCACAGCGACCTGCGCCACGATCTGGCCACCGTTCTCCGCTTCCGCTCCCCTGACGTTGCCGGCAGGGGTACCAGGCAAACTGGGACTGATCACCCGTAAGAGCGGCAAGAAGCAAGTCACCTACAACGGGATGCCGCTGTACACCTATTCCGGCGACACCAAGGCGGGTGAAGCCAAAGGGCAAGGCCTCCTGGGCTCCTGGTTCGCCGTGAAGCCCGGCAGCACCGCCGCCACAGCATCATCTGCGACAGTATCGTCATCGTCTACCGCAACGACGTCCACTGCGACGTCATCGACTCCGGCCAAGGCGACCGGCGGCTACTAAACCAGAGCCGGAGCGCGTGACCCCCGATCGTGCATCGGATCTGGGGCATCCGCGCAATGAACGCAGGCGACCTGGTGACACGGCGCACCTGCCCTCGTGCAGGCCGGCGCCGGCGCTGGGCTGCCTGCCCGCGCTCCCTGCTGCCATCGCGCCCTCCTTCGCAGTATTGACGCCGCCCACCCCGTGTGCTTACCTACTCGGCAGACGGGTAGCGGCGCCAGCCCGCTCTCGCGTGCATCAGGGGGAGACGTGGCATGCTCTACCAGGCCATCCAGAACCAGGCTACCGAGTGGTCCTATCACAGCGGCAAGCCCTACAGCGACCCCTTCACGGACGTCGAGCTCGATGCCGTGATCACCACCCCCAATGGCCAGGTGCAGCGTGTCCCCGCCTTCTGGACCGGTGAGCGCACCTGGCGCGTGCGCTATGCCAGCACCCAGACCGGCCGCCACCACGTCGTCACCGCCTGTTCCGACGCTACCAACCGCGACCTCCACCAGCAAGAGCACTTCCTCGACGTCGCCCCCTACACCGGGAGCCACGTCCTCTTCAGCCACGGACCGCTCCGCACCGCCCCCAATCACCGCTACCTGGAGCACGCCGATGGCACCCCCTTCTTCTGGCTCGCCGACACGTGGTGGATGGGCCTCTGCCAGCGGCTGCGCTGGCCCCAGGAATTCCGCCGCCTCATCGCTGATCGCACCGCCAAGGGCTTCAGCGCCATCCAGATCGTCGCCGGCCTCTACCCCGACATGCCGGCCTTCGATCCCCGCGGAGCCAACGAAGCAGGCTTCCCCTGGGAGCCGGAGTTCCGCCGTATCAACCCCGCCTACTTCGATCAGGCCGATCTCCGCATCGAAGCCCTCGTCGCAGCCGGTCTGGTCCCTTGCCTCGTTGGCTGCTGGGGCTACTTCGTGCGCTGGATGGGCCTCGCCGCCATGCGCCGCCACTGGCGCTACCTCATCGCTCGCTACGGCGCCTACCCGATGGTGTGGTGCCTGGCCGGTGAGGCCACCATGCCCTACTACCTATCCCCTGATCCCGGTGCCGACCGCGCCGCCCAGCGCGCTGAGTGGACCCAGATCGCGGCCTACGTCCGCAGCACTGATCCCTACCACCACCCGATCACCATCCACCCCACCTCACCGGCAGCCGCACGCGACCAGCTCGCCGATCCGGCCTTGCTCGACATCGACCTCCTGCAGACAGGCCACGGCGACCGCGCCAGTGTCGGCCCTACCGTCGACTGCGTCCAGCGCTCCTACGCCACCACTCCGCCCCTGCCGGTGATCGATGGTGAGGTCTGCTACGAGGGCATCGCCGCTGCCAGCCACGCGGAGCTGCAGCGCTTCCTATTCTGGGCCTGTATCCTCTCCGGCGCCGCCGGCCACACCTACGGCGCCAACGGTCTCTGGCAGGTCAACCAGCCCGGCGAGCCCTACGGCGCCTCACCTCACGGCTTCTCCTGGGGCGGCCCGCCCTGGGAGGAAGCCGCCCAGCTGCCCGGATCGGCCCAACTCGGTCTCAGCAAGCGCCTCCTGGAGCGCCTGCCCTGGTGGCGCTTCGCTCCGCATCCGGAGTGGTGCAGCGAGCACAGCAGCGCTGCCAACCGCTTCGCTCCCTACGCCGCCGGCATCCCCGGCGAGATCCGCCTCCTCTACTTCCCGCGGGAAACCGCCTTCCGCTGGCGATCCGCGGCCTTCGCCATCCGCGAGCTGGAGGAGGGCGTCACCTACCAGGCCCGCTTCGTCGACCCCGCCAGCGGCGCTGCCCATCCCTGCGGAACCGCCCGCGGCGACGCCACCGGCGCCTGGCAGCCACCCCATCCCCCGATCTTCCAGGACTGGCTCCTCCTGCTGGACACGGCCTCTGGCCCTTCGCCCGTCACCTCCAGCCGGCTTCGAGCCGGCTTGGTGAACGTAGCCCGCTGCTGAAGCAGCGGGCGCGGCGCCGACGCCACCCGGTCCAACC
Organism: Chloroflexota bacterium; assembly: GCA_023381895.1. The sequence continues at coordinate 6,846 of JAMCTA010000021.1, forward strand.
CCGTCCAGCCCCAGCAGGACCGACGCCACCCGGTCCAACCCCGTCCAATCTCATCATGACCAGCGCCACTTTCCCTCTCAGCGTCATCCAAGGTAGGCACCGTATCGTTACCCCTTGGAAGGAGTTACGCCTCGTGACCACGGTAGTTACTCAACGAACGATGACAGCGTTGGTAAAGAAGCTCGTTCCGACGCCGCACTCCGAACCGTCCGTAGCCGGCAACGCTCGCCTGACCGCTATGACGGCGCTCGTCCTCTTCGTCCTGCTGGGGCTGGAGGGAGTGACGATCCTCGCGATCCGCCACCTCCTCTCCTGGCACTTCTTCTTCGGCTTCATGCTC
>JAMCTA010000101.1 GCA_023381895.1 Chloroflexota bacterium
GTCGTTCTCATTGATGATTGGAAGCACGCGACAGTCGAAGCAGTTCAGGAGCGTGGTACGCGCATTGAGATAGCTTTGCCGGTTGCTGAGATCCTGGCGGGTCAGGAGCGCTTGAGCCACCGGCACGCCAAGCTCTCGGAACACCTGGTCCCACTGGCGCATGAGCAGAGCTTGACCGACGGCGGCCAGCACTTGTTTCCGTGGCACATCCTTGGTATCCACGCTGACTCCGAGCCGCTCGCGACCAGCAGCCGCTGCCCCGGATGTCACGAGTGCAATTATCGCACCGCGCTGCAGCAGCGTTCCGATTTGCTGGCCGATCTGCCGTAGCGCTGCCGGGGAGATAGCATCACCCCCTGCTGTGAGGGTGCTAGTGCCTACTTTCACGACGATCCGCGAATAGCGCAGCACAGCGCTGGAAACCGGAAGGGTCTCAAGCGTTGGTAATTGGTGTGTCAACACGCCTCTCCCGGTGCCGCCTTCTGCCCTGCGAGTATACGCGACAAGCTGGGCACGTGGGGGACGCATCATCTGCCGCTCCGGTGAGGGGGCCACCAATGTGTCTCAATGCGCCGTCAAGCTACGAGATGGAAGCCGCAGACTCCTCGCTGTCGTCGCGAGCAGCGAGAACCGTTGGGACAGTGAAGAGGTCGAAGGCTTCGATCGCACGGTAGAGAGAGGTCGCAGCGTTGCGCGGGTGGGCAGGATCGATCGCGACAGTGCGAAAGTGCTCCACATTGCGCCGGAGCCAGCTGGCGATAATGTGGAGCTCATCGAGCTGATCGTTGCTCACGAAAGACTGGGCGGTGCGTTCTTCAGGCACGTAGACTTGATCTAGCCAAGTCTCTAGAGAGGTGATGGAGTCGTTGCCGGGATGTACCTCGCGGTGGGCGCGGAGGAGTCCTTCCTGGATGGCGAAGAGAGCAATGCATCCTGGGAGGCGTGCTCGCGTCAGAATAACGACGTGGCATTCCGCGATGGTGCTGCTGAGCTCATGTTGAGCTTGGAAGACGCGCTCGAGTTCGTGAGCGGCGTCACGTAGTGCTGCGGCTTCTTCGAACTCGAGGTTTTCTGCGAGGGCGTCTCGCTCCTCCTCCAGTTCTTCGATGAGCCGCGCAGTCTTTCCCGAGAGCAAGTCTTGGATCGTGTGGATTGCTTGGGCATAGTCCCCTTCGCTTGCCTCACCCGCACATGGGGCGAGGCAGCGCCCCATCTGCCCGTAGACGCAGAGTGGTGTCTCGCCGGGAATGATGGGACCGGTGCATCGTGGCAGCCGCAAGCGATTCTGGAGCTGCTCTACGACAGACTGCACAAGTGTGGCGCGACGGAAGGGACCGTAGTAGGTAGCACCATCGGCTTGTACTTGGCGGGTCACGTTGAGTCGGGGAAAGCGGTCCTGTGTGCTGAGTTGCAGGTAGGGATATTGCTGGTAATCACGCTGGGCTTGATTGCCTGCCGGGAGCAGCTGTTTGATCAGACGTGACTCGAGTAGCAATGCCTCAAGCTCTGAGCCGGTCTCGATGTGCTCAATGGTTTGTACATTGGAGAGTACGCGCCGCAGCCGGTAGGGTTCACGGACCCCCGGACGGAAGTGTGATTGCACACGGCGTTGCAGGTTGACAGCCTTGCCAACGTAGACGAGGTGGCCTGAAGCGTCACGGAGTAGATACACTCCTGGTGCTTTCGGAAGCTGCCGTATTTGTGCCAGCAGATCACGGTCACGCTTGCCTGTGCGCTGATATTGCAGCCGGACGAGACCACGCACACCCTGCACGCCCTGGTCTCTCGCTATGTCAGAGAGCGCGAGCAGCGCCGCGTAGGTGGTGTGAGCATCGGCTGCGGCCCGGTGCTTCTCCGCTACCGGGATTTCCAGGTGCGCCGCTACTCTATCCAGTGCTGCTGAAGGCAGCAAAGGCAAGAGGCGCCGAGCTAAGCGTGCGACACAGAGGGTGGTAGCGCGGTAAGAGATACCGATTCGGCGAAATTCCTCGCGTAGGAAGCCGTAGTCAAACACAGCATTGTGGGCGACGAGTATTGCGTCACCCAGGAAGGAGAATAGCTCCGGGGCAATCTCAGCAAAGCGGGGCGCGGTAGCCACCTGGTCCAGCGTAATGCCTGTGAGGCGGGTGATCTCTGGTGGTAGACCCACTTGGGGGTTGACCAAGCTGGAATAGGTATCGACTATTCCACTAGGTCCGCAGCGAAGCGCACAGACTTCAATCAAGGAGTCGTGTAGCGGGCTGAGTCCGGTGGTCTCCACATCAAGGATGATGACGGATTCGATGATGGAGGAGCGGCGGTCGCATCCTCGTGTCAAACGGTACCCCTATTCCCACTGCTGGGCACTACAGTACCGATATTTTGCCTGCCAGGCAATAGTGTAGGGGGAGGGTCGGCTCTGACACGTACGTGTCGCGTGGGGATGGGCGGCTTGTTGTGGCGCCGGAACCAAGAGAGACGGGGGGGTATACTGCAGAGAGGAGTCGTATGGCAGCCCGGAGTGAGTCTCTTCCACTACAGCCGCGCGCGGTGCGGTTGCGGGATTTCCTGCGGGATCTCCCGCTGTTTCAAAAGCTCTTGATCGCGAATACCGCCCTGGTGGCGTTGGGGACAGTCTTTGGTTACTGGTTCACGCGCCACCACGCAACACAGACCAATGCCTGGTGGACAGTCGTGGTTGGCGTCAGCAGCGTTGCCGTGTCTCTACTGATCAACTCGGTGATTTTGCGGGCAGCGCTTTCTGCCATCGAGCCCCTACGACAGACTGTTGAGCAGGTTCGTCGCGGCAATCGCTCTGCACGTGTCCAGCGCCCCTTCTTCAGTGACCCTGATCTCGATCGCCTCGGTCAAACGCTCAATCGGCTGCTCGATACGGTAGAGGTGCAGCAGCATGAGCTCGAGACGCAGCTCCGTCGAGTGCAGGCACTGTCGGCAGCAGTCATCCGTGCGCAGGAGCAGGAGCGCAGGCGAATCGCGCTGGAACTCCACGATGAGGCAAGCCAAGCCCTCACCGCGATCATCGTGGGACATCGAGTCATCGATCAGCTCGAGGACATTAAAGAAGTCCGGAAGCAATCGCGAGCTCTCCGCGAGCTCACCGCTGCAACTCTTGATGATCTGCACCGGCTTATCGTGGAGCTTCGCCCTAGCCTGCTGGAGGAGCGCGGCTTGGGACCAGCTGTTCGCTGGCATGCGAGTGAGTTTTCTCACCGATTTGGTATCCCGGTCCAAGTTCGGGTCGATGGTCTCCAGGAGCGTTTGTCTGCCGAGATAGAGACAGGACTGTTCAGAATTGTCCAGGAGGCTTTGACGAACATTGCACGGCATGCCCAGGCACGGCACGTGCGGGTCCTGCTGCAGCGGATCACGGCTGGGATCATGGTGATTGTGGAGGATGACGGAGTCGGTTTCGATGTGCACAAGGTACGTACGGAGGCAGACCTCCCCGGTCTTGGGCTCATCGGCATGCACGAGCGCGCGACTGCCCTGCATGGAATGTGTTGCATCACTTCCCATCCAGGTGTAGGGACAAGGATCGAAGTGCATATTCCTGATAGCTTGGCTGGCATCTGTGCCGAAGCCAAAAAAGAGGAGGCAGTTGATGACAAAGATTCGAATCCTGGTAGTTGACGATCACGCCGTTCTCCGCGCCGGATTGCGGGCATTGTTCACACTCCAGCGCGACATGGAGGTCGTCGGGGAAGCAAGCGAAGGTGACGATGCTATTGGGCTTGCGGAACAGTTGCAGCCTGACGTGGTGCTTATGGATATCTCCCTGCCGGGTGTAGGAGGTGTCGAAGCGACACGGCGAATTGCGCACGCCAAGTCCCATCCGCGTGTGTTGATGCTGACGATGTTCGATAATCCCCACTACCTCTTCGAGGCTTTGCAGGCTGGAGCGGCCGGATACGTTCCCAAGCGAGCGGCGGATGCTGAGCTTCTGAGTGCCATTCGCGCAGTGGCGCGTGGCGAATCGTTTCTCTACCCGAGTGCGGCCAAGGCGCTCATCACCCAGTTCCTCGAGCAAGGTCGCGAGCGTCAGGATTCCTACGATCTGCTCACAGCACGGGAGAAAGAAGTGCTGCGTCTCATCGCCGAGGGCTACACAAACAAGCAGATTGCCGACATGCTCTACGTGAGTCCCAACACGGTGGAAGTGCATCGCAGTCGCATCCGGGAGAAGCTCAACGTCCACGATCGCACGGAGATTCTGAAATATGCACTCAGTCGCGGGCTCATTGAGTCTCTACCTTCGCTGCCTGGGGCCAAGAGCGCGTTAGAGGGCTCGGATAGCTAAGACAAGGTTCAAATCCGGTCGGTTAGATATGACAGTCGAGCGTACCATTGTGTGTGCTCGCCTGGCAAGTATAGTCCTGGTGTTGATGCCAAGAACCAACCTGCCAGGAGGGGCCCATAGGCACGACGGATGGTACACGGTCGGTGGTCGGGAAGTTGCCGGTCAGTCGAGTGGTAGGTAGTATTGGCGGGCAGGTATCGCGGCATCTACCGCGTCGTGCGGAGTGTTGAGCTGCCCGTTGGTGTAAACCGTGGTCCGGAGTGGCGCGGTGAGCTACCGAAGCTTGCTCGGCGAGAGGCGCTTCCTGCTCCTGCTGTTGGGGCAGACCGTCTCCACCACCGGCGACTGGTTGGCCAGCGTTGCCCTGCTCGTCTTCGCCTACGAGCGGACCGGATCGGGCCTGGCGGTGGGCGCCATGGGTCTCTTCCAGGCCCTGCCGGCGGCGGTCCTCGGCCTGATGGCGGGTGCACTGGCCGACCGCTGGGATCGCCGGCGCACCATGGCCGGCTGTGACGTAGCCCGGGCAGTTCTCACCCTTGCCCTGGCGACGCTGCCGCCGCTGCCCTTCGCCTTCGGAGCAGCGGCGGCCTTGAGCGTGTTCGGCCTCCTCTTCAGCCCGGCTTACGAGGCCACCATCCCGAACCTGGTTCCCGTAGAGAAGCTCGTCGCCGCCAACGCCCTGGAGTCCATGGTAAAGCAGGCGCTGGTCCTGGTCGGTCCAGCCCTTGGCGCCCTGGTCGTCGGGCTCTGGGGGCCGGGAGCTGCCCTCTTCTTCGACGGGGTGTCCTTCCTGGCGTCCGCCGCCACCGTTGCCGCCGCGGCCCCGCGGCGGCAACTCGCCCTGCCCGGTGCCCAGGCCGCCGTCCCTAACTTTGGCCGAGCCATCGCCGAGGGCCTGGGCTTCGTGGCGGCGCACCGGATGCTGCGTCGCTTCGTCGTGATCGACGCTTGCCGCGGCCTCGCGCTCGGCTCCATCGTCGCGCTCTCGCCGATCTTCATGGCCCGCGCCCTCGGCCTTCCCCCGGCGACCGGTGGATACCTCATTACGGCCGCTGGCGCCGGCATGCTGGGAGGGTCGCTCGTGGTTGGGTTGGTGGGGCGGCGCTGCCCGACGCGGTGGCTGCTGGTCGGCGGGATGTGGGGCAACGGCCTGAGTTACGTGCTCTTCGCGCTGATGCCGAACTTCACCGCTGCCGCCGGCGTGCGGGTGTTGACCGGCGCGTCCCTCGCCCCCAGCGGCATCGCCCGGCGGACTTTGCTCCAGATGCTCGTGCCGGACGCCCTGCGTGGCCGCGTCTTTGGTGTGCTGACGGCGACGTCCAACTTGACCAGCATGGTCTCGATGGCCGCGGGCGGAGCCCTGGCCGACATCCTCGGGATTCGCGAGGTGTACGCTCTCGCGGGACTGGTAATTGTCGCGGGTGGCGTCGTGGCCCTTGGCGTGAGCGCCCGTTCTGCGCCACGGGGGCTCAAGTGACCACCATCGCTGGGATAACAACCATTGATCGTCACGTAGAGGCGACCGTTGGCGAGGTTTAGATATGGTTCAGGCTCCGGTGGGACCGCACATGATAGTCTCGCCGCCACCACCAGAGGCCGGAACCGCCTAGACTGTCATGCCGATTTGAACCGTGTCTAAGAGTATCAAGGAGGCTGCCGCTAGAGGGTTCGCCGCTTAGCCTGTGGCTGAGTGCCCATCCGGAGGCGCTCGTGGGCAACGTCTGACGCGGCCAGAAAATGTGGGGGAAGGAACCAAAGATTCCTTCCCCCACGCTCTTCCAGGCAGCGGACAGCTCAATGCACCTCTGGTACTCGAGGCGTGGGCGTGGATGCCGTTGTCGCCGCGCTTGCGCCACCGAACGCTCCTTGACCAAGGGCATGACCATTCACGATACCGTCAAGCTCCGGCAGCTGATCGACACTCTGGAGCACGATGCCATTCGGATGCCCTGGCAGCGGTGCCGTATTTCCTTCAATCTGTCGCACAATCTCATATACTTCGTCACCCACCAGTTCATCGTGTTCCAGGAGTGCCTGAGCGATGGCTTCCACCGCGAGACGGTGCTCGGCCAACATCTTCCGGACGTTGATGTATCGCCAGCGGAGCATGCGCTCGACTCGCCGCGCTGTGCGCGCATCGGGCGTGCCACCTTGCGACAGTGCTGAGGCAAAAGTGCCGTCCATCCCCAACACGCGAATGCACCAGCTGGCGATGTCGGTCGCGTGGGCGAAGTCTGACACCACTCCGTTGTACTGTGTCCCAAGAAAGATCTCCTCAGCAGCACGGCTGGCAAGGGAGACATCGATTATGGCCATGAGATCTTCCCGGCTGTTGGTGTGGTACTCCGTCAATGGTTTAGGGTTGGCGAACCCGAGGGCGCTACCGTGCCGGATGATGGACACCTTCGATAGCCGGTCCCGGCGGAGCAGGCGCATCATCGCATAGGCGTGACCTGCTTCATGGTAGGCCAGCATGCGGCGCTCTTCGAAGGCCATGCCGCGAATCGGCTCTTTGAGGCCCAACTCATGCACGTCGATAGCACGGCTGATGTCGTGATAGCTGACGGCTTTCCGGCTATCGAAGTGTGCCTGAATCAACGCTTCATTGATGATGTGCTTGATCGCAGCGGGAGTGTAACCGATGGTATCGGACACGATCGTGTCCATTGGCAGTTCCTCGTGCCATACCTTGCCCAGGTAGTAGTCGAGGATCTCTCGCCGTCCCTCGGCGTTCGGAAGATGGACTGCGAGCTTGCGGTCGAAGCGTCCTGGCCGGAGGAGCGCTGGATCAAGGGTTTCCACAAGGTTGGTGGCAGCGATCGTGAGCACTGGTA
>JAMCTA010000058.1 GCA_023381895.1 Chloroflexota bacterium
CCTCCTACACCACCTCCGCGACGACCTCGGCCAACAACGGCTGGCAGTTCGACGCCGTCTTCACCAACTCCGCCGGCACCGCAACCTCGAATGCCGCTACCCTCACCGTCAATGTGCCACCCGTGATCACAACCCAACCTACGAGCCTCCGTGTTGAGGTAGGATCTGCCATTTCCTTCACCGCAGCAGCTTCCGGTCAGCCGGCTCCGGCGGTACAGTGGCAGGTGAGCACGGATAATGGCACCACCTGGAACAACGTCGCCGGTGCCACCAGCACCTCCTACTCGCTTATCGCGAATGGGAGCTACAACGGCTACCAGTACCGTGCTGTCTTCACCAACGTGGCGGGGAGTGCCGCGACCAATGGCGCGACTCTGACCACCTACGTGAATGACGTGCCTCGCGGCTGGATCTTCGGTCACATCACGCTTGCCGGCTCTGGTACTCCTGTGCCCGGTGCCACCGTGGCTCTGGCGAACACCCCGGTGCAGCAAGGACCGCTCTCCGGGGGAGACTATCAGTTCCCAGCCATCAGCACTGTCAATGGTTTGAACCAGACGGGTGCCTACACCGTCGTCATCACCCCGCCTGCCGGGTACACGGCCGTCAGCGCTGCTACCGTTCAGGTCACGGTGACTGCAGGCCAGGGGGCAGAAGCGGACTTCACCCTTCAGCCGGCTAGCAGCACGCCCACTTCCAACAGCACCAACTGCACGTTCGTCCTTGGCTTCAAGACTCTCCAAGGCCTGATTCCCAACATCGTGGGGAACTGCCTGACGGACGAGCAGCACAACCCGGTCAATGGTGATGGCCTCCAGCCGACCGCCAATGGCCTCCTGGTCTGGCGCAAGGCAGATAACTTCACTGCATTCACCGATGGATACCACACCTGGGTCAATGGTCCTTACGGTGTCCAGGAGCGTCTCAATACCCAGCGCTTCCCGTGGGAGGCCAATCCAGACCATCTGCCCGTCGTGGGAGGCTAGTGCTTCGGCCCCGTCCTGATCTAAAGGGAGGGAACCGCACGTTGCGGTTCCCTCCCTTCGACGTTCGTGTCCGGACGTACACCAAGTGCGTAGCGTGTGACATACTGCTTTGGCAAGGCTTTTACTAGGGAAGTAGGGGCGTGATAGAGAGCAAGTCCGGAGCACCACCGGCTGTGCTCGCGCCATCCTCTATGCTCAACCGTCCGGTCATCCTTGCCGGACTTATGCTCGCGACCTTTCTCACAGCCATGGAAGCGACGGTCGTCAGCACCGCAATGCCGACGATCATCGGTGAGCTGCACGGGCTCAGTCTCTACGCCTGGGTCTTTTCTGTCTATCTGCTCACCTCAACGGCGACCGTTCCCTTGTACGGACGTCTCAACGACATGGTGGGACGAAAGCCGGTCATGGTCGGCGGCATCATCATTTTCCTCATCGGCTCAGCGCTGTCTGGTCAAGCTCACGACATGGTTCAACTCATCGGCTTTCGCGCTCTGCAGGGATTAGGTGCTGGGGCTGTCCAGCCGACCGTTTTCACGATCCTGGGCGATATGTTCACGCTTGCCGAAAGGGTCCGCATTCAAGGCCTCTTCAGCGCCGTCTGGGGCACGTCGAGCGTTGTTGGCCCAGCTCTTGGCGCCTTCCTCACCCAAACAGTGGGCTGGCGCTGGGTGTTCTACGTCAATGTGCCCTTCGGCTCGCTGGCCCTCCTCATCATCTGGACGCAGCTTCGGGAGTCGGTGAGGCACCGCCAGCATCGCCTGGACTATCTTGGCGGGCTCACACTGACCTCTGGTGTCGCCATACTTCTGTGGGGATTGGTCGGAGCGGCAAGCGGCATCCAGGCCGGCCACATTCTGCTTGGTCTGGCGCTGCTGCTGATCTTCATTGCCGTTGAGCTACGGGCGAGCGAGCCAGTGCTCCCGCTCTCCATCTTCAAGATCGCCTTCATCGCCGTCCCTTGCCTTGCCGGTTTGCTCTCCGGAGCAGTCCAGTTTGGTCTCTCTTCTTACGTGCCGCTCTTCGTCCAGGGTGTACAGCTCGGCAACGCCGGCGACGCAGGAAAGGTGCTCGCAGCCACCTCCATCGGCTGGCCGCTTGCCGGCTTCATATCACCACGCCTGCTGCTCCGCTTCGGCTTCCGGCCAGTAGCGATCACCGGCACCGCCCTCATCGCCCTCGGGACGGTTGCGCTCCTCTTCTACCAAGTGACCACACCGCGCACCCTCATGATGGTCAATCTTTTCGTCATCGGCGTGGGGCTCGGCTTCAGTAGCAACTCGTTCCTGCTCGCCGCCCAGAGCGCTGTCGGATGGACGCAGCGCGGCGTGGTTACGGCATCGATTCAGTTCAGCCGCACAATGGGTGGCACCGTGGGCATCGCCGTGCTCGGTGCGATGCTCAACACCACCCTCAACACCACCCTCAACACACTGCACACGACCAACATCAATGCCGTGCTCGACCCTACAGTTCGAGCCAAGCTGCCGGGTAGCGTTGTGAGCGGATTGCAGCAGGGGCTCCAGCACGGTCTCCACGTCATTTTCCTCGTGCTCGCTGGCGTCAGTATCGCCAGTCTGCTCAGCGCTCTCCTCTTTCCCCGCGGCGGACAGCAGGGTGCACCCAACGGGGGCACCGTCGCAACGAGCGATGCCAGCACGCCCGCCTCGGAACCGGTTACGGCGATAACAGGGGGCAGCAGATAGTCCCGAGAGTCGGGTACTCCCTCCGACCCTTGGCCCCGTCTTTGCCGCAGCCGCTACACGAGTGCCAGCGGCGAACAGCTAGCGATCAGGAGCCGGCCCGGCACGATCCTGCAGCTGGCCGCCCCGCGCTGTGGCGGGCTCACCACCCCAATCGCCCGGCACGCCGCCAAAGAGCTCCGGATGGAGGAAGCGCACCAGTGCAGCGATGACGCCGTGGACGAAAGAAGTGGTCCGGTCCACTGCACCGTGGGTCATCAGTCCGAAGTGCCCCCCAGCTTGCTTGGCGTTAGACACTCCGAACATCTGATCGACGGCGTCCCCGAGCTCATCTCCGGCGCGGATTCGTTCCATCATGGGTGGTGGCACAGCCATCTTCAGAGTGGAACCTAAGCCTTCCCGATCTTCACGGTCAACAATGACCACCCAGCCGCAGTCAAGCCACCACCCAGCTGTGTGCTGAAGACCACCCTCCAGTCCGGCACCGAAGTCGGCATCCAGCGCTGCCCGTGCCCTGTGCGCGCGCTGGCGTGCTCCAGCGACACTTTCCTCGTCACTCATGGGCTGGGAGCGCACTCCGGAATCCACCGAGACCCCTCGCACATTCCAGTCCACCTCTGGCCACACCGTACGGAACGCAGCCGCAACGGCTCGCACCTTCACGGGATTCGTCGACCCGACGGCGACAGAACGGGCGACCACAGCGTTCCCCCTAGCTTTCTCAATCATGTGTGCAGCCCAGCATCAGCGCACCAGCATCATCCACTGTGCCGCTCCACCCAGGCGTCACCAACGCCGTGGCGTCATCTTGTACCAGAAGCGCTGGTCCGCGAACGTGCGTGCCGGGTATCAGGCGGGCCTTCGCAAGGACCGGCGCCCAGACCCAGTGGTCCTGCAACCACACCAGCTGATCACCCAAGGAAACCGCTCCCGATTCGGGTCGGTAGGGTGGAAGCTTGTGACGGGCGGGAGTCTGCGAGCGAACCCGTAGCGTCACGATCTCCACAGGCCTACTCCGGTGAAGGTAGCCATAGCGTTGCTCGTGCGCCTGGTGAAAGCGCTCGACCGTGCTGGCAAGCGTGCCGCCGGCTGTCACCGTGAGCTCAAATGACTGTCCGCAATAGCGCAGATCAGCGAAACGCATGATCTCGGCGTCTGCGGCGCCAGTTCTCTCAGCCTGGGCTTGGAGCGGCGTGAAGAGCGCCTGCCATTCATCCTCGCCGACGGCATCCGCCCTCCGGAGTAGTCCCTGCCGGACGTCGTGCAGACTGCCAGCAAGCACCATTCCGAGCGCTGAGAGCAACCCAGGGTAGCGCGGGAGGAAGATCGTCTGAATGTCCAGTGCCTCGGCAAGCTCGCAGGCGTGCAGCGGGCCCGCGCCTCCGAACGGTAGGAGCGTAAACTCGCGAGCATCGTGACCTTGCTCGATCGACACGTGAGCCAGCGCTCGGACCATCGCAGCGTTGACGATGCGCACCATGCCAACGGCGGTCTCCTCCGCAGAAAGCCCCACCGCCGCTCCCACGTGGGCAAGCACCGTACGTGCCCGTTCACTTGACAGAGGCATACGGCCACCCAAGAGCCCAGTGCTCGGAAGACGCCCGAGAAACAGGTTGGCATCGGTGACCGTTGGTAGCTCTCCCCGGCCATAGCACGCCGGCCCAGGCTCGGCGCCAGCCGATTGCGGACCAACGCGGAGAGCGCCTCCTGCATCAACCCACGCCACCGAGCCACCGCCCGCGCCGATGGTGTGTACCGCCACCATCGACTGGCGAAGCGGCCAGCCACCGAGGCTCGCCTCGGCCATGAAAGGCACGCCTCCATCACACAGGGCGACATCAGTCGACGTTCCTCCCATGTCGAACGTCAAGAGCTGGGTGCATTCCCGGCCAGCAGTCGCAATCGCTCCCGCCACACCTCCCGCCGGACCAGACAGCGCGAGACAGACCGGATGCTCGGCAGCAGCCTGCGGGGTGGTCAACCCTCCGGAGCTCTGCATGAGTTGCAGATCAGGAAGCGTGACCGCCGCGCGCGCCAGGTAGCGAGCCGTCAGCGGTCCTGTGAAGGCGTCGATGACTGTGGTACTGGCCCGCTCGTACTCGCGAAACTCCGGCGCCACGTCACTGGAAAGGGAGATAAAGAGTCCAGGTATATGCTCGCGTAGCGCGGCGGCGAGGCGGCGCTCGTGATCAGGGTGGAGAAAAGAGAAGAGCAAGCAGATGGCCACCGCCTCGACATCAAGAGCTCGAATGGCGACGGCGAGCCTAGCCACGGTCTCCGCAGTCAGCCCTTCCACCACCTGGCCATCGGCGGCGATCCTCTCGGCAACCTCCAGAGATCGGTCTACCGGCACGAGCGGATCAGGCGGCCGGGCGCGCAGGTCATAGAGAGCAGGGCGGTCCTGACGGCCCAGCAGGAGGAGATCTCGGAAGCCCCGAGTGGTGAGGAAAGCGGTGCGTGCTCCGCGGTTCTGCAAAATGGCATTAGTCACGATCGTCGTGCCATGGATCACTGTAGTAGGCGCGGTACCAGCGAGTTCAGCGAGCCCCTGCTGAATCGCACGCAGGGGGTCATCGGGCGTCGAGAGCGCCTTGTGAGTGCGAATGCCATTCTTCGTAAGGAGCACGAAATCTGTAAAGGTGCCGCCGACATCGATGCCGGCGATCGCATCAACTCCTCCGCGCTCAGAATCCATCGCCACTCCTCGCAAAGACGGCGCCAGGGAGAAGATGCCCGGCAAGACGCAGCTCACGAGACCTGCCTCCCCAGGCATGAGCAGAGCTCGCCGGGGTCTGCAAGGCAATGAGTCCTCCTATGTCTCGTGACCCCGCCAGCACCCGCATCTCTATGGCCCAGCACGAGCAGCACACTCGCTCATCCCGCCCTCTCGTGGCGCAGTGTAGCACCAGGGGGCACCCTCCTCTTGACAGCAGCGCGCCTATCCTGTACACGTGGAATATAGAACATTTGTTCCAGAATGAGGTGAAATATGCCAGCACACCAGAGCGAGAGTGCGATTATTCAGGCCCAGCTCCGACGCACACTGCGCGAATACGTCCGCTGGACACTCTATGCCGCGATCCCACAGGGAAGCGCACCAGCACTCTCTCTTCCGTGGCTCGGGCGCGCCACGGCCACAGACGCCGACGTCTACTCATCCCGACCTGGCCGCGGCGACTCGCGCTTCGACGAACGGGGAAGGCCGCAACCGCGCCAGTTCGTGGAGATTGAGGGTACCGCCGTGCTAATGCGCGGTCCTACACCAGTCGATACGGTCACCCTCCAGGCAAGCCAGGCTGGCTCCTGGAGAGCCTACATTCAGGAGGAGCTCCGCCACAGCGAAGGTATGTTGCGTTTCGAGCGTGACACCATCATGCAGCTTGTCCAGCGGCTCACCCCCCGGCAGCAGCAAGCCATCTGGGACATTGCACACCGCAGCAGCGCGGAATCGGCGCTGCACCACCGCTGCTCGCCGGCAGCCATCAAGGTGGCCATACGAGAGGCGCTCGACACACTGCTCGGCCTGCTCTACGCCTCGGTGGGACGGCGCCTCATCTAGGAGACAGTAGGCTGGTACCTCGCCAGCAGCCAGCGCGTGTCGCTTTCACAATATTTGACGATGACAAGCAGTGTGATGTACCTTCTGGAGAACAGCTTAACGAGCCGGAGATCATGCCGCTGTCGTTGCCAGAGCAGACGAGGTGCCAACTATGAGTGCGTCGAGCCAGCCGGCAGTAGCGGCAGCACCCAGGCCCGAAGGCGGAGCGACCGAAGGCACCGAACCACCAGCGCGAGCTACGACGTTCGCGCTGGACGGCCAGGACCTAGTCCGCAGCGTCAACCGTCTCGCCATCCCCATCATTGCCGAGAACCTCTTCCAGACGATGCTCGGCGTCATCGACATGCTCATGGTGAGCAGGCTGGGGGCCGCGGCTATTGCCGGGGTCGGAACCGCACTGCAGATCATGTTCCTCGTCATTGCGGCGCTCACCTCGATCACTGTCGGCACCACTGTTCTGATGGCTCGCTTCACGGGGTCGAACCGACCGGCCGAAGCATCGCGTGCCGCCAAGCAATCCATCCTTCTTGCTGCCGCCATTGCCGCAGTCATCGTAGTGCTCGGTCACATCTTCAGCAGGCCAGTGATCGCCCTGCTCGGCGCCGCTCCGAACGTCGTCGAAGCGGGCGGCTCTTACCTAGACATCGTGGCTCAGACGTCCATCTTTCTCGTGCTCCAGCTCGTTTGCGCCAGTGCTTTGCGCGGTGCTGGCGACACACGGACCCCGATGCTCGTCA
>JAMCTA010000072.1 GCA_023381895.1 Chloroflexota bacterium
GGTGGACTTCTCTGGGAATGGCTGCTCCGGACCTTCCGCGTCGACACCGACTCAGACCTTGAAGAGGTGGTCGCCAGCGTTCCACCGGATGGCCACGGGTTGACTGTGCTCCCATTCTTGGCGGGGGAGCGGAGCCCGAACTGGAATGGTCGAGCGCGAGCGGCGTTTGTCGGCGTGAGTCTCACCACAGAGCCGCGGCACTTCCTCCGGGCAGGGCTTGAGGCAGTGAGCTACCGCTTCGCGCTGCTCTACGACCTCTTGAAGCCGCTGCTGCCTGAGGGCGCTCCGATCATTGCCAATGGGGGAGCAATCGTCCATTCTCCGCTGTGGGTGCAAATGCTAGCAGATGTCCTCGGTACCCCGGTGACCGTCTCGCAAGAAGGAGAGGCTACGAGTCGAGGTGCCGCCATCCTGGGTCTTTGGGGGCTTGGCGTCATTGATCGTCTCGATGATCCGCGTGTGGCTGCGGCACTGGGACCTACTACCTTGCCAGACAAGGCGAGCCACGATCGGTATCAGGAGGGGCGCGAGCGTCAGCAGCGGCTGTACAAGGTACTCATAGAAGCCGATCCGTTCGGAACGCGCCCGTCGGAGGACTACCCCCAGACTTAGCCGGCATTCCGCGCCTTCAGCCACGTCGACACGACCGCCTGGCAGTCACAACGCGCGCCTGGAATCAGGAACCGACCCCCTTCGAGTGGGATGGTAAACGCGCCGCTCGTCGCAAGCACGCCCACGAGCGGCGCCATGACTTCCGTGTTCTTGCGTGCCACATCGGCGATGAGCAAGTCCCACAGGTAGACGTCGGCCCAGGCGCGCTGCTCGCTCCGCCTGAAGCGCGGCGCATGTCATAGCGTCGCCATCTTCCGGCTATGCGTTCAGTGCCCGCTGCTCTGGTAGGCACGCAGTTCATGGCGGAAGAGTTGGTAGGTCAACCCGAACCACAGGAGCCCGGCGGCGGGCGCCAGGTAGGCGATCAGTGGCGGCACGGACAGGTCGTGGGTGCGGCCCAGCAGCACGGCGGCGGGGAAGTAGGAGACGAAGGCGACAGGGATGCCGAACGTCAGCAGCCAGCGGACACCTGCGCCGTAGATGCTGAGCGGATAGTTGCCGAAGTTACTGAAGATGCTGTCCACCAGGAAGACGAGCGACGTGGTGTTGAGGGCGCGGAAGGAGCACGTTGCCACGGCCAGCATGAGCGCCGCCTCAATCAGACAACCGCCGACGATCGCTAGCAGGAGGTAGACGACGGCCAATGGGGACCAATCGACGCGCACCAGGGCGTTGGCGGCGAGGAAGAGGCCAACGCCGCCAAGGGCATCGCCGATGGCGCTCACACGCACCTCCGTCGCCATAATTTGCAGGAGTGGGGCCAGTGGCCGAATCAGGTAACGGTCGAACTTCCCCTCGCGGATTGTCCGGTCCAGGTTGGAGAGCCGTCCGAAGAAGATGACGAACAGACCGTGGATGGTCAGGCGCAGGCCGTAGAGGAAGGCGATCTGGCCGAGCGACCAGCCGGCCAGTGTCTGGAAGCGGCTCAGGACGACCCAGATGAAGATGAAGCCGGTGCCTTGGTAGCCCAGCCCGAATACGACCTGGATGACAAAATTGACGCGGTATTGCATCTGGCCGCGGAAGGCGGCCGCCAGCATGGCGAGGGTGATGCTGAGCGCGCGCACCTCAGCCTCCCTGCACCACGACGCGGCGGTGCGCCCGGCTCCAAACGAGGCGAGCAAGGGCGGCGAGGGCGACCACCCAGAAGACCTGGAGGCCCAGTGCACGCAGCGCCGCGCTGCCTTCCAACTGGCCAAGGTAGATGGCCACCGGCACGAATCCTTCCGACTGGAAAGGCAGCACCTTCGCCACCACCAGCAGCGCCGGCGGGAAGAACCAGATCGGCACGAGCGCACCGGCGAAGAACTGCGCCACGAAGGTCTGAATCATGGTGATACCACTCGCCTCCAGCGTCCAGAAGGCAATCAGTCCGGTGAGCAAGGCGACGAGCATGCCGATGAGGTAGCCCAGCAACACGCTCACCACGTAGAGCGCGCCGGAGGCCGGCGAGGCCGGCGCTGTCAGCCCGCCGACTAGCCAGGCGAACGGGAGGGTTAGCAAGAAGAAAGGGCCAATGGCCAGCGTGCCGCCGAGCTGGTGGCAGTACATCTGCTGTAAGAAGCCGACCGGCCGTGCCATGTCCAGCGCCACCAGCCCCTCGCGTATGCGCTCCTGCATCATTTGGCTAATTTGGGGCCACATCACCCAGAGCTGGAGGTTGGTGAGGGTGAGATAGGCAATCAACGTCGGTAAAGGAAGTCCGGAGACGATCGGGCGGCCGGCATAGACGGCGGTCCATACCGTCTTGAGCAGGAACACCTGGAGCAGTAGCCCGACGATCTCGAAGACGATGTTGAAGCGGTAGGCAGCAAAGAGCTGCGGCCAGAGCGCCATGAGCTGGAAGTAGGCCGGCAGGTTACGCCAGCGCGACGCCATCACGCACCTGCCGTTCCTGGTAGATCTGGCGGATGATCCCCTCCAAGTCCGCCTCCGCCAGCGACAGGTCGGTGACAGGGTAGCGCCCAGCCAGGTCGGCAATCAAGTTTGGGGCGCTCAGCTGCTCCGGCTGAAAGCGCAGCCACACCTTCGCACGCTCTCGGCGGATCTCCTCCACGCCGGGCAGGTCGATGGTCACGCCCTCGGCGTCCATCTGCACAACCAGCGTGCGGTGGGAGGCGTAATGCGCCTTGAGGTGCTCCACCGTGCCGTCGAAGAGGACGCGACCGTGGTCGATCATCAACAGGCGGGGGCAGAGCCGCTCCACGTCGCCCAGGTCGTGTGTCGTGAGCAGCACTGTTGTCCGGCATTCAGCATTAATCTCCTCGATGAAGGCGCGGATGCGTTCCTTCGCCAGCACGTCCAGCCCGACCGTCGGTTCGTCCAAGTAGAGGAGGCGTGGCTCGTACAGCATGGCCGCCGCCAGGTCGCCGCGCATGCGCTGACCAAGGCTGAGCGTGCGCACCGGTTGCTCCAGGAACTCGCCCATGTCCAGCAGGGTAACGAAGCGCTCCAGATTGCGGCGGTAGGTAGCGGGCGACATCCGGTAGAGCTTGGCGACGAGCTTGAAGGACTCGACGAGCGGGAGGTCCCACCAGAGCTGACTGCGCTGGCCGAAGACCACGCCAATGTTGAGCGCGTTGTGCTCGCGGTCGCGCCAGGGTACCAGTCCGGCCACCTCAACCTCGCCAGCGGTGGGCACGAGGATACCGGTGAGTATCTTGATGGTGGTGGACTTGCCGGCGCCGTTCGGCCCAAGGTAGCCGACGCGCTCCCCCTCCGCGATGTCGAAGGTCACGCCGTCCACCGCCTGTGTCACAGTGACCTCGCGCGTGAAGAGCGTGCGCACGCTGCCAAGCACGCCGGCCTTTCGCTTGGGCAGCCGGAACACCTTGACGAGGTTGTGGACTCGAATAATGGGCACCGGCGCCTCCCTCGTGGCAGCTTAGCACATCGCCCGAACTGGCGTGGTGGGAGCGTCGCCATGCCAGCGCTCCCACCACGCCCTCAGCCGCCTTGCCTCAGGAGGTTCTCGTGTACAGGCATCCTCACCGCCCCACACGCCTGGCAGACTGTCTAGCGTAGCATCCATCATCACACTGCGAAATCTAGACTTAGCGGTAGCGGCTGGGGAGCACGCCGAGAGCGTCGCGATACTTTGCGACAGTACGACGTGCAATGAAGAAGTCGTGCTCACGCAGTCGCTCAGCAATGTGCTGGTCGCTGAGCGGGCCTGTCGAGCGCTCCTGGGAGAGAATCTCGCGCATGGCGTCTTTGATGCGCAGCGATGCATCGAAGAAGTCCTCGAAAGCGATAGTTTGTCCATCTGGGAGCAGCACGTACTTTCCTGCAGTTGCGCGGCTGATGGTCGACTCGTGCAGCCCCAGCTTCAACGCGAGCTCGCTTCTAGTCAGAGGCATGAGGAAGCGCACCCCTTTCTCCAGGAACTCTCGCTGACACTCAACGAGGCACTCAGCGATCTGTCGCAACGTCTCCCATCGTTGCCGGATGCAATCAATGAAGAAGCGTGCACGGACCACGTGGTCGCGAATGTGGGCACGATCCTCCGGGCTGACCTGACTACGTAGCTGCGGAGCGTAGTAGGCGAGATAGGTGTCGTTGATCTTCAGCTCATAGCGTGCGGCTTCGATGACTTCAACCTCAAACGCTCCCGAAAGAGAGTGGCGGATGATCACATCGGGTCGCAGGGCTTGAGGGCGAGCACTTTCGACAGCGGGATGGAAACCGTTCGCTGGAAAGGGCGTGAGACGTTGCTTGATGAAGATCCAAGCCTCCTTGACGTCGCTGATCCGGCAGCCAGCAGCACTGGCAACCTCGCTCCAGCGGCGCTGGGCGATCTCTCTCAGGTGATCATCACGGATGATGCGCTCGGCTAGAGGCTGTGGCTCACCCTGTTCGGCAAGAGCACGAAGCTGAAGCAGGAGGCACTCCTGAAGGTTGCGGGCGCCGATGCCTGGCGGCTCGAGACTTTGCAGCGCGTGCAATACCCCCTCCACGCGTTCGACAGGGACTTGGAATGCCGCGGCAACCTGTGGCAAGGATACGGCCAGGAAGCCACGGTCGTCGAGGTTACCAACAAGATAGTCGCCAAGAGGCTGGTCCTCAGCCTTCAAGAGAGGGCGCAATCCGCTGAGGAGCGCTTCCGTGAGTGTCTCGGCTTCTGCTGCGTGGGCCACAGGATCGAAGTCTTCATCATCGCCGGCGTTACTCCGGCGAGAGGAGCCGTACATGCCATCCTCGCGATCCCAGGTGCTTGCTGAGTCGAGCTGAGTGTCGTCACGTCGCGGTCGAGAGCAGTTCAGACAGCGACCATCGTTGAGCGTCATCCCGCAGTTTGGGCAGCCGGGGAGTTGTTCCACTTCGAGCGCAGGATTCTCGTTCATCTCTTGCTCGATGGCTTGAGAGAGCTCAACAGAAGAGAGAGCCAGGATACGAGTGGACTGGATGAGGCGAGGCGAGATGCGGAACGACGTTTCAGGGCGGATCTGCTGTTCGAGATCCACGCTCACCCCTCACAATGACGGAAGAGGAGGGGTCGGTAGCAAGCCTCTCGCTTCTTCGTTAGCAACTTTCGTGCCAGCCTTGCTCATAACAACAGTAGCATGGCGGGGGGTGAGGGTGCAAACTCTGTTGCCGGGAATCCAAGACACAGAGAAGGGCTGGAGCACCTCTCGGCGAGAATGCTCCAGCCCTTCCCGGCGTGACGTTGATCTACTTCTGAACCGGCTTGAGCTGCCCCGTGTAGAGCATCATGACGACGAAAGAATCAGAGTAGGGACTGTTCCGATAGATCGGGTCCCCGTTGGCTGGCCAGCCAGTGACGCGCACGCCGTCCAGCGCCGGGTTGTTGCCGTAACGCTCCCATATGGGGATCGTGGGCAGTAGCTCGTTGAAGGCGAGCGCCAGTTTCGACACGGCGACCTTCTGCTTTGCCTGATCAAGCCCCTCGCCGGCGGCGACCACGAGATCCTTGAAGTTCACCTGACCCTCGACCTTGGTGGTCTGCGTCAGTGGGAAGGAGTTGCCGGGACCGAGCGGATTCTCTGGCGGCACGTTGGCCAGGATGTCCGACTCGTAGGAGAACTGCGGGTAGGGGCTGCCGGCGCCCCAGCCCTGAATGGACAGGTTGAAGTTGCCTTTAAGCATGTCCTGCCCGGCCTGGACGTGCGGGATGGCGCGTACTGTCGTCTTGAGACCGAACTTGGTCAGTTGCTCCGCCAGGTTCTGCGCACAGGCTGACCAGTCAGCATAGTCTGCCGGAACCTCCAGGTCGTAGTCCCACTTCTTGCCGGTGTCGTCCACCCAGATACCGTCGCTGCCCTTCTTCCAGCCGGCGGACTGCAGCATGCTCCCGGCCTTCTTTTGATCCAGAGGATACTGATTGAGCTTGGCGATATCGCTCGGCTCCAACCACAGCGGCACCAGATTGTCGCTGAGGCCCGTCATGTACTTCTGGGCGATGGCGGACTTGCCGAGTGAAACCGTCGCGTTCGTAACACGGTCGATCGCATACGCGAGAGCCTGACGCACCTCCGGTTTCGTCAGACCCTTGAGGCGGGCGTAGTTGATGTAGAGGGCCGGACCGGAATAGATGGGCGGCGTCAGGATGCGGAAGCCCTCCTGCACCAGGGCGTTGACCGTGGCTGTGGGGAAGCCATAGGTGCCGTAATCGATCTGCTTGGCCAGGAAGAGCGGTGTCACCACCGGCGTCTCACCGTTATACGCGATGATCTTGTCGAAAAGCACCTTATCGGCGGCGTAGCCGGTGGGATTCTTCACCAGAGCAAGCTGGGCCTCGGTGAGCTGCTTCTCATCGAACATGAAGGGGCCGCTGGCCACGATGCCGGCTGGGCGGAACTTCTCAAAATCGGTAAGGAGCGCCTTCACTTCCGGGTCTTTGATCGTCTTCCCGGCAGTGAACAGCGCGTCTGCTTTGTCGGCCCAGGAGCCAAAGGTGGCGGCGGAATAGACACGCTGCTCCAAAACGTAGCGTTGGACCACACTGGCAGGCTTGGCCATATGGAAGGTGATGTCATTGCCAGAGGCGGATACCTTATCCAGATAGTGCCATACCGCCCAACTCTGCAGGCGGCCAATGTTGAAGGTGGCGATGACGTCTTGCGGCGTCACGTCTTTGCCGTCGCTCCACTTGAGGCCGCTGCGCATGGTCAGGACGAACTCATTCGGCGGTACGATCTTCCAGCTCGTAGCCAGGAGTGGCATCCACTTGCCGGACGACCAGTAGTATTTGGCAAACGGCACGTTGATGAGATCGTCGTAGATACCGACGTCGATGGCGTTCGTGACGAAGACGTTCCAGTGCCCCGTCG
>JAMCTA010000122.1 GCA_023381895.1 Chloroflexota bacterium
TCGCGATCCCCGGCCTGGGCACGCCTTCCCAGGCTGATCTCCTGGGCGGGAGTCAAGAGTGGAGCAGTACCGATCTCGGCAAGGTAGGCGGCTAAGCTATCGAGCGTTGCCGCATGGATGTCGGGCTCCTCTTCGCGCCGCAACGTTCGCGCCGGGATGCGCAGCGCCCACTCTTCCTCATCTGTATGCACAGGGTGCTCGGAGGTGATGGCCTCGTCCTCGTCGTGTGTTGGGAACCATTCTCTTGCTACTGCAGACATCTGCCATCTCCTTTGCTGAGCACAAGGTCAGGGTTAAGACCTTGTATGTTACCAGGCTAATCACAATTACACAAGAGGCAGCCTGTGTTTACAATCTTTGTAGAGAACACTGCAACAGGAAGAGGACGAGCTATGATGGCATTCCTCCTGAAGATTCTCTCTCGACTCCCAACTCGGTCGCAAGATCTTGACTCACTGCGAACTCACTCCCTTCCACCTGCACGGTGAGTGGCTCGCGGAACGGACCGCGACGTACGACGGTGATCGTCGCGCCTGGGATGAGGCCAAGCCGGGCAAGATAACGCAGTTTGGCCGGATCGCGGTCGCTGACCTGGCGCACCTGTGCTCGAACCCCGAGCGGGAGGTCCGCAAGCCGCTGCAGCATGGTGGTGGTCACTTGGCCTCCTGCCGTCGGGATGGGGTCTCCGTGAGGATCGCGCGCCGGGTCGCCAAGCTTCGCAGCGATCCGCGCTTCGAGCCGTTCTGTCATAGCGTGTTCGAGCAGTTCCGCGTCCTCGTGGACTTCATCCCATGTATAGTTGAGCACCTGGACGAGAAACTGTTCAGCAAGCCGGTGATGGCGGATCACCTCGAGCGCCGCCCGGACGCCGGCACTCGTCAACATGACGCCGTGGTAGGGCATATGTTCCACGAGGCCGAGCTGAGAGAGCTGCCGGAGCTTGTGGGAAGTGCCGGCTGCGGTCACACCGAGACGGTCCGCCAGCTCGGTGGTTGCGACGGGACGCTCGGCCCCGCCGAGATGGTAGATTGCTTTGACATAATCCTCAACCGTTGCGGTCGTTGGGCGTCCCCGCGCATCCAGTGGCATGACTTCCTCCATCGAAGAGTTTACCTGACTCCAGCATGGTCAGCCTAGACTTTTGAAGGGGATCTGCTACAGGACTGCTCTAGTAGCGCGTTACCCGTGTTTGACTGGTGCCTGACGGTCCCTCACCCTGCCTCTGGCATCCCTCGCCCGCCACGCGGGCGAGGGATCTCCTTTGGACGGCCTGTGAGTGCCAGCCAGAAGAGGAGTAACGGACTACTAGGGCAAGCCTGCTTGTTTCTGCTACAGTGGTGCCCGATGGTTGGAGGCTCCTCAAGCTCATTGCGCCTAAGGCGCAGTGCGACACGCGCTTGCCAGTGGAACGTGCGTGTCGGTGTCCTGCTCATTCTCCTGCTGCTGAGCTATGGGTTGCGTGCCTACAACATGGGTGGTCCCAGCCTGTGGTACGACGAGGGAGTAAGCTGGACTTTCGCCCGCCTGGCGTGGCCACGGTTGCT
This sequence comes from Chloroflexota bacterium, assembly GCA_023381895.1. Next base: position 1,545 of record JAMCTA010000122.1, read on the forward strand.
CAGCACCATTGCGCATCACGACCTCAATCCTCCGCTCTACCCCGTGCTCCTGCATCTCTGGATCGATGGGGCTGGAGCGAGCGCATATGCTCTTCGCATGCTCTCGTTGGTCGCGGGAGTGCTCATTGTGGCACTGGTGATGATACTAGCGCGAAGGGTGCTGAAGCAATGGTGGCTTGGTGCGCTCGCCGGCGTGTTTGCTGCCAGCTCGATCTTCATGATCGACTACAGCCAGGAGGCACGGGCCTACACACTGGCAGCCCTTTGGACCACGCTGGCCACCTACGCACTCGTGCGGGCACTTGACGAGCGAGTCGATGAGCGCCGCTGGTGGACATGCTATACGCTCGCCGGTGCACTTGCCTTATACAGTCATTATGCCACTGTTCTCTTGTTCCCTGCGCATCTTCTCGCTGTACTCGTTGCAAGACCGCGCCGGTTGTGGGCACTGGCCCTCAGTTGGGTGACCATCGCGGCTCTCTATGCCCCATGGTTACCGAGTATGGTGGTGCAGGTGCAAGTGGTCCGATCTGCTCCGAACTTCTTCTGGAAGGGAAGCATCTCTCCATTCCTTGCTCCCGGACGGGTGCTGGCGGCCACCTTCAGCCGGCCCGGTGCCTTTACTGGTGACGATCGTCAGCTCGTGGCGCTGACTGCGTGTGGTCTCGTAGTAGCTGTTCTCGTTAGCGTGCACAGGAGGGTCTGGCGAGGCACGATCCTCCTCGTGATCACCGTGGCTCTGTCGCTGTTGGAGGCAGGTGTCATTACTGCACACAACCCCATTTTTCTCGACCGGTACCTATTGCCACTGGCCCCGCTTATGGCAGTGCTCGTCGCGAGCTTTGCCGGAGTTACGGCCAATCAGACCGCTGCAACGGTGTCAGGCTTCCTCAGGCGCAGCGGTGCGGTGTTGCTGACTGTCGCCGTGATCGGTGCTGCTGCTGGCGCTACTATCCGTACCTGGGGGCATGCACCGCTCGGTGCGCACGAGATCAAAGATGGAGACATGCGGGCCGCGGTGGCATACATACGCCGAGATGCTCGCCCTGGCGATGCCATTTTACTCGATCAAGATACCTCACCAGTGTTCTCATATTATTATACTGGATTTCTCGGTCCAGAAGGGGTTGGATGGTTCCCGGCACTCCACGAGCTGGAGCGTCCGGACGATTTTTCGCAACTGGCGGCAACTCTCAATGCTGCTGCGCAGGGACACTCGCGGTTGTGGGTCATCTGGTGGCATCCGCAATATGCGGACGCGACGCACTTCGTACGCAACATGCTGGAAGAGAAGGGACAGCTCCGACAATCCTATGCTGGTGCACAGGGCCTCCTCGTTCAGCTCTATCACCTGGCACGTGGTGTATCCTTTTCAGCTCATCCTGAAGATCAGCAACCTGAGCGAATCGCTTTTGGAGATGCTCTTGAGTTCGACAGTTACCATATCGAACAGCAAGCGATTGCTGGGGGCGGCGCTTTCGCTGTCGACACCTGGTTCTCTCTCCTCCGCCCGTCGACTGCTTCGCTTGTCGGCGTGCTCCAGTTGACCCGTGATGGCACCGTATGGGCTCAAGCCGCTCCACCGCTCGCGTCGTACAACTATGGAACGGAGCACTGGGTCGTTGGCCGTGCAGTTTCGGGCCGGCTCATACTGCCAATCAATGGGGCGACCCCACCAGGCATGTACCGTCTCCAGCTCGGTGTGTACAACATTCAGACCAAGCAGGACTTGACTGCAGTCAAGTCCGATGGGGTCACGTTGCCCCCCATGGTCGCTCTTGGCGAAGTCACGGTAGTGCCTCCGCGACAGCCTGTGACGGTGCCTCCGCCTGCACTGCAGCTCAATACCCAGGTGGGTGGTCATCTCATCTTGTGGGGTGAAGATCGGCTGCCGGCACGTCTGGAGCAGGGAGCCAATCAGCCAGTTGACCTTCTGTGGCGGTCCACCAGCCAGCCCAACGTCAACTTCTTGGCTCAGCTCCGTCTAGTCGCGGACCACGCCAGTGTGGCGTTTCCCATTGGCACACCGAGTGAGCTCACGCCGGGGTATGCCACTTCGCTCTGGCCAGCGGGAAGCGTCTTCCGTCAGGTTCTGGCGCTTGCCGTTCCCGCAAGTTTTCCCATCGGAGAGGCGACCGTGCAGCTCGTGATCACTACCGATCAACGGGCGCAGCAGGTAGTAATCACATTGGGGCGGATGGAGATTCAAAGCCGGCCGCGCCAGTTTCAGCCACCAGCCGACCTTGGTCAACCGTTTCGTGAGGTCTTTAGCGGCGCTGCTGTGCTCGCTGGCGCGACTATCAACACTGACGCTGCCGTGCCTGGCGGGCACGTCGTCGTGCGGTTGGTCTGGGAGTGCCAGGCTAGTCTGCCTGGCGATTACACGGTGTTTGTTCATCTCCTCGACGCCCGAAATCTGATAGGGGGTAGGCAGCACGATGGACCTCCAAATGACGGGAGGGATCCTACATCGAGCTGGGAGGTGGGCCAGTGGATCATCGATGAGCACATCGTGCCGCTTCCGCGCAGTACGCTCCCCGGAATCTACCGTGTCGAGGTAGGACTGTATCGCTTGCGCGGAACCCAGTTCGACCGGCTTCTTCTGCCTGACGGGACCTCCTCGGCGATTGTCGGCACCGTCACCGTGCGCTAAGTCCTCCGGAATTACTCTCCGGAAATGTGCCCCACCGTGATTCTTGTGACCGTAAGACGAGAGCAGAGAAGCAGCGCTGGCACTGCTTCTCTGGTGTGCTGTGTTACAACGAAAATTATGGAGAGGCGGGGCCGGAAGCGCAAGAGAGCTTTCCTTCGCACCAGCCATACATAGGGGTCCGACAAGGGTAGGAGAGAATGTCTTCGACATCTGGCGAGAGATCGGTCGTCGAGGCACTTGAGGTTAATAGCCGTCTCCTTTGGAGCTTCATTCGCATAGAAGAGCTGCGAAGGCGTGTGCGCTCGTCAGAGTCGGAAGCAGCAATCTTACAGCGCGAGAATGAACAGCTCCGACTGCGCTTGGCTCGGTTTACCGCGGAGCTTACGCTCCTTCAGGCTGGGCAGGCAGTGCGCACGGGTGATGTAGTCGCTACAACCGTTGAGTCGATCCCGCAGGCTGTCAGCGCGATGGGACACCTGAGCCTAGCGACATCACCGAGTGATCAGAGTACTGTTCAAAGTGCTGTGCCGGTTGTTGAGGTCACGGGTAGCCGTACGCACTGGTGGGCCAACGCCTGGCATAGCATCATTGGGCATGATCCTCGTGAGCGGGAGTGGGTGGCGAAGGATGAGACCCAGCACACTGAAACACACTGAGCGTGTTGTAGCATATCTTTTGAGGGAAGCGCACTGCGTTCTGGAGTAGTGGCACAAGAGTGATTCAAGAGACTGTAGAGCGGGGCAGGTCCACTCAGGAAGTGATGGTCGGGGCGCCGCCGAAGCGCGTCAAGTCCAACAATCTCCTGTGGTTCGTTGGCGGTAGGACATACGTACCCCTGGCCGACTTGCGTCGACGCTTCGGACTTCCTCCTGAGGATGGGACGTGCTTGCAGGATAATGAAGGCCCCTGCCACATCGGCTTGCCCGTGCAGGTGGCCGAAGTGCTCGTCGATCTCAAGCAGAAGGGGAAACTGGGTTTCTCCTACGATATGGAGCATGCGTTCCGTATCGTTGTCGGCGTGTACCCCATGCGTATACGCACGAAGACTCAGGAAACGAGCGCTGCTGGCATCTCGCCGGCCTCTACGCTTGTGAGATCTGAGGAGACCATGGTTGAGGCGCTCACTGGTGACGACACGGTGGTTGCGAGCGTCATCGATGAGGAGCGTCTGGCTGCTGGCAGCGCTGATGAGCCTGCCAGTACGGGGAGCTCCTCCATCAAGTCGGGCGGAAGCCGAGGACGCCGGCGCCGTGGCTAAAGGATGACCTGGGATCGTTTCCCGACTCCACGCGCGTCTGGCCGTTGATTCAGCTCGACTGAGCGTGACAGACGTAGCTCTTTGAGATGCTGAGAGAGCGTGTGACACCTGTGCCACGAGCAAGCGTGGCGGGGTATAGTTAGAGGAGTTGGTAGGTTTTTCACCAACTTCTGCTCAAAGATGAGAAGAAAGAATCAGAAGGCTTCCCATGCACGTCGTGATTGTGGGCTGTGGCCGTGTGGGTTCGACCCTGGCAACGCAGTTGGATGCAGCGAGGCACTCCGTAGCAATCGTTGACCAGTGTGATACGGCTTTTCTCAGGCTCCCGAAAGAATTCTCTGGTCAGACGGTGCTGGGAACCGGCATCGACGAGGATGTGTTGCGACTGGCAGGTATTGAGCGTGCCGATGCCTTCGCCGCCGTCATGACAGCAGACAATCGCAACATTATGGCGGCACAGGTGGCCAAGTATATCTTCGGCGTGAAGAAGGTTGTGTGCCGGATTTACGATCCTTTGCGAGAGCAGACCTATCGCGAGCTGGGCTTGGAGACGATCTGCCCGACGACCATTGGCGCATCGATAATTGCGCAGTGCTTTGAAGCATCAGCTGGCGCGGCCTTGAAGGCGAGCTAAGCCGTGTTCATCATCGTATGTGGCGCCGGAAAGGTGGGTTACTACCTCACGAAGGCGCTGGTGCAGCAGGATATCGAGAGCGTGCTCATCGAGAAGGAGGAGGCACGTGCTCGTATCCTTGCTGCAGAGCTCGGGGACTTGGTCATCGGTGGTGATGCGTCTGATCCGCGTGTGCTCGAAGAAGCAGGTGGCAACCGGGCTGACATTGTGATTGCCGTCACTGGCGATGACGAAGACAATCTCGTTATCTGTCAAGTGGCGAAGCTGCGCTTCCACAGACCCAGGACGATCGCTCGTATCAACAATCCGAAGAATCAGCAGATCTTCGTTCGATTGGGTATCGACACGACCATCAGTCCAACAGAGCTCGTGCTCGCAGCCATCCGTACAGATCTTCCCGATCAGAGCGTGGTGCACCTCGCCTCATTACATCAGTATGGACTTCAGCTTGTAGAACTGGACTTGAAGTCATCGTCTCCGGCGGTGGGTCTCACATCGCGTCAGCTCATTCTCCCCGTTGGCGCGCGCATCCTGGGAATACTCCGCAACGGCGAGGCGATGCTCTACGACCCTCTGCTTGTGTTTGCTCCTGGAGACATGATACTTGCAGCAGTGAGGCCGTCGAGTATCGATGAGTTGCGGCGCGCAGTGGTCGGGACGGCTCCATCGTTCTTGTCACCGCTCTCTTGAACAGGGGTCAGCATCCCTCACCGAGCGGATCGCGGCCGAGCAGTGTTCCTTGGCCACCCCACTGGAGAAGCGCCGCAGCCCAGGAGAAGCCGACACCAAAGCCACTCACCACGATCTGATTGCCGGGGTGTACGCGCCGCTCGCGGAGGGCTTGCTCGAAGGCGAGTGGCAGCGCTGACCCTACGGTGTTACCAGCGCGATCGAGAAAGCGCACGAAACGATCTGAAGGCACTTGGAACTTCCGCTGCAGGGCGTCGAGGACGGGCCGGCTGGCTTGATGCAGCACCCAGAGGTTAACCTGTTCTGGCGTCAGCCCTGCCTCACGCAGGCACTGCTGGATGGCTCGTGGAACCTGACGCAGCGTGAAGGATAGTACCTCCGCGCCATTCATATAGAGGTCGTTTGCTGAGCGTACGTTTCCTGAAGCATCGGTGTGTTCGACCGCAGTTTCGGAGGTACGAGGGAGACGGGCGCCGCCTGCTGGGATGCGTAGGTACCGTCCTCCACTCCCATCGGTGCCAAAGACGAGGTGAGACAAGCCTGTGCCGTCACTGCTTGAGGTCACCACGGTGGCGGTTGCCGCATCGCCGAAGAGCAACACTGTTGAGCGGTCACGTGGATTGAGGTAGCGGCTGATGACATCTGCCGTGAGGATGAGGCCAGTGCGAGCCAGCCTCGCTGAGATAAGCCCCTGAGCAACGCCTAGGGCGTAGACCCACGCCGAACACCCAAGGTTGATGTCGAAGGCTGCACAATGCGACGGCAATCCTAGTGCGTGTTGGAGCACACAAGCCGACGCCGGCAGCAGGTAGTCTGGCGTTTCCGTGCAGAAGAGCAGGAAGTCTATAGTGTCTCGCAGAATCCCAGCGTCGAAGACGTGCTCGGCGGCCTCTCGCGCGAGGTCTGTCGCCGTCTGCTCGGGGGTGGCGTAGCGGCGCTCTTGCACGCCAGTCATGGCCTTGATCTCGTGTGGTCCGGAAAGCTGGGGGAAACGTCCGGCAAGCTCCGCGTTGCCGATGCGCAATGGAGGGACGACGCTTGCCATCGCTGCGATAGTCACTCGTGGCCCTTGAATCTCCATCGTACCTCTTCTCAGGCGCCGATTAGACGCAACGCGTGGCAATGCGCCGGCGGTACTGCCGAGGCGGAGTCAGGCGTTTGCCAGACGGAGCTTCGCAACAATCGGACCGAGGTCACGGATAGTCCTGAGTCTCGGAAGCGTCTCCTCTGGAAGCTGAACGCCATAGCGCTCATCGAGGAGCAAGATGAGCTCAATCTGGGCGGCAGAATCGAAGCGGGGGATATCTTCAAAGGCGGAATCAGGAGTGATGCTCGTGGATGGTAGGTGCAGCACCTCCGCGAGTTCGCGGCAGAACTGCTCGAGGTCCATGTGCTGTTCAGACTCTCCAGGCGCACATTGTGTACGCTCCTGTCAAGGGTACCGCAGCAAAAGTAGGAGCTGCTGTGCTAGGGCATGCTCGGTCCCAATGATGATGGCCGTTGCAGCTGCGATTGCGGCACCGAGTGGCACTGCTGACTGAAGTGCGAGTCGCCTCAGCGCAACGAGAGGGAGCGTGATCAGCACGAGCAGCGTCAGCCCCAGTAAGAGTGCGAGCAGGAGGCCGGTCCAGCCCATCAGCGTGCCAATGAGAGCAAACAGCTTCACGTCCCCCTTGCCGATGGCTTCGTGCTCGGCGAAGTGGAGCGACAGCCAGCGGAGAATCGCGAACAATACTGCCGTGCTGGCCCCTGTGAGCGTTGTCTCCAGGACGGATCGTACACCGGAGCTAGCAGCAAAGAGGAGGGAAACGATCAACAACGGTAGCACGACGAGATCGGGGATACGTCGCCAGCACGCATCGCAGATGGCGAGGCTGGCAAATGAGAGAATCCAGAAGAGTGTTGGCACAGGAGACCAGGCGCTCACAGGATCATCCTTTAGTTACGGCGTTGCTGTGCCGGGTGTGATTACTCCGGCATTATGGCTTCGGGGTTGGTGTTCCCTGGACCTTCTGCTCGTTCGCAATCTGCTCCTGGAGTGTGTGTGAAAATAGGTGCGTGCCATCGCCTTTCGCGACGAAATAGAGGTACGTTCCTTGCGGATTGAGCGCTGCTTCGATGCTCGCGAGGCCAGGGTCGGCGATGGGGCCCGGTGGAAAGCCGCGATGGGTATAGGTATTGTAGGGTGAGTCGGGCGCGAGGTCGCGTGCTTGGACGTTGAGTACAGGCCACCAGTTACCGGGCTTGCCAAGTGCGTACTGGACCGTGGGGTCGGCACACATGCACTCACCGGTCTTGAGGCGGTTCCAGTACACCCCAGCAATGAGCGGGCGCTCGCTGGGCACCTCGGCCTCTCGCTCAACGATAGAGGCCACGATCAACACCTGGAAGAGCGTGTGCCCCTCCGCTCTTGCCTGCGCTTGCATGGCGGGTGTCACTACCTGCCCAAACCGTTGTAGTAGACGCTGAACCACCTCGGCGGCCGGCGTGTTCTTGTAGAAGTCGTAGGTATCGGGGAAGAGGTAACCTTCGAGCGTAGCGCCCGCAGGACGATCTGCCAAGAACGAGAAGTTGAAGTTTTGGATCTGGCTCTTTGTGACTGACAAGAAGTCACTGGCACTCGTCACGCCTGCGCTTTCGAGCTCTTCGGCCTCTTGCTCCATGCGCCAACCTTCGGTAAAGCGCACCGTGACTGCTTTAGGCTGCTGCGCATGCTCAAGGGTGGAGATAATCTGATCCAGGCTCATGTTTGGGGTCAGCTTGTAGGTACCGGCCTCCAGGGCGCCATTAGTGCCGGCGATACGCAAGCGCGCTCTGAAGAGGAAAGCGCTGGGGATGATGCCATCCTTTTGCAGACGATTGGCGACAGTGTCCCAGGTATCTCCATGGCGCACTGTAAAGCTGATCGGGCTCCGAGATGTCGATGTAGTAATGGCGATGGTGCTTGTCGATACGGGAGCATTCTGGAGCACGTTACGTACGATGACGAAAGCGACGATGCCAATGATGAGGGCAGCAACTGCTATGAGGACGACCGTGCCTGCGCCACTCTTCTGGCGTGGGTAGAGCGCTCGACCGCCAGTGTGCTGGAATCGTGCCTTGCGCAGGCTATCCAGCTCCCGTGAGCGCTGAGGATCGATCGACGATGGCATCCGCATCTCCCTAATCTTCCTTGTCAAACGAATGGGGGTGACCATTGTTGTCAAGGGAAGACCGTCGCTTTTGAGATGCCCGACCATCGAGGTAGGTTTGAAGTAGCAACGCGGCGGCGGCGGCATCAACGCGTGTGCGGCGCTGGCGCTCTGAGAGGCCAAGAGCCTCAAGCGAGCGGTGGGCCTCAATGGTGGTGAGGCGCTCGTCGACGCGCTGCATCGAGAGTTGGAGCAGTTGCTCAACACTCGCCACCCATCGTTCCGTCAGGATGGCTTGAACGCCACGCTCGCCACTGAGCCTCAGCGGTAAGCCAACAATGATCTGCTCGACCCCGTGTTCCGTCATCAAGCGCCGGAGCTCTTCCGCGTCAGTCTCAGTGTTGCTGCGTGTCAAGAACCCCAGTGGCGAGGCGATGGTGTGCGACGGATCGCTGAGGGCCAGGCCGATACGGCGCTGCCCAACATCGAGCGCGAGTATGCGTCCGCTCATTGGGCCTCTGTGAGCCGCTTACGCAATGTGGCAAGCGCGGCTTCCAGCCCTTCGAGCTTGCCACTGCCTGTGGCCATCCGCGGATTGCCACCACCACCTCCGCCGCCTGACAGCTGGGCAAGTTCCTTCACGAGCACGTTAGCGGACAGACTGATGCCGGTTAGCGTAGGAGATACGGCAACGAGAAGTTGGGCGCGGTCACCGGAGGGAGCAGCGAGGAGCACTATGCCCTGCTTGATCTGGGACAGTATGCGATCTGCCAGCAACCGTAAACTCTCAGTGTCCGCAATGGCGACTTGTTCAGCAATGATGGCTGCCACCTTGCCTTGCGTGGCGCGTGCTATGCAGCGCTCAGCGAGCGCCGGAAGGAGCTCTCGCTGAGCAGCCCGCAACTGACGCCGGAGATCATCCACCTCGCGCTGCAGTCCTTGAACACGCGTTTCCAGATCGTTCGTTGGTGACTTGAGCTGCTGTGCTAAGCCCTGAACCAATCGTTGGAGCCCGCGGGTGTAAGCAACGGAGGCAGAACCAGTGAGTGCTTCGATCCGGCGTACACCGGCGCTGACGCCTGTTTCAGCGATGATGATGAATGGGCCGATCTCCCCGGTAGAGTGCACGTGTGTGCCGCCACAGAGCTCCTTGCTATAGCCGTCAATGGAGACGACACGCACGACATCGCCGTACTTTTCGTCGAACAGCGCCATTGCACCTTCAGCAACAGCTTCCCTAAGTGGTCGAATGGTTGTGGTGACGGTCATGTCCTTCTGAACCTTGTGGTTGACTTCAGTTTCGATAGTTACCAGCTCCTCCGGGGTGAGGCGCGATCCGTGCGTGAAGTCGAACGTCAGGTGATGAGGCGCAACGACTGATCCGGCCTGCTCGACGTGCTCTCCGAGATTGCGGCGCAGTGCCTGATGGAGGAGGTGCGTCGCCGTGTGGTTGCGGCGTATGCCGGCGCGTCGCTCGGCCTCCACCCGCGCTAGGACAGAATCGCCTTCCTGGAGGGATGCGTTGCGGACGACTCCCCGGTGAATGATCACTCCCGACGGTAGCTTGTCGAGCTCCTGAACCTCAAGCTGCGCTTCATCGGCTTCGATGACACCAATGTCCGATACCTGGCCACCGCTCTCCACGTAAAAAGACGTGCGGTCAAGGATCACAGCGACCGTGTCGCCAATCTCCGCCTGGGCGACGCGCTCACCATCGCGAATGATCCGGAGAACACTCGCAGTGTTCTCAGTCGTCTCGTAGCCGGTGAAGGTCGTCGGTGGAAGGTCGGTGAATACTTCAGACATAGTCTCACCGACGGCTCCGGATGAGTGGCGTTGATGGTCTCGGCGCGCAGTCTCCACCTGGCGAGCCATCTCAGCCTGGAAGCCAGCGACGTCGACAGAAAAGCCTTGTTCGGCGGCAAGCTCCTGTACCACTTCCAGCGGCAAGCCCTTGCTGTCGTAGAGCATGAAGGCGGACTCCCCAGGAATGACTGTGTTGCCGTGGGCTTCGAGGTCGTGGACGAGGCGCTCGAATGCTGTCATACCCGTTTCGAGTGTCGAGGAAAAACGGCGCTCTTCATCGCTCAGCACCTGCTTGATCCGGCCAGCCCGCTGTTCGAGTTCAGGATAGGCCTGACTGTAGCGCTCGATGACCTGCTGTGCTAGATTCTCGAGGAAGGGAGAGGTGATTCCCAGCACGACTGCATAGCGCACAGCACGCCGGATGATGCGCCGGAGGACGTATCCCCGGCCGCCATTAGCAGGACGCACATTGTCTGCAAGAAGGAAGGTCGCTGCCCGGCTGTGGTCGGAGATGATGCGAAGGGCACGATCGCTTTTACGATCTGTGCCGTAGGCGACGCTTGCGAGCCGGCTGATCGTGTTGACGATGGGGCGAAAGTCGCTCGTCTCATAAATGGTCCGCACACCCTGCTGGAGGCAGGCCATCCGTTCGAGGCCCATACCCGTATCGACATTTTGCCGGGGCAGTGGCTGCAGCTGGCCACTGGCGGTGCGATCGAACTGCATGAAGACGAGGTTCCAGAATTCAACGAAGCGGCCACAATCGCACTCTGGGGAGCAGTCAAGTTTGCCGCAGCCTAAGCTCGCACCGCGATCGAAGTACATCTCGCTATCGGGACCACACGGGCCAGACGCCGCTTCCTCGGGCCACCAGTTCGATGGTAGAGGCACGATGCGCTCGAGTGGCACTCCGACGTGCTGCCATTGGACGGGCGAAACGTCGTCGTCAGGGTGAACGGTCACCCATACGCGATTGCGATCGATGGCCAGTGGTCCTGTTGTCAGCTCCCAGGCGTAGGCAATGGCTTCGCGCTTGAAGTAGTCTCCTACCGACCAGTTGCCGAGCATCTCGAAGAAGGTGTGATGAGTATCATCGCCCACCTCTTCGATGTTGGTGGTGCGGAAGACCTTTTGAACAGATGCGAGGCGGTGACTGGGTGGCTGGGTGTGGCCCAGCAGAAAGGGGATGACTTGAGTCACCCCCGCTGTCGTGAACAGCAGGCCTGAGTCCTTGGGGGGGACGAGCGAAGAGCTCGGAATGACCAGGTGGTCGCGGGAGCGAAAAAAGCTTAGAAATACCTCACGGATCTGGCCGCTTGTCAGCCCCGCCATGCACCAACCATTTCTCTCCAGCTCCAAATCGTCGCGGACGTCTTGCTGCGCCGCGCAGTTCCTGCATCGTGCAGCCCCCTGGGGGTTCGTGCCCCCTTGGCATCTTTGCCTCTTGAACATGAGCATGATACGGAGCGCTGGCGGCTCTTTTCAAAGGCCACGATACGGCAACCTTGCGCGGCGCCTGGAGAGACCGGTTCCGGCGACCAAGTTAGGTCAGAGGAGACGCTGAACGAGGCGTCGATGCATCCTCGCAACCACATCGGCGTGGGATGGAGCCAGATTGATGAGCTCGTTCGGGTCGTCGCGGAGGTGGTAGAGCTCTGGCAGGTCATTATGGTTCTCAACCAGCTTCCACTCGTTATTGCGCAGTGAGCGGCAGTGGAGGAGCTGGCTCACCGTGTCGGTACGGTGTTCCTGGAGGGGATCGTGCAGCACGGGCACAAACGCGCGTGCATCGAGCCCGGGGCTAGGTGCGATTCCAGCGAGCTCGAGGAGTGTCGGGTGTACGTCGGAGAGCTCGACGAGAGCTGGTGTCTGGCCGGGGGTGATGCCTGGTCCGGCAACGATGAGCGGCACCCGCAGAGCGGCTTCGTAGTGAATGCTCTTCTGAAAGAAGCCGTGGTCGCCAAGCATCTCTCCGTGGTCTGAGCAGTACACGATGTAGGTGTTGTCGCGCTGGCCGCGGCGATCTAATGCTGCCAGGATCTGGCCAATCTGGCGGTCGATGAGCTCGAGGGCAGCGGTGTATTGACGCCGGACGTTGGCGACTTCCTCAGCCGTGGCGCCGGACTGCTTCTTGGCTTTGGTGTGTTGCCAGCGAGGCTTCCCTTCGAGGGAGTCGGCTAGCGGCTCTGGCATGGGGGTTCGGCGGAAGTGCTCGGCGTACTCGGTAGGAGGGTCCCAAGGATCGTGAGGACCGACGAAGCTCACGAACAGATGCCAGGGGGACTCGTCTGGGAAGCGCTCCAGCAGCTCGCAGGCTCTCCGGCTGATGTAGCAGTCTTCCCACTCATCAGTCTCTAGAACGGAGTCGGCGGCATACCACACGGGAAGGCCGTGCCCGCGCCGGTGATAATCGGTGCAGAATAGCTCGAACTTGCCTCGCTCTACGAGGTAGTGGTTATACGGACCATTTGGCAAGGGGCCTTGTCCCGCATGCATCTTGCCTTCACACTCGATGGGGTCTGTGAAGCCGTAGGCGTACGTGATGGGCCGATCCCCGTTGCGCCCGTTGTAAGGGTCAGGCTTGTGCAGATCGATCTTGCCGACGAATCCCACGCGATAGCCGTGGTCGCGGAGCGCCTGATAGTAGGTGGGGGTCGTCAGTTTGAGGAAGGCGCTGTTATCGAGTGCCCCCACCCGATGGGGCTGGAGGCCGCTTGCCAGGCTGATGCGCGAAGGAGCGCATACAGGGCTGTTACACGCGCACTGGGTAAAACGGAGACCACGGGCGGCGATGCTGTCAATGTGAGGAGTGCGCGTCCAGGTAGCGCCAGCAGCGCCGAACCAGTCGTGACGGTGCTGATCTGCCATGATCAAGAGCAGATTCGGCTTTTGGTCTCGTGCCATGTCTTTCCCTCCACTTCACCGTCGTAGTCACTCCCAAGGTGCTCGGTTTTCTGCTGCGAGGGCAGCTGGGTGATCTGGGCAGGCTCCGCGGGACCGTTGCTGCGCTGCCTTCAACGTGACCGAAGGAGTGCGCACAGACGGAACACCCGGCGACGTCGAAGGCCGTGGCCGCCTCTGGCACACCGGAGAGTGTGACAGACACCTCAGCCTATTTCCGAAGCTGTGCGCATCATGCCTGATTGCTCCCGATCCAGCGCTCGCCTGGCAGTGCGACTTCGCTCCGCTTCTGACGGAGGCCGCCGGGAGTGGCTGAAGAGCTGCGCAACGGCCTATGCTGGTACACCGCTGGGAGAGGCGCGCCGAGGAGCGCCTCGAGCCGGCCGATCTGGCGTGTGACCACCTGAGGATTGTCAGCGGCGACGTTGGTGGATTCAGTAGGATCGGTTGGCAAGTGGAAGAGTCTCAGATCGCGTTCCGGCTCGGCGGTGTTCACAAGGAGGTTCCATTCACGGTCGCGCACCGAGGCAAAGACGTCCCAACCGATGACGACGTGGTCACGTGCGGCAAGGTCGGCTACTCCGGAGGTACCGGTTACGAGCGGCCAGAGGCTGGCGCCATCGAGGCGGGGATGAGGGATGTCGAGGAGGTCCAGGAGAGTGGGTAGGATGTCCTGGTTCTGTACAAAAGCGTCGTATTGCTTTCCAGCGCCCTCTCCCTCAGGATGGCGGACCATAAGGTTGATGTGAGTGTTGTAAGGATAGAGGCGTGATCCCGCCTTTCCGAACTGACCCTTATCCCACACCTCTGTGCCGTGATCGGAGAGCACCGCTACTACGGAGTTATTGAGCGCCCCTGTCTGCTCGAGGGTGTCGAGGAAGCGACCAAAGCGCTCATCGCAGAAGGTGCAGTAGCCCTGGTAGAGCGCCTTGGTGCGGGCGATGTCATCGGCAGACGGGCCGTCGCTCGCCGTTGCTGCGTCACTCGCGCCGGCCATTCCGCGTTGAGCCTGTACCTGGGGACCGCGGCGGTTGAGCAGCTGCGGAACAATGTAGTTCTTGAGACCGGGCTTATCGAAGTACTCGTTGGCAAAGCGCAACGGTGGATCCCAGAACTCGTGGGGAGAGAAGCTCTCAATCCAGAGACAGTAGGGATCCGCACCTTGGATCGCGTGGATGAAGCTGCTCGCTCGATCGAACACCTGGGCGACGAAATAGTCGTCGTCGCGCACACGATTCCGAACCTGGTACAGATAGGCAGCCGGACCAATACGCTGACCATCGCCGGAGGCGGCGCTCAGCGAATCAGCGCCGAGCTGCCAGGTGTCACCTTCCTGGCCGCGTACGAAGTCCCAGCTCGCGAAGCCCCGAATGAAATTCTGGGATGCCTTGAACATGTGCCACACATCGGCGATGAGCTGCGTAGCGTAGCCCCGGTTGTAGAGATATTCCGCCGCCGTGGTGTGGGCTTCAGGAATGGCGTGCCAGCCTGGAATATTGGGGAATGAGCCTCTGTCTCCGACGTGATAGCGCCAGGGAAAGGAGCGAATGCCGGTGTGAAGAGCCCGCCGGAAGGGAATCGTGGGCAGCCCTTCCCCCCATGCGTTTGTGAAGGTGGCGGCTTGCTCGGCGAATCGCCGGAGCCGCGGCATCCGCGCCAGGTCTCCGAACACGGCGTCGTAGCGCAGCGTATCGAATACCACGACGATAAGGTTGCGTGCCAAGGCTGATCTCTCCTTCCGACATCATTGCCTCACGGGTATGGGTACTGGCGCTCATTCACCTGGCACCACTGTCAGTTGGCGTGACGTGGGTGAGGTCGAGGCGCTCTAGCTGTTCTGCTGGGGCGCGAATGGTGACTAACCAGTCGCGAAGCGCACGCTGCAGCCGGACGCGTGCTCCTATATCACTGCTCGACAGATCGTGCAGCTGATGAGGATCTGCCGCAAGATCGTAGAGGGCTGTACGCATTGGACCACGTGGCCAGTCGGCCGGATAACGCGTGGCGCACGCGTCGTACGGTCCGATGCGTGGCCTCAGGAACTCCGGCGGGAGGGGACTGTACCAGTGCAGTGGGGCATTCGACTCTCCCGCCGGCCACTGGAAGAGCGTGAAACGACCATCGGTGGCGTTGATCGCCTCGCCATATTTTGCATAGTATGCGAACTCGCGGGGCCAGGAGGCCGTAGGATCGCGCAGCGCAGGCAGCAGACTGTACCCGTGCAGGCCCGCCGGAGGCGGAACTCCGAAGGCATCGAGCACCGTGGGGTACACGTCGACGAGTTGTGCGAGGTCGTCGCGGCGTGACCCGCCGGGAATATCCGGGTGATAGACGAACAGCGGGATACTGGCGATCTCCTGGTAGAGGTTGCTGTCACCGTGACTCGTCGAGGGCTTGCCGATCATCCCGTGCTCGCCGAAGAGGTGACCGTGGTCTGTTGTCACGATGAGCATGGTGTCCTTGAGACGGCCAAGACGATCCAGACGGTCGAGAAGATAGCCCAGCCAGGCATCGACCAAGGTCACTTCACCGGCATAGAGGCTACGGATGCCTTCAAGCTCATCAGGAGTGTAGCGATCGGCACGGCCATAGATCGGCCAGATGACACGGCTCGCAGTGTGTGCCGGGGCGTAGCGCTCGACGTAGGCGGGCGGTGGATCGAAAGGCTCGTGGGGATCGAAGTTATCGATAAAGAGAAAGAACGGACCAGTGGAGGCGTTCTCCTCGACCCAATCGGCAGCGCGCTGAAATGTCTGTGCCGCGAAGGTCAACGTCTCGGATCGCCAATCGAGACCATCGCGCCAGCGTCGCGTGTTGGCCCAATACTGCCGCCAGCCACGGTGGACCTTCTCAAACTCTGGCGCTGGCCAGAGGACCTCTCCGTGGGCGAGTCGCCAGGCGTCTTTCTCCTGGCCGCGGATGAACTCCCAAGAGTCAAAGGTGAAGTGATAGTTGCCTGCGCCGTGTTCAAAGAGATGGTAGTGATCAGTGACCAGCCCAGTGCGCACCCCAGCGGTGCTCAGCGTAGCCGGGAGGGAGTGGTCGGCAGGCTCGAGTGGGCCCCACCCGCGCCAAGGGAACTCGAACCGTCCAGTGAGAATGTCTCGCCGCGCCGGCATGCACGGGTACGACGTCAGGTACGCCTGGTCAAAGGTCGTACCCATCTGGGCGAGGCGCTCGAAGCTTGGGGTATGCATCCAAGTGTTGCCGTAGGGAGAGAGATAGTCGCGCCGTAGGGTATCGAGTAGGATGACGATTACATTCATCCCTGGATGTATCTCCCCCGCGACCGAGTGCGCTCTTATTGTTCCATATAGCGGTACATTGATTCGCGATGTAGCACGAATACAGTGTAGAAACGAGTCTCCAGCGTGTCAAGCGGCCACGACGAGGAACCGCGGCGAAGTGAGGTGCTGCAATCGCTGCAACGGGCTTTGCGGCTGCTGGATGTGATTGGCTCGCGTGAAGTGGGCGTATCCGAGCTTGCTCGAGAGCTGAGCCTCTCGAAGAGCACTGTGTTTCGACTCCTTAGCACCTTGAGAGCTTCCGGGTATGTGGAGCAGGATCGGCAGACCGAGCGCTACCGGCTCGGGTTGCGACTACTCGATCTCGGGCAGATCGTGGCGAGCGGTCTCAAGGTCAATCGTGTAGCGCTGCCCATAATGGTCGAGCTCGCGGAGCGATCGCAGGCCACGGTCTTTCTCGCCGTGCTCGTGCGTGGTGCAGTCGTCAACGTAGAGCAAGTGGAGTCATCAGCGCCACTGCGCGTTGTTGCCGAGGAGGTCCACTTCCGTCAGCTCCCGCACACCACTGCGACGGGCAAGGTGCTGCTTGCGGCTCTGCCCCCTGCGACGCGTCAGCGTATGCTCGACACGATCGAGCTGAGCGCGCTCACCCCGCGCAGCATCGTGAATCGCGTCGCGCTGGAAGCGGTCCTCGCGCAAGTAGACTTGCAAGGCTACGCGATCAACGACGAAGAGCAGGTCATAGGCGTTCGAGGTGTGGCGGTACCCGTTCGCGATCACCGCTCGTATGTCGTTGCTGCCCTCAGTGTGGCGGCACCGACCTCATTACTTACCCGTGATAGGACCGACCAGTTCGTGCGCTGGGTGTCTGATGCAGCGGCAGAGATCTCTCGTCGATTGGGTGCCCCGCAGTTGCCCTGATTGGGCAGCCCGTGTCGAGATCTTCCGCCGTATGCGGAGAGGCGTTGTGCAGCCGAACCTGTTCAGTGTGCGTGGCACCGCTCGGGTGCCCGTCGAGGTAGGTCGCTCGCGTAGATGACATGAGCGCCAGCGAGCGGGGCATCGTACTGGAGGCGACGAAAGCCGATCGCAGAGACTCCGCGTTGCCGTCAAGAATGATGAGCTTGTCAGACGCGATTCATGACTGATTGTCACTCTCCAGGAGGAAAGCTGTACGGTTGTGGTGGCACATCTTTAGCGACATCGAGCTGGACCACCGTGTGAGCGCTCAGCGGAACGGACCGCGGATCGCCTGGGTAGCGCTGGCCGTTGACGTAGACCGTGACGGGCCCGTGGGCCGAGCCTACCTGTGTAGAGCTGAGGGGCTGACCCCAAATGTCAAAGAATTCACCGAGGGTGAAGCTGCGTTGAACTGGCGACTCGATGTGGATCACGCCATCTGGCGCGTGCGTGTGTAGCCAGAAGAGGCAGGATCCTCCACTTACGAAGGGTCCATCCGGTGTCTGTTGCACTGAGAGAGGTGGCTTGATTCCGATGCCGTAGGGCACTGTCTGGCTTACACCATTGACGAAGATCGCTAGATGGCTATGAACGTGAAATGTACCGAACTCCGACGTGTCACAGGCGATGCCATCGACGCTCCCCAGGGAGGTTGCGGTGCGTGCTGCCGGCGTGTTGCCCTGAGTCACGGTGAAGATTGCCCCACCGAGGAGGAGGATGCCGGCAGCCGCCACGGCCCAAGGCCACCGCAGTCGTCGTGAGGGCTGGGGCTGATTCCTTGCAGGGCGGTCCAGCGAACGGTGTTCAGTACTCATGTTGCTCTTCTCCGACATCTGTTCTGTAATGACCGTGGAGAGAAGCCGGTAAACGAGCTTGTTGGTCGACCCCTCCGAAACCAACAGCCCCATGTCTACCATGGCCTTGAGGTCCCGCCGGAGAGACCGGCGGTTGACATCGGGGCACAGACGCTCGAAGTCCTGGCTGGATGGTCAGGCTACCACGCTCCAGGATGTGGCCGAGGGCTTTGGCTTGGCGGTCCGTAAGGCCGTACATAGAGCAGTTCCTGCCACCGGTTGCCGAGCTGCTGTAGCGTCTATGGGGCCGGCTAGCTGGTTCTCTACATGCGCGGGCGAGCTACGAAAACGGGGCACATCCACTTCCCTGCCGCGCAATCCGCGCGGTCGCCTTGGTCGCTTACACCTGAACGTCGGCTCTCTCCGCCCGCATCCTCGCCCACCAGTTCATCTTGGTAACACTACAATTACAGCCCAAAGAGACACTTGATCTTCTGGCACGCTCTTCGCAGTTTGGACAGGAGCTCTTCACATGCTCAAAGCTTTGACAGGGCGGAGATCCCAGGACCCGGACATCGCGGACTCGCTCAAAACGCTCCAAGCCGACACACTGCGCGTTCTCGTCGTGCTCACCGCCATAGCTTATCTCGCGTGGCATTTCCTCTCGCTGATTCTCGATCCTGAGCTAATCGATTCGGGGAGGGACCTTTCCGATCGCTGGCTCCTTGTCCCAATCGTGCTTCTCGGTCTCAGTGTGACGTGGCTATGCCGGCGGTGGGTTTCAGTCGCCAGCTTTATCTTTCTGGTCAGCTCAGTTTTCTCACTCGCCGTCGCGGTAGCACTTTTGCGCGCTCCGGTCGTAGCATTTCTGCTTCCATTAGTGATGCTAGTGGCGGTCATGCTCCTGCGCTTAGTGGGTGGACTGCTCGTCGGAACTGCCACCCTAGTGGCGTTTGGCATAGGATATCTCTTAGGGCCACTGCGCATCATACCTGACAACGTGCTGATTATGGTCGCTGTCGTTGCTGCGCTAGCGGCTACCGTCGCCTTCGTTCTTGACCGGAACATCCTCCTAGCAGTTGAGTGGTCGCAACACAGTGCAGCCCAGGCACATCGGAACGAAGCGGAAGCGCGCCGTCATCGCGCCGAGCTCGTGCAGGCTTTGCACCAGCTCGGCGATGCCAACCATCGACTGTACCAGGCGAACGCAGCGCTTGAGGCGGCATGGAAGGTTGCCGACGCCGCGGAGCGGGCAAAGTCGGAGTTCGTCACGAATATCAGCCACGAACTACGGACACCTCTCAACTTGATCGCAGGCTTCAGCGAGCTGATCATGACGTCCCCCGAGAGCTACGGTGTTCCTCTTCCCCCGCGCTACAGGAGCGACGTACAAACTATCTATCGTAGTGCCCAGCACCTGCTCGAGCTTACCAACGACGTGCTCGATCTTGCCCGCATCGGCATCGGGCACCTTTCCTTATCTCGAGAGCCGGTCGACCTACGGCATCTCATTGAGGATTCAACGGCAATCGTCAAAGACTACCTCGCTGCAAAGCACCTCTGGCTGAAGCTGGATCTGGAGCCCGGTCTGCTCCTCTCAGTTGATCGACTGCGCATTCGCCAAGTAATGCTCAACTTGCTGACCAATGCGGCGCGTTTCACCGAAGAAGGCGGGGTCACGGTGTCGACAAGGCTAACCGATGATCGGGTCGTCATCAGGGTGACTGACACCGGCCCAGGAATCCCTGTCACTGAGCAGCAACGGATCTTCGAGGCCTTTCATCAAGTCGACAGAGCCGGATCTGCAGCATGGGGGCACGGTTACGGCCTTGGCCTGGCAATCAGCCAGCATCTCATCGAGTTGCACGGTGGTCATATGGGTGTGGAAAGCACTCTCGGATCCGGTACTTCATTCTGGCTCACCCTTCCTGTAGATAACAACCGCCCAGACGCCACGACTGGCGCAGATCGCCCGTCGAGCCTATCGTGGCTGGCGCGACATGGCGAGCGTGTGCTTGTGATCATCACGGATGATAGCGAGTTCGTGGAATTCCTTCAGCGCCATTTACCTAGCTACCGGATCCTTATCGCTCCCAACGCCGCGGCCGCCGTAGCGCTGGCTCAGCAGCTGTGCGCTGTGGCTCTCCTCACCGATTACGCAGACGACCAGAGGGAACATGTACTACTCGCCAGTCTCAATACTCCAGTGCTTCGTCTCCCGTTTCCGCGCGCTGCCCCCTTCACCGGAGCCTCCGGAGTGACGGCTTACCTCACAAAACCCGTGCGGCGCCAAAAGCTCCTGCAGGCCATTACGCGAGTCAGTGGTCCGGTCCAGACCATCGTCGTTGCCGACGATGATCCTGAGTTTGTGCAACTCATTGAACGTTTTCTTCGAGGTTTCGAAGCAACTGCCAGAGCGCGGGTGCTTGTGGCTTATACCGGCGAGGAGGCACTCGCCTTGCTGCAGCGTGAGCGAGTGGATCTGCTGCTGCTCGACCTCGCGATGCCCCAAAGAGACGGTCAGGAAGTGCTGAGAGCGATTAATGGTGAGCACCGGGACCTTGACATCCCGATCATCATCGTGTCGGCTCGGGAGTGGTCTGCGGGGAGTGCCCCGCTAATTGGCTCCCTGGTGCTGAACGCGCCAGGGGGTTTCCATTTGGAGGAGTTCCTCGTCCTGCTGGAGGCCTTGCTCGGGGCACTGCCACCGCTCCGCCCACGGGCAGCGGGCCAGCCAGTCAGACATTTGCCTCTTCCTCCGGCGATGTCCTGACCGCTCGGTCGAGCGCCTCAAGCAACTGGCGCCCAGTGACGGGCTTGAGGAGGTATTCGGCTGCGCCGAGCGTCAAGGCCAAGCCTGGCTCATCGAGTACCGAACAGATGAGAACAGGTACATCTCGCGTCGCAGGTGTGCGCTTCAGTGTCTGTAAGAAGTCCCAGCCATCACGATCAGGGATGACGACATCAAGTAGAATGGCCGTCGGATGCCAGAGCGCAACGAGACGGAGAGCGTCCTCGATGTTCTCTGCTCCGGTAACAGCCCAGTCGGTACCATCGAGATACCGTGTCACGAGCTTGACAAACTCAGCGTTGTTGTCCACAACTAATAAGAGCTTCTGAGAGCGGCGGGGCATGCTCAGGCTGATGGTCGTCAGTCCGGAGCCCGCACGGGTTAGTTCCACTCGCCCACCGAGTTTTTCCACAAACGGTCTGCACTCCTCGATTCCCGCTCCCACTTCCTCTCCCTGGTCATCTGCGACATCGACAATTGCTATAGTGACGTCTTCGGGAGCCACGGCTATGCGCAAGTTGAGCCGGGTGACACGGCCGCCAATAACGGCGTGGGTGAGGAGCATGAGCAGCGTATGGCGTAACAGGATCTGATCTCCGCTGAGCGAGGGAACTACTGCTGGGAATTCGGTGTGCACTTCCACGTGGTTCTGCTCGCACAGAGGAGCAAGAAGTCCCAGGATATTCTGCGTGACGGTCACCGGATCGAATGAACTGGCGTGCCGATCCTGCTGTAGCCGGATGACCTCATCTTCAATCAGTGCCAAGCCATCTCCCTGTGCAACCCCGAGACGAGCGCTGTTAGGATCCCAATCATTCGGGACGTGCCAGCGCTCTCTCAAGAGGGCGGCGATACCACTCAAGGCACGCTGGTGCTCGCGGTGATACTCGCTCTTACTAATAATGAGCTGACTTCGAATTGCCGCGACTTCTTCTTCCGCGATGTAGCGAAGCTCCAGGATGCGGTAGAGCCTCCAAGGATGCGAACCAGCAGGGATGCCGCTCGCTGGGCGGAGCGTCTCGATCGCGTCCAGCAGTTCACGACGTAGTAGCTTTCCGCTGGGTTCCTGCGCCGCTGCGTTGGCGGGCATTGCTAGGAGAAGGGGATGCGTCTGCAGATATGCAAGGTCGTAGAGATGGAGCAAAGCGTCGCGGACTAACTGCCGAAAAAGCTCGGGCCGTGGCAGATTGCGATGCTCTTGCTGGGACTCTCTCGGGACCATCTGGGAGCTTTTCCTCTTGATTCGCAATCACGAGCACCTTAGCTTAGAGGTGGCTTTGATTAAGTCATAGCACGTCTCTATGTGAGGCCGAGAAACCAGCGTGTCTCGCATTATAGAGAATGGAGCGCGTCCGTGTGTACCGATGGTACCTGACCGCGTCGATCCGATCACGATAGTTCCCAGCAGAGCACAACACGCTCCAGCGTATCACTGCAAGTCTCGTTGTCGTATTCCCGAAAGGATCTATGATGGTAACGCGGCGCAGTTTTCTAAACATCTGGCTGGGCCTGGCCGCAAGCACGGCGACCACCTCGCTGCTTGCTGCCTGTGGCGGCGCTACGGCAACGACACAGACTGCCACGTCGCTGGTGACGACGGCAAGCACGGCGGCCACCACATCGTCTTCGACGGCCGCCAGCGCTGCCTTGGTGGCCACATCGTCAACAACAACTGCAAGTACTGCGGCGGCGGCGAGCGCCGCGCCCACCACTGGGCCGGCAACCGTCGTCTTCAACAACCGGATCGGCATCGAGAGTGAGATCTTCACGTTAATGGCGAAAGAGTTCAACAAGATGATGCCGGAGATCACGATCAAGATGGAGTCGTTCCCCGGCGCAAACTACTTCCAGAAGATATCGGTCTTAGTCGCCGGCGGCACCGAAGGTGATCTCGTGTTCATGCCGAGCATTCAGGGGCTCTACGGCTACGCATCGCGTGGGGTGTGGCGATGGACGGACAACTACATCGCGCGTGACAAGATTGACATGAGCCAGTGGTATCCAGCGGCGCTCCAGATGATGAAGTTCCAGGGCAAGACCATCGGCCTCCCCCTCTGGGCGCATCCATCAGTCGTCGGGCTCTTCTACAACGAGGATCTGTTCAAGGCGCAGGGTATGACGCCCCCTAATGGCAGCGAGACATTCACGCAGCTCAGCGACATGGCCACGCGTCTCACCAAGACGTCGAGCAGTGGCGTGGTGGAGCAGTATGGCTATCTCCCTGGTACCGACTGGTACAACGGGCTCGGGCAGGTCATCCTCGCGATGGGTGGGCAGATGCTCAGCAGCGATGGCAAGAAGCTGACCTTCGACCAGCCGGAGCCCACGGCGGCGCTCCAATGGCTCGATGATCTGTTCCAGAAGTCAAAGGTCGCACCCAATCCGACCATGCCCAATGTTGGTCTCCTGTCGGTCAATGGGAAGCTGGCGATGTGGGCAAGTGGGGTGTGGGGTTCCTGGTCAGCCAGCACGTGGAAGTTCAACTGGGGGGTGACACTAACACCGGTTGGCGCACAGGGGAGCCACGGCGCGATGCTGCAAACGGACACCAACCCCATCACAGCGCGGTCGAAAGTCTCTGATGCTGCGTGGCAGTTCCACAAGTTCATGGCTACGGAACAGGCGGGTGAGATTCTCCTGGAGAAGAGCTACGTGTGGAGCCCCCGGCCGGATATTTCTGCGAAAGCTGCGAAGGTGAAAGGCCTGGCGCCCTTTGCGCAGGTGATGCCGCAGGCGGTGGCGCTACCGGTGCCCGCGAACTACCACTGTAACCGGTTGGACCTTACCATTGATCCGATTACCACCGACCTCTGGCTGGGGAAGTTGTCGGTCGACCAAGCGGTGCAGAAGCTCGATCAAGCTGGCGATGTCGAGATCGCCCAGCCCTAGGCCGGTCAAGTAATCCATCCCACCAGAGGGCGAGGCCTTTGGTGCCTCCGGAGGAGAGAGCAACTACTTGACCGATGTTCTAGCGTCCGGCTCCGAACAGCATCGGTTGACAGGGTTACCAGGCGAGGGGTGCAGTGGGAGGCCAGCGAGTGACCGCCAGGAGGATGACCAACCAACGGCGCGAAGCGCTGACCGGCTACCTCCTCATCTCCCCTTGGCTAGTGGGATTCGTCTGTGTGACGGTCGGACCGATGCTCGCTTCGCTGGCCCTGACCTTCACCACCTACGATATGGTGACTCCTCCCCGGTTCATTGGTCTCCAAAACTACAAATTCGCCCTAACGGTTGATCCGCTCTTCTGGAGCTCGCTCTGGCGCTCAGTACTATTCGTACTGCTTGATATGCCAATGGGGATTTGCCTGTCACTCCTGCTGGCATCCCTGCTCAACCAGAAGCTGCGCGGCGTCAGGGTGTTTCGGACGCTCTTCTTTTTGCCCTCAGTCACCCCAGCCGTCTCGGCGATCTTCTTCTGGATCTGGCTCTTCGACCCCAACTACGGGCTCCTGAACTGGGGGCTCTCTTTGATCGGGATCCGGGGACCAGGGTGGCTGGGGAGCACCACGTGGGCCTTGCCAGCCCTGGTGATCATTGATCTCTGGGCCAGCGTGGGTGGGACGCGCATGATCATCTTGCTCGCTGGCTTGCAGGGGATTCCGCAGGAGCTCTACGAAGCTGCCGAGATTGATGGCGCAACAATCTGGGGTAAATTTCGCAATGTCACCTTGCCGCTGCTGACGCCGGCGATCTTCTTTGTGATGGTTTTGACGACTATCGCATCCCTGCAGATTTTCACCTCCGCCTACATTGGAACCAGCGGAGGACCAGGTCACGCGACCTGGTTCTACACCTTTGACGTCTTCCAACAGGCGTTCCAGTTCGACCACATGGGGTATGCGGCAACGCTCGCCTGGATCTTCTTCGTCCTCATCTTCTGGATAACCTATCTGCAGTTTCGCAACCAGGCGCGCTGGGTGCACTACGAGGGTGAGCGGCAATGAGCAGCACCGATACGACACCGGCCATTCGCCGGGACCGCGTCCGGGAACACCGGGCTCTCTATAGCACTGGCACGGTACAAATCTCGGGTATCGCCCGGCGACTCAGCCTCTATGCGCTCGCCATCATCTTCTCGGTCATCTTTAGCATCCCTTTCTATTGGGCACTCGTCGGATCAATCAAGAAGATCAACGAGATCCTGGTCGTACCCCCGGTCTGGTTCCCATCGGTGCCCCAGTGGCAGAATTACGTCCAGGTGTTTCAGATGACGCCGTATTTGCTCTGGTACCAGAATACGGTGGTCGTCAGCGTGAGCTCGGCCGTAGGTCAGGTTCTCTCCAGTTCAATCGTGGCCTATGGCTTCGCTCGTTTTCGCTTCCCAGGCCGCAACACGCTGTTCATGCTTGTCTTGAGCACGTTAATGCTCCCACCAACGGTCACGATGATCCCCTCCTTCCTGCTCTTCAAGCAGCTTGGCTGGCTAAATACCTGGCTGCCACTGATCGTGCCGAACTGGCTAGGCGGTGGTGCTTTCTTCATCTTCTTGTTCCGCCAGTTCTTCCTCTCAATTCCCCAGGATCTGGACGAGGCAGCAAGTCTCGATGGTGCGAACGCGATGCAGATCTTCTGGCGGATCCTGACACCACTCTGTGCGCCAGTCTGGGCTGCGGCTGCGATCATCTCCTTCCTCGGTAGTTGGAGCGATTTCATCGGCCCACTGATCTACTTGAACAGTCAGTCGAAGTACACGCTGTCTTTAGGGCTAGAGTACTTCAATACCGGGGGAATCACTGGCATACCCACAGGCCAGCCGATGCAAAACTTCCTCATGGCCGCGTCGGTCATGATGACGGTGCCGCCTATCGTGCTCTTCTTCGTTGGCCAGCGCTACTTCATCCGAGGGGTGGTCATGAGCGGCATCAGGGGGTGAGAGGAGAATCCACAAGTGAGCCGGATCCGAGCAACGTTGCACGGCTCTCAGGTACGTGAGCAGAAGTTCGCGCTGGAGGAGAAGATCGCTCTCGCAGCAAGACACGGCTATGCAGGCGTGGATTTTAGCCTCGGCGAGGTCGAGCAGCAGTTTGGTAGTGACACCAAAGCAGTACGCGCGCTCTTGGCGCGCTACCACGTCGACGCAGCGGCGGTCGGGGGCGTGTTGGGAGCACACCTCTTTGCTGCAGGAGATGAATGGGCTGTGGCACTAAGGAGATTGTCACAGCGGGCGGGCGCCGCGGCATCCATAGGGGCAACCCGCACCGGCACGGTTCTCTGGAATCGTACCTTTCATCCGAAGGTGGAAGCTTGGTCCACCGTGGTCACGCGCATCCGCGAAGTTGACCAAGCTCTGGCAGGCACTGGCGTACGGCTCGGCGTGGAGTTTCTCGGTGTGAGGTCGCTCCATCCTGAGCGACCTCACGTATTCGTGCAGTCGCTCGTCGAGATGAATCACCTGCTGGACGAGGCGGGAGCCGCGAACGTGGGCATAACGCTGGATTCATACCACTGGTACGCAGCCGGGGACACGCTGGAGACGATCCAGCAAACTCCGGCCCAGCGCATTGTCTTGCTGCACATCAATGATGCCAAGAACGTCCCGAAAGACGAACTGGTTGACAACGATCGTCTCCTGCCTGGCGAAGGGGTGATCCCCTTAGCTGCGTGGCTGGACGTGATCAAGAGTACCGGGTTCGATGGCTTTGCCGGCTTGGAGGTCCTCGGTCCCAGATTGGCCGGTATGGATGCGGACGCCTGCGCCAGGATCGGCATAGCGTCACTGGAACGGCTCTAGAAGAGAGGGGGTAGGAGCGTGTTGCAATCGAAGCAGGTCGTCATCACCGAGCCAGGGCAAGCTGTCCTGCAAGAAGTCCAGGTAGACGAGACTGTCTGGGGCTCTACTGAGGTCTGGATCCGGACGCGCTACAGTCTGATCAGTGCGGGCACGGAAGGGGCCGCCTTCGCGAACCTGACCGGAGATCAGCGCTACCCAGTTCATCCCGGCTATGCCGCCGTCGGAGAGGTGGTGCATGAGGGCAGCGAGTTCCCTGACGTGCATCGTGGTGACCTCGTGTTCACGTACGCACGGCACCAGCTCTACAGCCGCGCTCGTCAACTCTGCGTGAAGGTTCCTGAAGGCATAGAGCTGTCCTCCGTTCCCTTTGCGCGTCTAGCTACCGTGGCGATGACGGCGCTGCGGGTCTCGAATCTAGAACTCGGTGACTGGGCGGTGGTCATTGGTCAGGGAACGGTGGGGAACCTGTGTGCACAGTTGCTCCAGCTCGCCGGTGTGGAAACGATTGGCGTCGATGTGACACCACATCGCCTCGACCTGGCGCAGGCATGTGGTATCAGCCGCACCATTGCTGCGCATAGCGGGGATGACGCGGTGGTAGAACAAGTGATGGCGCTTACCGCTGGTCGGGGAGTTGAAGCGACCGTTGAAGCTGTCGGCAATCCGCGCACTATCCACCTTGCCGCGCGTATAACCGGCCGGCTCGGAGAAGTAATCCTGCTCGGCAGCCCTCGCGGCCGCTATGACGCAGATGTGACAGAGGTGCTCAACTACGCCCATCTCTGGAGCAACGGTTGCCTTACGCTCAAAGGCGCACACGAGTGGCGATTTCCGGTACGGGCGGGCGGTGACGGGCGAAGAGGTGACACCTCACCGAAGCATTCTCTGGAACGAAACACCCACATTGCCTTTCGGCTGATGGCTGATGGCCGACTGAAGGTCCGGCCCCTACGCAGTCATCTCCTGTCATCTGAACAGGCGCAGACTGCCTACGTTGGCTTACGCGACCGTAAAGACGAGTACGTCGGAGTAGTGTTTGACTGGACTCAGTTCTAGCGCCTGGCCCATACGTTGTTCCTCTATGCTCACGGTTGAATTGAGGTGATACGTATTACGTATGGTAAAAGCAGTGTAGCGCTTCAACGAGAGGTCTGGCCCTTCGACCCGGCCGCGGGGGGTGTTCGCAACAAAAATCCGCACGCGGTACGGACGGGTGCGGATTACGCTCTACCAGCTTCTGGGTCTGACCTTTGTGAACCAGGCCGCCGGAAGTTCGGATCAATAGGGGGGAATTGGCTCCGCCCGCCGGGGAAAAGACCGAACTTCCCTGAGCTTCACGATCTTCGTCGGGCCTGGGCGGGCGGCGAAGAAGCAGCAACGGGTGCGGCTCGGGTACCACTTCGACAACGCAAAGCCACCCAGGTTCTTCGACCCGCTCGCCTCCTCCAAGCAGTACCGCAATCCAATCGCTCTTGCGCAGGAGTGGCAGGGCATGCTGAGCGCAAGGGAGTGTGCTTCTCAGGCTGATCTGGCCCGCCAGCTTGGCGTCAGCCGCGCCCGTGTCACCCAGGTTCTCGGCTTGCTTGAGCTCGCGCCCGAGGTCTTGGAAGCCATCGTTGGTCTTGGTGACCCCTTGTCCACTCCCGTCGTCACCGAACGCAGCCTGCGTCCACTCCTCAAGTTAC
Organism: Chloroflexota bacterium; assembly: GCA_023381895.1. The sequence goes on from JAMCTA010000122.1 coordinate 29,827, forward strand.
CGGTCGAAGAACCTGGGTGGCTTTGC
>JAMCTA010000090.1 GCA_023381895.1 Chloroflexota bacterium
AAGAGCTTGACGGTGAGACTTGCGCAGATGCCGAACGGACCATACGCTCCAGCGACGGCGGCGGCAGCTACAGCAGCCTCCCAGCCAGTTGCGCCTTGGTCCCAGCGTGGCTGGGGACCCGGCGGAGCCTTTCCTGGCGGCTATGGCCCTGGTGGGATGATGGGGCGATCCGGCTACGGCGGCTACGGACCGGGCGCAATGATGCGAGGCTGGTCTAACCCGGCTGCTGCAAGGCAGATCACCAGCCTCGCTCAGGCTCAGCAAGTGGCGCAAGATTTCGTCGACAGTTTGGGGAACAAGAACCTCGATCTTGATGAGATCATGGAGTTCCAAAACAACTACTACGCCATTGTCAAGGAGAACAGCACCAGTATCGGGGCCTTCGAGATCCTGATCAACCGGAGCAGCGGAGCAGTGATGCCCGAACCCGGACCCAATATGATGTGGAACACGAAATACGGTATGATGTCGAGCCCTTCCCCTATGGGAACCGCAATGGGCTATCAGCAGCCGGGTGGTCCAGTGACTGTCACACCAACGCAAGCCAAGACGCTGGGCCAGCAGTGGCTCGACGTCCATCAGCCGGGGACAACCACCGAGTCTCCGGACCAGTTCTATGGCTACTACACACTCCACATCCTCAAGGATGGGCAGGTCACTGGCATGCTGTCAGTCAACGGCTACACTGGTCAGGTCTGGTTTCACACCTGGCACGGCAGCTTCATCCAGATGAAGCAGATTGCTAGCTGATCGGCGGGAGACGGGGAGGCCTTCGAGGCTCCCCGTCTCCGCGTTTAAGGCCCAAGCGCGCTCGCTGATAGACCAGCCACGCACTGCCTCCGTCAAGCGCGTCACGCAGTGCGCTCGTCTACTTCCACAGGCGGCTGCCCCCCTGCGTACACCGGCGGAGCCACCACCGGCAACTGCTCCAGCAGGAGCACGTCGTCGTCAGCAGCGATGCGACACGATCGCTCGAAGTGACACGCAACACAGCGATGGATGAGGACGACCTCACCGTTGCGCCGCTGCCACACGGCTTGGGGCTCCATGAGCGCCCGGCAGGTGCTGGCGCGGTCGCCCGGACGTGCTCCATCCACGTGGCGCGAGTACAGACAGTATGGGCAGTGGTTGCGGTGTCTTCCCCCAGAGGGAACCGCACCCACGAAGCGATGACAGTAACCACAGCGAAACGACTCCTCAACTGGTCGCCAGCGTTTCGCGGCGTAACGGTCGCGGTCTCGATGCGTCTTCGACACCAGTGTGCGCTCTCTTCAACACTGGCGCCCCGCTGGCGGAGCGCCAGCAACATTACGAAGGGCAGAACTGGTATCAGCACAAGCGTCAGTAACACGGGACTCTCCTCTCTCGAGCGGCACACCTCCGGACACGGCGGACCGGCCGCTGCGAAGGCACGGCAAGACCCGCTTTCGGGATCGGCGCGCGAGAAGTTCAAGCCTCCTGGCTGAGCACTGAGGCAGAAACGTCCGAGATCAGGCGCTCACAGGAGCGCACCGCCCGCAAGCAGGTAGGACCACGGCGACAACGCAAGCCATGACACCCTCCTCTGCTCTATGGCGGCTTCTTAGCTCTCCTTGCGGGGAGACAGCAGCAGACGCATGCAGCGGGAAAGATACCACACAGACACCGGTAGTGAAGAGTCAAGCTTCCAGTGTGGTCACAACGAACCGAGCCGGTAAACGCTGGCCGTGGCTGCACCATCCCGCAGGCTGAGCCTGAGCAGCGGCATCATGCTCAGCAGTCCTGTCGTGTTGACGGAGACGCACTGCACATTTAAGATTCAGACATCACCCTTAGGACGGTGCCGCCGCGCTCGGTCACAGGGTGGTACCACAGAACGTTGAAGCGCATAGGAAAGAGGTGTCACGATGTCACGTCTCTCAAGGAGACGGCTACTCACGCGGTCGGCCTCAGGGTTGTTGGGAGTGGGGGCAGTAGCCCTGCTCGCGGCCTGTGGTGCGGGGACGCCCTCAGCGGCACCAGCCACCACGAGCTCGAGCCAGACCGCAGCCTCCACCGCCCCGAACTCGTCTACCGCATCCACCTCGACTGCGAGCGCTGCGAGTAGCACAGCGGCCGTCACGTCCGCCGCCGCTGGCGGCAAAGTCCAGCTGCACTTCTATTCCAGCGGTGATGTCAACATCCAGCAGCTCTGGAACAATGATCTCTTGCCGATCTGGAACAAACAGAATCCGAATGCGCCGATCCAGCTCATCTTCTCAGAGCACGGCGCCACGGACCAGGCCGTGATCGACAAGCTCGCCGGCGCGAAAGCTGCAGGCAAGCCCACCGACATCGATCTCTTCGAAGGTGGGAACAACCTCCGGACCTACGGCGAAAAGGGCATTTTCGTCAAGCTCACGACCGCTGGCGTTCCCGATCTCTCCAAGACCCCCCCAGACGTTGTCGCGGAAATCGGCAGCTACGGCGTCCCCTATCGTGCCTCCTCAGTGGTCCTCGCCTACAACAGCGCCTTCGTCAAGGACCCACCAACTACCCTCGATGGTGTCTACGCGTGGGTGAAGGCCAACAAGGGAAAGTTCACCTACAATCCGCCAGACACCGGCGGCTCGGGTGGGGACTTTGTCCAGGCAACGCTGGAGAAGTTCATCCCCAAGGCAGATCTCAAGACCTTCGAGACCGGCTACGATCCATCCTTGGAGAAGGAGTGGGATCCCGGCTTTGCTCTGCTCAAGAGCCTCGGGCCGTACGTGCTCAACGGCGGCTTCTACCCGAAGGGCAATGTGCCCGTCCTCCAAGAGTTGGGCAAGCAAACCGTGTATGTCGCGCCGGTATGGTCCGACATGGGGCTGAGCTATCTCGCGCAAAAGCTCCTTCCCGACACCGTGAAGCTCGAGCAGATCACGCCACCCTTCAGCGGTGGCGCTGCCTACCTCGGCGTTCCTACGGGTTCCCAGCATCAAGACTGGTCCTTCAAGTTCCTCCAGTGGGTGCTCCAACCCGACCAGCAGACGGTCATTATCGACAAGATCAACGGCTACCCTGGTCTGGAGTGGAAGTACATGCCGGGGACCGTGCGGCAGAAGTTTGCTGCCCTGGCGAAGTCCTACGACACATTCTCGTTCAGTTCGAAGTTTAGTAGCGATGTGAACAAGCTATGGTACGAGAAGGTCGCGGGCACACCGCCACCAGCGAAACAGTGATGCAGGTCGTGGCGCCAGCTCCGCGATGGAGCTGGCGCCACGCGCTCACTGGTCTGCTGCTGGTCTCCCCGCCATTTCTGCTCATGCTCTTCCTGATCGTTGCACCGACTGTTCAGGCCATCCTCTACTCGACCGGGCAAGTACCGACCGACAACATCGTGTTCCAATCCGACATCGACCTCGTGTCCAGCGCTACGCCCACGCTCGTGGTCTACCAACGGCTGCTCTCCTCCCCATACGTCCAGGCCGACCTCGCCATGACCTTCCAGGTCACGATCACGAGTGTGGTCCTAGTGCTCATGGTTGGCTACATCCTCGCTCTCTACGTGCGCTTCTCGACGGGCCTGCTTCCATCGATCGTGCGTGTGCTCTACCTGATTCCGATGTTCATCCCGGTGGTCATCGCCTCCTACGGCCTCATTGAGTTCTTCGTCGCCAACGGCTTTCTGCAGACCATCCTGGCACAATTCGGCATCCAGAATATGCCCTCGCCGATCTACACACCGTGGGGAATCGTGTTGGGTCAAGTCTGGACCGGTATTCCATTCGCAGTCCTCCTCCTTGGGTCAGGGCTCGATGGCGTTCCGCAGGAGCTGATCGAGGCTGCCCAGGATGTCGGCGCCTCTTTCGGCCGCATTCTGTGGCGCATCGTCACACCGCAGGTGGTGACGCCACTACTCATCGTGGGCACGTTTACCTTCATCGGTGTACTCGGCTCCTACACCGTGCCTTACCTCATCGGCCCCAACGCCCCGCAGATGCTCGGCGTTGCGATGACTGCCTACAACGGCAGCTATCAGCGACCTCAGCCTGCCGTCGCCATGGCCGTCCTCACCTTCTTGATCGCCACCGTCGCCGGCGCCATCTACGTGTGGGGAACCTCCCGAACGGAACGGACTGCAGCGTGAGCTACGCCTGGTTTCTCCGTATCAGCGCCATGCGCAAGGCGCTCGCACTCATCCTCGTGTTCGCGCTGAGCTGTTTTCTTCTGCTGCCCTTGTTCACGCTGCTCATCTGGGCTTTCGCAGATCAGTGGACATTCCCATCCCTGCTCCCGCAACAGGTTGGTCTCCGCTGGTGGCAGTGGGTGTTTCACAACGGTGATCTCGGTAACGCCATCAAGCTGAGCTTCGAGTTCGCTCCAATTGTGACCATCGCCTCGGCGGCCATCTGTCTCCCAGCCGCCTATGCCTTCTCCCGCTTCCGTTTCCCTCTGCGGCGGCCGCTGTTCGTTTCCCTACTCGCCATCAATGCCTTCCCTAAGATTGGTCTCTACATCAGCATTGCTGCGCTCTTCTACCGTCTGAGCCTCATGGATACCTTCCTCGGCGTCGTACTCGTCCAGCTCATCAACACGCTGGTGTCAATGACGTGGATCCCGACCGCAGCATTCAATAGCATCGCTCCCGAGCTAGAAGAGGCCGCACACGATGTCGGCGCACGAGGCTGGAGAGTGTTCTGGCGCATCACTTTCCCCCTGGCCTTACCAGGCATCATCGTAGCCAGCATCCTCGCCTTTCTCGCCTCCCTCGACGAAGCCCAGGGAACGCTCGTCGTGGGCACCCCCTCCCACATCACGATGCCGGTTATTATGTATACTCTCGTGTCCAACTATCCGCAGCCCGTTGGGGCGGTATTCTCGATCCTGCTCTCCCTGCCCTCTCTCGTGCTCTTGATCAGCGCGCGCCGCTTCCTCACCGCGGGCTACCTCGCCGCAGGCTTCCGGGTGAAGTGAGCAGCAGCGTGTCGAGGTGGAGAGAGAAGCGCGCTGACGCTCGCACGGGTCCAGCGCACCGGATAATCCCTATCGCAGAAGGAGCACCTCTGTGGCAGGACTGACCCTCGTCGATCTGACCAAGCGGTATGGCGGCACCACCGCTGTGAGCAGCGTGTCGATCACGCTCAACGATGGTGAGCTGCTCTCACTCCTTGGACCATCTGGATGCGGCAAGACGACGACCTTGCGCATGATCGGCGGATTCATCACGCCCGACGAAGGCGACATCCTCATCGATGGGCAGAGCATCGTCCGCCTGCCGCCGGAGCGGCGCCCCACCGCCATGGTGTTCCAGCGCTACGCGCTCTGGCCCCACATGACGGTATACGACAATATCGCGTTCGGGCTGCAGCTCCGCAACAAGAGTCGCGAGGAGATCAGGAAGACCGTCGATGACGCACTGACGCTCGCCGGCTTGCCAGGCAAGGAAAGGCGCTACCCTCACCAGCTCTCCGGTGGCGAAGCGCAGCGTGTGGCGCTCGCCAGAGCGCTGGTGCTCGAACCACGCATCCTCCTGCTCGATGAGCCACTCTCGAACCTCGATGCCCAGCTCCGCCTGCGCATGCGCGACGAGATCCGTAACATCCAGCAACGCGTCAACATCACCACAGTCTTCGTCACCCACGACCAGGAAGAGGCGCTGGCCATAGCGGATCGCATCGGTGTGATGAATGGCGGCCACCTCGAACAGCTCGCCAGTCCAGACGAGATTTACACGCAGCCAGCCACGCTCTTCGTCGCCAGCTTCATCGGGAACATGAACCTGCTCCCGGGGTCGATCACTGATGGCGCGGTGCAGTGTGGTCTGCTCGACTTCGCCATTCCTCAGGGTGCCAGACTCAGTGGCAGCACCCGCGAAGCGATCATCGCCGTCCGCCCGGAAGAGCTCGTCCTCGATGGTCACGGGCCGTACCACGGTCAGGTGACCCAGTCGATCAATCTCGGCGATCACAAGCTGCTCGTGGTGGATGCGGGCGAGCAGCTTGTGCGCGTTGCTGTGGCGCGGGAGGACGCCGTCCCGCGGGGTACGACGGTCAGCTTCTCCGCGCGCCGCTACCACGTCTATGAGGGTGGCGTGCTGCGCGGGACGGCAATCAGCAACGATACAGCCTGATGGGCAGAGGTAGCGCTTTCATCTGGCGAGATACTTGCGCCAGGTCTCTTCACCGGCGTGGGCGCTGGAGAGCACAAAGGTCAGGTAGCGCGGTTGATACGGCTGGTGTGAGAGTCGCATGCCCGCCTCCTCCGGCGAGCGATCCGCCTTCCGCCGGTTGCAAGGTCCACACGCCGCCACACAGTTAGCCCATGAAGAGGCCCCACCACGTGAGAGCGGCTGCACGTGATCAATGGTCAGGTCACTGGTCCCACCGCAGTACTGGCAGACACGATCGCGCAAGAGCACACCGCGGCGGGTGAACGGCGCCGGCCGCTGGAGCGCGCTGATACGCACGAAGTAGACCAAGCGGATGACGAGCGGCCATTCCATAGCAGCACGCATGGAGCGCAGCATGCTCTCCGCCGCCTCCACGATCTCCGCCTTCTTCCGTAGTAGCAGGGAGACAGCACGGCGCACCGAAACAACGCTCAGCGGCTCGTAAGAAGCGTTGAGAACGAGTACCCTTGAGTGCACTGCACCCTCGATCTTCGACTCTCCAGCACCGACTTTTTACTATAGGTGTCGCCGCGCGAGCGTGTCAATCGGGCACTGAGCTAGAAGATAGGTACTTCCCTCTGGCCGGTACCGATCCCACTTGTGCTACTGAAAGTTAGGGCTGATCGAGCCCGTGGCGCCTACCCCCAGACTCCGGCTGTCTTGGGGCCGGCATTACCCTACTCTGTGTATGCTGGAAAGACAACGGGCTTTGACTGTACTATCGCTCCAGATCGACCAGGACCCGCCGAGCGACCGTTGAAGACCGTAGGGGGAACGTGGTGATAAAGTACATCGGCTCAAAGCGACTGGTCATCCCCCATATTACCCCCATTGTGCAAGCCATCGCAGGGGTGAGCCGCGTCTGCGATCTGTTTGCCGGGACTACACGAGTCGGCCAAGCCCTGAAAGCGCAGGGACTTTTCGTCATCAGTAACGATCTGGCTTCCTACAGTGAGGTGCTGGGTCGCACGTACATCCAGACCGACGCCCAAACCATAGATCGGGATCGGTTACTAGGGCTCCTGGCGCACCTTCAGACGTTGCCACCAAAGCCAGGGTACTTCACACGCACCTTCTGCGAAGAGGCTCGCTACTTTCAACCGCATAACGGTGCCAAGATCGATGCCATCAGACAAGGCATCGACGACATGGCCTGCACCGAAGGGGAGAGAGCTACTCTCCTCACGAGCCTGCTGCTGGCAGCAGATCGAGTCGACTCCACTACTGGCCTCCAGATGGCGTATCTGAAAGATTGGGCACCGCGATCCTACCAGCCACTCCAGTTGCAGTTGCCTGGCCTGCTTCCCGGGCGAGGACTCGCCTTGCGTCGAGACGCGAACGAACTCGCGCAGGAGTTGGACGGCATCGATCTGGTCTACATCGACCCGCCATACAACCTTCTCGAACTACCATGTCTGGGAAACGTTGGTGCGTAACGATCAGCCAGAGACGTACGGCATCGCGAAAAAGCGCGTTGACTGCCAGGTACAGAAGAGCCGGTACAACTCACGGAGTGAGATACAGCGAGCATTTAGCGATCTCGTTGCGTCACTGCGAGCACCGTATCTGCTCGTCTCGTTCAATGATGAAGGCCATCTTCACACAGGTGATATCGAAAGGCTTTTGACTCAAAGGGGATACGTCGCTTCTGTTAGCCTAGACTTCAAGAGATATGTAGGTGCGCAGATAGGCATCTTCAACCCGGAGGGGGAGAGGGTCGGTACGGTGTCCCACCTGCGGAACCGGGAACACCTGTTCCTCGTCGGGCCATCTCGGAAAATCGTCGAGTTTGCCACCTCCTCCGTCCACGCACGCCACTCATCTAACACACAACCGCCAGAGGGATCAGGAGCAGCGAAGGTATGGTGATGGCGCAATGATGCCCGCATGGCAGGAAGCCGCCATCCACAATTGTTGCCATCATCAATGCACTGTGTACGATAGCAAGTTCATCGTGCGCGTGCCGAAAGAACTGCACCGGTCGCTCGTTCGCGCGGCGCAGGCGGAGGGCATAAGCCTGAACCTATACGTCGCGACCGTGCTAGCACAGGCCATTGGGCAGTCTATTCCCACCCGTCTTGCCTCGTAGCGTACGGCTGATCGACCGTTAGGACGCGGATTCATCAGCGAACAATAATTGCTCCTGGCGCAGTCCTACCGGCTGCTGAACCGCCGCCATGGCGGTTTCAACGACGCGTGCCGATGGACCGACAAAGAACAGGTACTCGTGGTTGCGCAGGTGTGAGATACGACCGACCTTCTGCCCTGAGGGATTGAAGATGCCGATCTGCGCGCCGACATAGCGCTTGAAGTCAACGGCGACGGAGGCCAGGTAGCCGCGTTGCCTCAGCAGGCCTTCAATTGCTGCCGTGTGCAGGTACCCCTCATTATTAAAGGAGACCAACAGATACTTGGCACGCACATTGGCGATGAGGTCGGCGAAGGCCTTGTAGATCTCATTTTTTCTGTTGTAGCGGCTCTTGATCTCCCGGCAGTCCAACCGCTTGCGAGCAACGCCGTAGGTCTCTGGCTGGTCGTTGCGGACTAACGTCTCCCAGATGTGATAGTTGGAAAAGTAGGAGTGTTGGTTGTAGGGCGGGTCGATGTACACGAGGTCGACATCATCCAACTCCCGCGCCAGATCATTGGCGTCGCGGCGGAACACTCTGCCCGTTCCCGGGAGCAACTCGGGCAACCGAAGGTCAAGTGGCTGGTAGGATCGCGCCGCCCAATCCTTCAGGTAAGCCATTTGCAAGCCGGTGGTGGAGTCCACACGGTCGGCGGCTAGGAGCAGGCTCGTCAACAGGATGGCCCGCTCCTCATCGCTCTCGGCAATGCGATCGATCTCCGGACGGATGGCGTCGATCTTGGCGCCATTGTGCGGCTGAAAGTAGCGCGCTTCCTCGCAGAAGGTGTGGGTGACGTAGCCGGGTTGGGGCGGCAGCGCCTGCAAATGGGCCAGCAGCGCCAGCAGACGGTTGCGGTCGATCGTCCGGGCATCAGCCTGGATGTAAGCGCGTCCCAGGACTTCGCTGTAGCTGGCGAGGTCGTTGCACACAACATAGAAGCCCTTGGACTTTAGCGCCTGACCCACCCGTGTCGTCCCCGCGAACAGGTCGCAGACGCGACGCACATCAGGCAGCGCCGCCACAATCGAAGCGATTTGAGGGACAATAACACGCTTGGAGCCGATATACTTAATCACGCCAGCTTCTCAAGGCTCTCTGAGGCTTCTTGGTAGTTCCTGTCCAGTGAGTAGGAATCTTGACAACATGCGGAACATCGCAACGTACTCCGAGCGGCAGGAAGCCAGCCGCATTGTAAACGCGCGAAACGCGTCACCAAGTCTGATGGATTGTTGGTGAAACGACGGGTGGTACTTGTTCCTATACTGCACGAAAGCGTCAGACGTGACAACGTTCAGAGAGCAATTTGTATAGCGCGGTGCTATCTCTAAGTATTCGAGTACCTGGAATGACAGACGCTCGTGAGCATTCCCATCGACACTCGATTCGTCAGAGCTCTTAGCATACTTGTACTCGAAGAGCATCTTCTCAATGAGGACACCGTCGTGCACTAATACGATGGTAAAATCAAATTTCGTTGTCTTGCCAGCGTATAATTTGGGATAGTTTTCTCCCCAATACAGCCGCGAGTCCTCGCGCGACGGAGGAGCGAACTTGAGCAGTCGATCTCCCAGGTGTGATTCCAGGAGCTCTGAAACCTCGAAACTGCGCTGCAGCCAAGCCGGAGGAAAATACTCGCTCGTCACGGGGTATGCCTCAGCCCGAGGCACAGCGTTGATGGGGATATACATTTGTGTCCCAATAGACCGATTGGACACCTCAAGCGCTCGTTGATTTGAAGTCTGAACCTGGCGAATCTCGGTCCAAGGCCTATGTAACTCGAAGAAACTACGCCACGTTTCACCGACGGCCTTTTCGAATCCCGCTCCCTCACGGCGGGAACCGGCAGGGGTTCCAGCAGTCGACGCGCCTCCAATCACCTGCAGCAACTGTTCCGCGAGCGAATCTAACGGAACAACTGGAGGTGCGTCCACTGGTGTATTGCCTCACTGCCTCATGCTAACGGTTCTTCCGTCGGTTGGCCAACTTCTTTGCCTGCCAAGCAATGCGCGTAGGGCCTGATATGCAGGCTGCATGTCCTCGCCTGCCCTCGGCTATGGGAACCTATTCTCGGTCGTCTCCAATCACCGCGTTCGCCTCTCCCCCGCCAGCGGCCACCGTGGGTAATACATCGCCCAGCCTTTGATGACCGAGTTGAGCGCCGTGATCAGGTCCTCTTGCGGGGCTGCGCGGTGCGCCCGGCGCGCTGCCACAACTCTGCTTAATGTCATTTGTCGGCCGCTTTGCTCGGTCGGACGCACAGCTTGAAGGGGAGGGGGTAGCCGTGCGCGTCTTTCCCGACCTTGGCGCGACCAGCGGGATGCTGGCGCACCGTGAAGCCGCGAAAGTGACCCCCCAGGGCCATCGACGGGATGGAGCGTGGGGGGGGTAACACGGGTCTTGCTGGCCTTCAAGGCGAGCCCTCGGGTGCCGAGCCACTCCTCAGCGATGGCCCGTGCCCGCTCAATCCCTTATGGGTGGGGGCAGGATCACGAAGTTGTCGGCGTAGTAGTCCGTTACTCCTCTTCTGGCCGGTACTCGCAGGCTTCCCAAAAGGAGATCCCTCTCCCGCGTGGCGGGCGAGGGATGCCAGAGGCAGGATGAGGGACCGTCAGGCATCAGTCAAATCACGGGTAACGCGCTACTAGATCAAGAGCGCACTGACCGGCGCCGCTCCAGCTCAGACGGGCAGGCGTGATTTCATGTTCCTCACTAACCCTTGATAGCCAGCTGGTACGCTGCATTTACCCCCTGCGTCACCTGCTGCAGTGCCGGTGTCGGGTCTAGCTGCAAATTCATCACCTGTCCCTGCGCTTTGCCGAGAGCATTCCAGAGATCCTGCGCCGCGATCGTGACGGGGCGGTTCCACGCCTTCGGGAGAATGGAGACGAACTGGGCGAAATGCTCGTTGTTCTTCAGGAACTGCTGATACGTGGTGCTCGCTAACGCTGCCTTCGTTGCGGGAATGGTGAACGTAGCGAGGCAAAAGATCAGCGACCCTTCAGGACCGCAGCCGTACTGAACCCATTGGTAGCTCTCGTCAGGATGTGACGCCTGCCTCGGCACGGTGAATGAGAAGCCTCCGGCCATAGAGCCTCCTGGCCCAGTAGGGCTGGGAAGCGGCGTCAGGGTGAAGCGAAGGTCCGGCTTGTATGCCGTCACCAAAGGGAGAGCTCCGCTGACGTTGTAGGTCATCGCCAATCGACCAGTAAAGAAGGGGTTGTTCACTGGCCCGCTCGGCTGGGACTGAAAGAACTTCGTGACGTTCCCTTGCCCCCACCGCTTGGCATAGCCCTGAATATACGTGAAGGCTGCGTCGCACGGTGCGGTGTCAGCGGTGCACTTGTGCTGCTGAGCATCCCAAAAGTGCCCGCCGAAGTCGACGAGCCAGACTTCCGGCAAGCCTTGCGCATACGCCGGCCAGAAGCCAAGCTGCGTAATGCCCGCCGCGGTATTCATCTTCGTCAGTTGATCTGTCCAGTTCAGCAGCTCAGTGGTGGTCTGCGGTGGCTTGCTAGGGTCGAGTCCGCTCTGTTGGACCGTGTCGTTGTTGATCCAGAGCAGACGAGCATCGGTTTCGAAAGGTAGTGCCCACTGCTTTCCTCTCCACGTCACCTCATTCCACGTGAACGTGAGGTAGTCCTTTGCAGCGATTCCAGCCTTATCGTTATAGGGAGTGAGGTCAGTGAAAATGCCCTTGTGCGCATAGGTGGCGGTGAGAAAGCGATCAGCGTAGTAGCTATTCGGTGGTTGCCCTGCGGCAATGGCCGTGAGGAGCTGCTCCGACATCTGGTTACTGTAGGAGATGGTGACGAGTTGGACGACAATGTGAGGATGGGCCTTATGGAAGTCACGAGCCATTGCGGCCACCGCATTCCAGTGGCTTTTGTCAGCAGCGTGTGGATTGAAGGGCACCCAGAACTGAAGCAGCGTCTGGCCTGCTTTCACTGGAATGGCTGTCGGCTCGGGAGTAGCACGAGCTGAGGCTTCGGTTGTCGCACTCGTCGCTGCCTTGGCTGTTGTGGAGGAAGATGATGACGCCGTCTGGGCCGCCGTCCTCGAGCTGCTACATGCAGCAAGGAGGGTAGCTCCTGAGAGGGTCACTGCACCTCCTGCCAGCATCTTCAAGAAGCGGCGACGGGCGAGTGATGCTTGTGGAGGCATGGCGTCCTTCCCCTAAGTGAACGACACATGTCGTGTCACTCTGCTGGGCAGCCACCACCAGGGACGTGTACCGCGGTCCTCCCCTGGAGAATGCTGTACCGGCGGCTACGTGTGAGTAGTATCGAAACCGTGAGCGAAGGCTCCGTGTCGCTACCAGGCAATACGTCATACCAAGCTGCCCATGCTACTATTGCGAACTGTCCCGAAAATATCAAGAGGGTCACATACCAAACGGGCACGAATCGTGCTCTCCAGCACATTCAATGGCAACGCAGCAGTCAAGTCCACCACCCGCTGCCGTGATCGACATCGGCAGCGCGACAGTCCACTTGCTCGCCACCGCTTGGGAGCCCAACGGCAAGCTCCTACCGATCGCTGAAGCGAGCGAGCGCCCGCTCTTGGGCAGTGCCATCTCTGCTACTGGTGAGCTGCCTGCGGCCGTCGTGGCCCTGGTGGCAAGCCAGCTCCAAGAACTGGTCAAGCTAGCTCACCAGCACGGATGCAAGACCATCATCGTCGTCGCCACTGAGGCTGTGCGCAGCGCCAGGAATGCCGGCTCTGCCTCTGCAACGTGGGAGGCTGCTACGGGCATCCCCGTCACGATCCTTACGCCAGCCGAGGAAACCGCCCTCGCGGTCGCTGGTGCGCTCGGCGCGTACCCGCAGTCCGGCATGCTCTTCGCAGACTCCGGCGGTGGCAGCACACAGGTCGCCGTCGTCGCCCAGGGCGCGATCACGTATCAGGCCACCCTTCCCCTCGGGGCGGCGACGTTGACCGAGCGTTACTTCCTGCACGACCCCCCAGAAGAGGGGGAGTGGGCTGCTGCCCGGGCGGCAGTTGCTGAGCGGCTCGTGCCGCTACCTCTAGTGTCTCCATCCCTGCCCGCCGTCGCTACCGGCGGATCAGCGATCACCCTCGCCATGATTCCGTGCCCTGGCTGCTCCAACGAGGCGCTCACACGCCGGGGTGTCGCTCTCGCCTGCCTCTTCTTGCAACGCTGGCCCAGCGCGCGTAGCGCGACCCAGCTCACCCTACCTCCAGAACGTGCCCGCATCGCTCCCGCCGGCGCCCTCATCTGGCAGGAGATCATCCGCTGGTCCAGGCACGATGTCTGGCGGGTAAGCCGGGCCGGACTGCGTGAGGGTGTCCTCACCGCATGGTTTCGCACCGGAGAGCGCTGGCTCGAGGACGTCCGTGAAAAAGGCGGGGGCCCGTACCCTGTTAGTGACGTACCGGTACCATAGAGTAGATCAGTTCCACCCCATCCACACCACCAGTGAAGGAGAAGAGAGTGTGAGCAACATACCATCAGACATCGTCGTTGGCATCGACCTCGGGGGAACCAAAGTGCTGATCGGATTGGTAGGCCCCGATAACAGCGTCCTGAGCCGCTACAAAGCACCGACGCGTGAGCATCACCAGCCAGATGAGCTGCTCAAGGCCATAGCTGCCGGCGTACACGAAGCGGCGAAGAAGGCCAATGTTCCTTGGGAAGCGATTCGTGCTGCGGGCATGGGGATCCCCGGACCGATCGACGCAGCGACGGGCGTCGTGAAGCTGGCGCCTAACCTCGGCTGGAGCAACGTTCCGGTCAGAGAAGTGCTCGAGCGTGAGCTTGGTCTCCCCGTCGGCATCGACAACGATGTGCGTGTGGCCACGCTGAGCGAGTTTCAGCTTGGCGCAGGTCGCGGGCATCAGCGCGTCGTGAGCTTCTTTGTAGGCACAGGCATCGGCGGTGGCCTCGTGCTCGATGGCCAGGTCTACCACGGGGCCCACAACGCCGCGGGAGAGATCGGCCACACCTTCGTCAAGGCCGGTGGCCCCTTGTGTAGCGCTGGACACAAGGGCTGCCTCGAAGCGATGGCGAGCCGCACGGCCATTCAGCGTGACATCGTCGCTGCTGCCAAGAAGGGCAAGGCAACCGCGCTCAAGAACATCGCCGGAAAAGACCTCGCGGAGATCAAGAGTGGTGACCTGGCAGAAGCGCTAGAACGTAATGACAAGCTGACCAAAAGGGTGGTGCGCCGTGCCGCCCACTACGTCGGCTACGGCATCGCCTCGGCAGTCAATCTGCTCGACCCTGAGATCATCATTCTCGGTGGAGGAGTGGTCGAGGCGCTCGGAGACACCTTTATGAACTGGGCCATTGAGCGCGCCCGTCCCAACATCATCGCGAGTGACGCCCGTGCTGTGGCAATTATTCGTGCCGAGCTGGGTGACGATGCCGGCATGCTCGGCGCCGCACTCGTCGCGCGCTCGGTCCTGACGCACAGTTGACGGCAGTAGCCACTGCCAGCAACACTACCCGCCAGCAAACGGTCACCATATCCATTCCCAGAAATTAGGTCAGCTATGCAGAACATCGATATCCACACCGACCATGAGCATCACGGTGGCAAGAGCCCCGCCTTGATCGAGGTGCCCGCTCTCGCAGCGAGTGCGCTGCGCGTGCCACCACTTGTTCGCCCCGATGCGATTCCGGAGTCACGCTACTTCAATCCAGAGCTTGCCTGGCTCGAGTTCAACCACCGCGTCCTCGAAGAAGCCGCTGACCTCAGCCATCCCCTACTCGAACGGGTAAAGTTCCTCTCTATCTTTCACTCCAACCTCGACGAGTTCTTTATGATTCGCGTCGCCGGCCTGCTTGAGCAGGTGCGGGCTGGCCTTTCTGGCTCCTCGCTGGACCGCCTGAGCAGCACAGAACAGCTCGCTGCTCTCCGGCTCAACGTTGACGCGCTCCTCGAAGCGCAGACCACCCTCTGGCGGGATCGCCTACTGCCCGAGCTCGCCAGCCACGGTATCTTCCTGCTCGACTACAACGCCCTCGACGGCAATCAGCGCGAGACGGCGCAGCACTTCTTCGAGCATGAGGTCTTCCCGGTCCTCACACCGCTCGCCATCGATCCCGGCCACCCCTTCCCGCACATCTCCAATCTCAGTCTCAACCTAGCCGTAGTCGTGCGTGATCCCGTACGCGGCGACCTCCTCGCTCGCGTCAAGGTGCCAGACATCTTGCCGCGCCTCGTTACCATACCGTCGCCTGAGCACGCCAGCCCGGGCTCCAGTTGCTTCGTCTGGCTCGAGCAGCTCATTGCGGCGCATCTCGACGCACTCTTCCCCGGGCTCGAAGTCCAGGGCTGCTATGTGTTCCGTGTCACGCGTGATGCGGACATGGAGATTCTTGAAGACGAAGCAGAAGACCTCCTCCGCACCGTCGAACAGAGCCTGCGCCAGCGACACTTCGGCTCAGCGGTCCGTCTCGAACTCGAGCAATCCACACCCGAGAGCCTCGGAGCGTTGCTCACCTCCCATCTCGAGGTTGGTCCGGAGGACGTCTACCGTGGCACGGGCCCTTTCGGACTGAGCGACCTGATGAGTTTGGCGAGCCTCGAGCGCCCGGAGCTCAAAGATCCGCCGCTCCAGCCATCTGTTCCACCAGTGCTCCAGAACACCGCCGATCTCTTCGCGGCAGTGCGCCACAGTGATGTGCTACTGCACCACCCCTACGACTCTTTCGCTCCCGTGCTCCAGTTCATCGAGAATGCTGCCAACGACCCTGGCGTGCTCGCCATCAAGGGCACGCTCTACCGCATCGGACACAACTCTCCTCTCGTCCGCTCCCTCATTCGCGCTCGGGAAAATGGCAAGCAGGTCGCTGTGCTCGTGGAGCTAAAGGCCCGCTTCGATGAGGAGAACAACATCGAGTGGGCCCGGGCACTGGAGGATGCTGGCGTGCACGTGGTCTACGGCCTCATCGGCTTGAAGACGCACTGCAAAGTGTTCCTCGTCGTGCGCCGCGAAGGAGATGGCATCAGCCGCTACGTCCATCTGGGCACGGGGAACTACAATCCCAGCACCGCCCGCGTCTACACCGATCTCGGGCTGCTCTCCTGCCGCCCCGAATTCGGAGAGGATGTCACCGATCTCTTCAACTCTCTGACGGGCTACTCTCGCCAGCGCCACTACCGATCGATCCTCGTCGCTCCTGTGAGCCTGCGCCGCACGATCGAGAAGAAAGTGGAACGGGAGATCGAGCACGCCAAGGCAGGACGTCCGGCTCGCCTTTTCCTCAAGATGAACACGTTCCAGGATCACCCCTTCGCCGATCTCATCTATCGCGCCGCTGCCGAAGGGGTACAGATCGATCTCGTCGTCCGTGGCATCTGCATCGTCCGTCCTAACCTGCCGGAGGCGGAAGGGCGTATCCGTGTCATCAGCATCGTGGGTCGTTTCCTGGAGCACAGCCGGGCTTTCTATTTCCTCAACGGCGGAGAGGAGGAGCTCTATCTCGGTAGTGCCGACCTCATGCCGCGAAACCTCGACCGGCGCGTTGAAGTCGTATTCCCCGTCCAGGATCCCGCGATGCGCACGTTCCTCAAAGATCAGGTGCTGGAGCTCTACCTTCAGGACAACGTGAAGGCCCGGCTGCTCCGCGGCGATGGGTCGTACGAGCGTCTCACCGCTCGGGATGGGGAAGGGGCGATCAGCGTGCAAGATGTGCTCCTCGAGCGGGCGCACAAGGGATCAAAGCAAGGAGTCCACTTTCACGCCCTGCCAGCCACGGGATGACAGGGAAAGCCAGCACACAAATGACCCAGGACAGCCTGTAGACTCCGGCAAAGATATCGCGCAGAAAGAGTCACAGGCACGACAGCGCCTTCGGATGAACCTTCGCGGCTTCTCTCGAAGGCGAGGAGAGATGACTGATGACCATCCAACCGCCTTCCCAGCCAGCGCCGGTTCAACCCACCGCCATGACATTGCGCATCTACAACACGCTCACCCGCCAAGTCGAGCCCGTCGTACCGCTGACACCAAGTCTGGTCCGGATGTATACCTGCGGGCCCACCGTCTATCGTTCAGTCCACATCGGCAACCTGCGCAGCTACCTGCTCGCCGATTGGCTCCGTCGCGTCTTTCTCCACCTCGGGCTAAGTGTGACGCACGTCAAGAACATCACCGACGTGGGTCATATGCGCCAGGAAGTGCTGGAGCGCGGGGAAGACAAGATCATCGCCGCCGCCCTCGCCGCTGGCAAAACTCCAGCCGAGATTGCGGCACACTACACTGCCGAATGGCAGGCCGATGAGGCCGCCCTCAACATCTTGCGAGCCACAGTCACACCCCGTGCCACAGAGCACGTGGCTGACATGATTCAGATCATCGAGCGGCTCCTCCGCCGAGGCCATGCCTACGAGGTCAATGGCACGATCTACTATGACGTCTCGTCCTTCCCGGCATACGGCAGGCTCTCCGGGAACCAGCTCAACTCGCTGCTCGAGGGCGTTCGCGTAGAAGCTGATCCCCACAAGCGCCAGCCGGCCGACTTCACCCTCTGGAAGCGAGCCGAGCCCGGCCGCATGCTAAAGTGGACAAGTCCCTGGGGAGATGGTTTCCCAGGCTGGCATATCGAGTGTTCCGCCATGAGCATGCGCTACCTTGGCGAGAGCTTCGATGTGCACACTGGCGGCGTCGACAACGTCTTCCCGCACCACGAAGACGAGGTCGCACAGAGCGAAGGTGCAACCGGGCAGCCCTTTGTCCGGTACTGGGTCCACGGTCAGCATCTCCTCGCCGATGATCTCAAAATGGCGAAGAGCACCGGCAACACCTACACACTGGCAGACCTCCGCGACCGGGGCTTCGCGCCGCTGGCATTTCGCTACCTCTGTCTGCTTACGCACTACCGCTCCCGCCTCAATTTCACGTTCGCGAGCCTGCGTGCCGCTGGCAAGGCCTTAGCACGAATCGAGGACGCCGTACGATCGTGGGATACCCTCCCGCGTCCCACAGAGAACGCAGCGATGCAACAGTGGAACAGTCGCTTCTGGGCACACGTGCTCAATGACCTCAACCTGCCCGCCGCCGTCGGCACCCTCTGGCAGATGCTCCGGGCACCCGACCTGCAGCCAGCCGAGCGGCGAGAGCTCCTGCTCCAGTGGGATGACATACTGGGACTCGGACTCGATGCCGTACAGCCCTTCGAACAGAGCAGCCTACCCGGTGACGTCCGCTACACGGTGCAGGCTCGGGAACGGGCCCGTCACGATCGCAACTACGACACGGCAGACGAGCTGCGCCAGGCGCTGCAGCTGCACGGCTATGCGCTTCGCGACCATCGCACCTCCACGGAGGTGCGACCGGCATTACCAGAGGGGTCGCTACGCTACTCCCGTCCGGCCGATGTCCCTAGCCTTCTCGATGAGCCCGACCGCTACGACGTTTCACTCTGTCTCCTGGTGCACAACTACCATGCCGACGTCGAGCGCTGCCTGCATAGCTTCCAGACATACGAGAGTAGGTGGCGGGTCGAATATGTGATCGTGGAAAACGCCTCCACGGATGGAACCGCTCTGTGGCTTGAAGAGTTTGCCGCCCACCGCGACAACGTGACCTTGCTGCGGGCCGATCACCGTCTCGGCGAGGCCGATGGTCGGAATCTGGCCCTCCGCCAGGCCCGTGGTCACGTCGTGGTCCTCGTCGACACCGGTGTGGAAGCGACAGGAGACTGCTTCACGCCGCTGTTCAAGGAGCTCTCCCAGCCTCGAGTGGGCGCCGCTGGCCGTTGGGGCTTCCGCACCCACGACTTGCGCCATTTCGAAGAGACATCCGAGCGCACGGTCGATGGCATCGCAGGCTACTTCTTCGCCTTCCGCCGGGCAGACCTCAGACGCACCGGCTGGCTCGACAGTAAGTACCGCTACTACCGCAACCTCGATCTCCACTTCAGTTTTCAGTTCCTTGCTCAGGGCCTGGATCTCGTCGCCCTACCTGATCTCCCGCTCGTCATGCACGAGCATCGCGGCTGGGAGGAGCTCAGCGAGGAGGAGCGCGACAAGCGCAGCAAGCGCAACTTCTATCGCTTCCTCAACGCCTGGCATCACCGCGAAGAACTGACGGTCGATCACCGCCGCCCAGTGAGCCAGCGCTAGCCGCGAGGCACCGCTCTGGCGGGATCACACCGCCGCTTCCTCTCCAGCCCGAGAGGAATGGCCCAGCCGTCATCACGCTACCCTTGACACTCACCCCACGGTATTATTAGCAAAGTCGATAGACTTATGAATGTTTACTATGGGGCAGCATACAGACTCAGCAGTCCGGCCGATCGCCGGAGGAGATCCGCATCATCGCTCGTCGTCAAGGAGAGACAACATGAGCAGCCATCCAGCTTCTACTGAGGTGTTCGACGTCACGGCACGCAAGTTTCATCAGGCCGCGTCAGCGGTTCTCCTGGCAGTTGGCTTCATCCTGAGTGGAAGAGCAGAGCTTGCCCTGTTGACCATCGTTGGCATCGTGATGCTTGCCGGCCGCTTCTGGTGGCCCGCCGATATCTTCCGCCAGCTTGTCTGGCGTGTCCTCGAGCCGGCGCACATCCTCCCCCGAATCGACCGGCAGGAAGACCACGAAACGCGCCGCGTTGCGCGCGTGCTGGGCGGTGTGCTCATCCTGATCAGCGCTATCGTGCTGGCGACAGGTGGCTCCTGGGGGTGGGTCTTCGCGGCAGCCACGGCGGTGTTGATCTTCTTCGACGCCGCATTCGACTTCTGCTTGCTGTGCTTCCTCGCCTACTGGGGCAGCCGGACATTTCGCGCAGCGTAGGTAGGGGTGTATGAAATGGTCGAAAGAGCGCTCATCGTCACTACTGCCTTCGCAGTCCTCTTGCTCACAGCAGGACTCGTGAAGCTGCTGATCCACATCAAAGCAAACGCCGCCCGAGGGGTCGAACTGCCCTCCGAATTGAGCGAGCGTCTAGCCCAAAGAGGGGGACCGGGGGTGTTGTATTTCTATGGTTCCCACTGCGGCAGCTGTCAGCAGCAAGCAAAGATCCTCCACCGGCTTGCTGCTGAGCACGGCGTCACCGTTCTCCAGATCGACGCGACCAGGGAGAGCGCATTCGCCAGCGCCTTCTCCGTCCTCTCTGTCCCGGTGACCGTTGTGTTTGACGAGGCACTACGTGTGCAAGGCATCAATCACGGGCTCTCTCAGCACGCGGATCTGGAAGTGCAGTTAGGACTGGCCACTCACGCTGCCGAACCTCGAGGATCCCACACCGCCTGCCTATAGGCCAGCAGGGTCTCACTCAGTAGTGCCGGCTTCACTAGACGAACGATGTGCCGCATCGAGCGCGCTCTAGGCGACAGTAAGGCCTCACGCCTCTGGCAAGTCTAGCTCCAGACTGTCCAGCGCCAGGTCGATCAGATCCTCTGCCCACACGATTTCCAGGGTGGCGCCTTCCAGCAAGGTGCCCTGCACCTCGCGGCGAAAGTGCTCGTGCAGGTGCCCGACGAGGCCGTGTCCTAGGACGCCTGTGCGTACCACCACCTTGCGCACCCGTTCAGCTTGATGTTCCTGAGCGATGGTGATAATCCGCCGCACCAGCGCTCTCATGAGGGATCGCTCGTGCATATCCGTAGCCTCCCTCTCATTGTCACGCGGTTCAATCGCCCGATCACCTTCCTCGCCGCACGTTCGGCTTCCTGCGAAAGCCCCTCGCCGTGCTCAAAACTGCGTCCAACGATGCCGTAGATAATGAGACGCTCTGGCAGCATCTCTAGGGCCCGGCCCAGCTCGATGGCTTCCACGATGCCAAGACCATGGCTGGAGAGAGAACGCAGGTGGCCCATCGAGGGATGCCGCTGGCTATCGAGTCGAATAATGGCCCCGGGCTCTATCTCCGCACAGACCGCGTCGATGAGGTAGGCGGCTTTCACGCCTTTCCACGCGGAAAGAAGCGCGACACTGTCGCCGGCATTCGACACCACGACTGTTGCACCATCCCATCCCGCAGCCGCTATCTGGCGGGCCACCCAAATTCCTACCCCATCGTCGCGTCGATACTCGTTGCCCACGCCAATGATGCAGATGTTCCTTTCCCTCCCCGGCCTGCCGTCTCCTGGTAAATGGACTGCCCCCACCAAGGCGCTCAACTCTCAACCTGCTGTATGTCATCAATAGTCAAGCGCAGGAAATGGGTCGAGCAGGAAATGCAGGGATCGTAGTTACGGATGGCCTGCTCGCAGAGCCAGCTCGCTCGATCTCTCGGCATGCTCAGCACCTGAGGGGCGAACTGCCAGAGGTCATCCTCGATGCGCTTCTGGTTCTGTGCCGTTGGCGGCACGATCCGCGCATCCTCGATCAGCCCTTCTCCGTTGACCTGGTAGCGGTGGTAGAGAATTCCGCGAGGAGCTTCGCTGGCGCCATGACCCACGCCCGCCTGCACCGCATAGTCCACCCAGGGACGTTCTGGCGGCTCATAGCGATCAAGCAACCTGAGGGCTTCGTCGATCGCGTGGACGATCTCGATGCTGCGCACGATGATGCTCTTGAAGGGATTGCGCACGGGTGGCGTCACTCCCGCCGCTCGCGCCGTCCTTTTGGCGAGAGGCGAGAGGCGGTCGAAGTTGAGATTGAACCGCGCGAGCGGTCCTACCATGTAGCTGCCCCGGCCCCTCACCGTAGCGTGCAAAGCAGTGGAATAGGGCACCTGTTGCTCGACAAAGACGTCATCGAAGTGAGTGGCAGGAACGGCGATACCCCGGTTGGATACCACATCTCCGTCCAGAATGGCATACTCGTCCGGGTGGTGGAGAGCAACGAATTCGTAATCCCGCTCGAAGTCCGGAAACTCGAATCCGGCGACCCACGAGGCCATCTCCTGAGCGATCTCCAGCCCCTGGCGGAGCGGATCGCGCATGCTCTGCAGCTCCCGCAGGCGGGGTACAGAGTAGAAGCCGCCGATGCGCACGTTGATCGGATGGATCTCCCGCCCGCCGACCAGCGCCAGCAACTGGTTGCCGGTCTTTTTGAGCTGGAGGGCCTTGCGCACCACCTCAGGGTGATCTTTCGCCATGGGAACAACCCCGTCATAGCCGAGGAAGTCCGGGGCATGGAGCAGAGCGACGTGAAGAGTATGGCTCTCGATCCATTCGCCATAGTAGAGGAGAAGGCGCAACAAGCGTAGCTCCGGCAGCACTACCAACCCCAACAGGCTCTCCAGCGCATTGCACGCGCTCATCTGGTAGGCCACTGGGCAGATGCCGCAGATGCGCGCGGTGATGTCCGGCGCCTCGGTGTGTTGCCGTCCCCGGAGAAAGGCCTCGAAAAACCGCGGCGGCTCGTAGATGGCAAGCCGCAGCTCCTCAGGCCGGCCATCGCGGGCTTTGATGAAGAGCGCCCCCTCGCCTTCGACGCGCGCGAGCGCGTCAACCTTGATCGTCAGCGTTCGCCGCTTCGGTTGCCTCATATCGCTCACTGGCCTCCTTGAACTCGGACGCATAGGCGTTAAAGGTGCGGAATAGGTGCTTCTGTCTCGCAGGCGCCACACCCAACTGCATCAACCGGGTACTCAGACTAGCGGTGTTGGCGGTCTCCATCGGCCCAAAGCAGCCGTAGCAGCCACGACGATGGCTGGGGCAGAGCGCCCCGCAGCCGGTCTGAGTGACCGGCCCCAAGCATGGCGTCCCCTGGGCAACCATCACGCACACAATGCCACGGCGCTTACAATCGATGCACAAGCTGTGGCGGGAGATGGCCGGGCGGCGCCCCTGCAGGAACGCGGTAATGAGCTCGAGGAGCTGCGCCTTGCTGGGCGAGCACCCCCGCAGCTCGAAGTCTACCGGCACATATGCCGACGGCGGCAAGGACTTGTCCAGAGTGCGCACGTACTCCGGCTTAGCATACACCAGTTGCATGAGCTCCCGCACGTTGGTGAAGTTCCGGAGAGCCTGGATACCTCCCGCGGTGGCGCACGCGCCGATGGCGACCAGAACCTTGCTCTGGCGGCGGATCTCCTGGATCAGGCCTACCTCGCGCGGTGTGGAGATACTCCCCTCGATGAGTGAGAGATCGTAGGGCCCTTTGACCACGGCCCGCGATGCTTCGAGAAAATGGGAGATCTCCACGGCGCCGGCGACGGCCAGCAGCTCGTCCTCGCAGTCCAGGAGCGTCAACTGACAGCCATCGCAACCGGTAAGCTTCCACACTGCTAGCTTCGGCTTCCGATAGCCTCGCTCCGGCATCGACGTCACCTCCTCCCCTCAGAGCTCCCGCACCTCGAAAAGGGACCCAATCCGGCTGTAGGGAAAAACCGGTCCATGCTTGCAGATGAAGTACGGACCATACTGGCAATGGCCACAGAGGGCGAGCGCACACTTCATGTTGCGCTCCAATGAGAGATAGATGCGGTCATCGGCTACCTTCCCGCTCTGGAGCGCGCGCACGGTGAAGCGCATCATGATTTCAGGTCCGCAGATCATAGCGACGGTGTTAGCGGGATCGAAGGACTTCTCGACATAGCCGAGTAGGGCCGTCACGACCCCGACATCGCCACGCCACTCACTGTCCGCCCGATCGACGGTCACCAAGACCTCGGTATCGAGACGGCCTCGCCATCGAGTCAAATCCCGCTTATAGAGCAAATCGGCGGAGGTCCGCGCGCCGTAGAGCACGATGAAATGCCCGTACTGATCCCGGTGGGCAAGAATGTGCAGGATAGCGGGACGCAGCGGCGCGAGTCCAAGCCCCCCGGCAACGATGACCACATCCCGCCCTTTCGCCTCTTCCAACGGCCACCCGTGCCCAAATGGGCCGCGGATGCCCACCCAGTCACCAACCTCCAGCGCCGTCAGATGGCGGGTCACCGCGCCCACGGCGCGAATAGTGTGCTCCAGCACCTCCGGTCGATCCGTCGAGCCGCTGATCGAAATAGGGACCTCTCCAACGCCGAACACAGACACC
The DNA here is from genome assembly GCA_023381895.1 of Chloroflexota bacterium. The sequence goes on from JAMCTA010000090.1 coordinate 24,139, forward strand.
ATGTTGAACTGCCCCGGCCGGGAGCTGAAACCATCACCGTTCTGCGGGCACAACCGGAGCGTCAGCGTATCCTTGGTCTCCCGCCGCCGGCGTACCACCGTAAACGCCGCCGGAACGAACGGGTCAGCGGCTGAAGCCGGGGCGATGCCCTGCCTCATCGCCCCATCTCCTCCGGTAACCCGTAGACGTCAAGCAACTGGAGCCGCGCCGCCGTCAGCCGTCCGGCGACTACGACCAGGAGCTTACGTAGCAGGTGCAAGCCTAGGTAGTATTCTCTGTCGAACAGCTCACGCAGACGCTCGGCGTCCAGCACAATCGCCCGCGTCCGCTCCAGCGCCCGAGCATCGAACTCCCAGCGCTGAAACGGCACTATCCACGACCAGCCGACAGCGCTCCCTGCCCCCACCGTTTGCAGCCGCCGCGCTCCCCCACTGGGCAGGAACATCTCGATGGCAACCAGACCGTCCACGATGAGGTAGAACGCCGTTGCTGAGCGCCCTTCTTGAATGAGGAGCTCGTCGGGCTCGTAGACCTTGACCAGCGCTATGCTCACCAGCGCCTCACGCTGCTCATCGCTCAGCTCAGACGTGAACGGATGCCTGGCAAGGAGCTCCAGCAATATGTACCCCTGCATAGCTTCTACCCTCCTTCACGACTGGTGGCACGGATCGCGGCCACCTCCTCAGTGATGTCGATACCAACCGGACACCACGTGATGCAGCGGCCACACCCCACACAGCCGGATGTGCCGAACTGGTCGATCCAGGTGCCGAGCTTGTGGGTGAGCCACTGGCGGTAACGCGCTCGAGCGCTCTGGCGGAGAGGCTTCCCCGCCGTGTAGGTGAGCTCAGTGGTGAAGCAGGAATCCCAGTGGCGGACACGCTCGGTCACATCGCCGGTGAGGCCGGCCACGTCTTCGACAGTGAAACAGAAGCAGGTTGGGCACACCATCGTGCAATTGCCACACGTCAGACAGCGCTGTGCCACCTGATCCCAGCGCAGGTGCTCCAGATTGGCGTAGAGCAGCTCTTTGATGTCCACCGTTTCCATAGTACGCCCCATGGCGGCGGCAGTCTCCACGACGACGCGTTCAGCAGCTTCGACATCCTCCGCTCGGGCTGGATAGTGAGGAATGCCGCCTAGGAGAGCCCCGCCCTGCTCCGTGCCGATATCGACTACGAAGCGGTGGCTCTCGGGCTCCAGCACTTCGGTCAGAGCCAGGTCGAAGCCAGACGTGGCCCGGGGCCCTGTCTTCATGGAGACGCAGAAGCAAGTTCCACCCGCCTGTCCACAATTGACGGCGACGATGAAGACGTTCTCCCGTCGCGAGCCGTAGGAGGGATCGACGTATGGCCCGGCAGCAAAGACCTTGTCCTGGATGGCGATCGCGTGGAGATCACAGGAGCGGACGCCGATGAAGGCCAGCTTGGGTGGCATTTCCTCCGCCTCGAAGTGGAGGCCGTCGCCGTCACGCCTGGCTCGCCACAAGCGGAGATTCGGAGGGTGGAGAAACTGCTTCCAGGAGTGAGGGCTGGCAGCATAGCCGAAGACCGCCTGGTCATCGCGTCGCTCGAGGCGGTACAATCCCCCATCCTGCTCGTCAGTCCAGCCAGTGGGGAGGTCCGCAGGAGAGACCAGCTCATCGTAGACGATGGCTCCATCACGAATCGTGGGCCCGATAGCGCGGTAGCCACGCTGCTGCAAAGCGACCAGGAGTGTCGCTAGCTCAGGGCGCTCCACGACGACACGATCGCCCACCTGAAGAGGGCGGAGAGGCGGCTCGCCCACAAGTCTGCTCCTTTATAATGCTAATGATATAGTGCAGCCGGATAGAATAGTCGGCAGTGCATCACCGAAAATCGAAGATCCCGACCTGCGCCATCCTGAGAGCGGTGCGTCGAGCCGGACGGGGGCAACTGGTACGATCAGCCCGAATCCTGGTCGCCCCCGCCGGATTCTCGATACGAGCGTCACGGAGTGGCTCCTGAAGAGGAAGCGTGTGAGGTTAAGCGATGTGTATGGCTATGCTCGGGCGGGTCGTCTCCCTGGAGCCGGAAGGCGCTCGCGTCCAGATCGGCGAGCGGACCTGCCGAGCCGCGACTCTCCTGGTGCCGGACGTTGCGGTCAATGATCACGTGCTGGTAGCGGGTGGCTTGGTCATCGCTCGCCTCTCACCCGAGGAGGCCGAGATACGACGGCTGATGTTCGACCAGCTTTCCGCTCTCGCCAGGGAAACGCCATCGTCATGAAAAGCGGTCACGAGGTGGCTCGATGAGATACCAGACGCTGCCGGGCCCATTGCTCTTCTCACGCTACGCCTTTATGCCGAATCACCTCGGCTACTGCGGTGGGAGTGACAGCCAGGCGCTCCTGGAGTATGGCGTCAGCGGTCGAGCGGACCAGGGGCTGATCGAGCTGGAGCGTCAGTTCGAGGGCGCCTATCCGTATCTACAGCTCATCGCGCGGGCAAACGGGATCGCCGACCCTCTCGACATACGGGCGGTAGAGGCCTACTGGATCGGTAATCCTCTGCTCGACCGCGTAGACATGGGAGCGGTGCACACCTCCCTCCAGGAGCGCTTTTGTCCACGGACCAATCCCCAGGACTGGCCCTGGCTCGCGTTGAAAGCGTCAGCGGGGGCCAAGCCGCACCACAGCTTTCACGTCCTCGAGGTGTATCCGCGAGTGGGATTGATGCGCTCAGGACTGGCAGACCATATCGTAGAGACCATGCGGCAGTGCCTCATCCGCTGGGGCCGGGTCCGCACAGCGTCAGGCTCCCAACTGGTAGTGGAGGCGCCGTCCCTTCGATACGCCCTGGGCAAGCTTCAGCTTAGTGAGCCCCAGCCAGAAACGGTCACCCGCTGGCACAATGGCCGTGGATTTGTGGATACTGCCCGGGAGGGAGACTGGGTTGCCCTCCACTGGGGCTGGGCCTGCGACATCCTTACACCTCGCCAGCAGGCGAATCTGGAGCGCTACACCCGCTGGCACCTTACCCTCTGTAACCAAACAATTTAGCGGACTTGCTCCGGTTAAGTGGACAGGTGAGACGTTGGTGGAGCTGTCCAGAGAGGGCAGCGGAGCGATGAACGCATCAGCGAGGAAGAAGACGAGTGGTCACGCGTCCTCCCCGCTGGAGTTCCAGGCGGAGGTAATCCGGTTGGTCATAGAGCGGGGCTGTCGCGGCAGCAGGCAGCGCACGATCTCGGAGGGAGCGAGAACATGCTGCGGCTTTGAGCGCGCCATTCGCGGGGCACTCGCCCGCCAGGTGGGCTACTTCCTGGACCGGCTCCAGGCGGCCGCCTTGCCGGATCGTCTCACCGTCTACTTCCTGAGCATGCTGGGGCCGACGGCGCGGTGGTTTGCTCAGGCGCTCGATCTGCCGCCGCCGCCAGGCCTGTGACGCCGTAGCGTGAGACGGGCAAGCCCACCCTGCGCTATCCTACTAGTAACACGCATCGCTGGTACCTCCACGGGCGAGGCACCAGTATCCCAGGAGGAGAGCGGTAGGTGGAATACCGAACATTCGGCAGAGCATCGGAGCGCATCAGCGCCATCGGTATCGGTGGGGCGCACGCCGTCCGGCTCAAAGAGGTGGCGGAGACGGTGCGCCTCATCCGGCGCGCCGTAGATGCCGGCATCACCTTCCTGGACAACTGCTGGGACTACAGCCTGGGCGACGCCGAGGTGCGCATGGGCCAGGCGCTGCGCGATGGCTACCGCGAGCGCGTGTTCCTGATGACGAAGATTGATGCCCACTACGCTGCCGCCGCGGCCCAGCAGATCGACCAGTGCCTCCAGCGCCTCCAGACCGACCATCTCGACCTGATGCAGATTCACGAGGTGATCCGCTGGGACGACCCGGAGCGTGTCTTTGCATCCGGCGGCACCATGGAGGCGCTGCTGGCTGCGCGTCAGGCGGGGAAAATCCGCTACATTGGCTTCACCGGCCACAAGAACCCGGATATCCACCTCAAGATGATTAATGCCGGCTTCGATTGGGACAGCGTTCAGATGCCGCTCAACTGCCTCGATGCCCACTACGCCAGCTTCCAGGCCAAAGTGATGCCGGTGGCCGTGGAACGGGGCATCGCCGTGCTGGGGATGAAGCCGCTAGCCGCAGGCCAGGCCGTGCGCAGCGGCGCCGCTACGGCAGAAGAGTGCCTGCGCTATGCCATGAGTCTGCCCACCTCTACCGTCATCACCGGCTGCGATTCGCTGGAGATTTTGGAGCAAGCCATTCGCGCATGGCAGAACTTCACGCCCATGTCGCCCGAGGAGATGGCGACGCTGCACGAGCGCACGGCTGCCCACGGCGCCGGCGGCAACCTGGAAGGCTACAAGACGACCAGCAACTTCGACGGCACCGTCAAAAATCCACACTGGCTCACGACGGGTTCCGTCACGGCCTGAGGTGGTGAGGCTGGGTTGGCAAGGAGGGCAACCGTGGACGAGCATACGCAGACCAATCGGGAGCACTGGAACGACCTGGTACCCATTCACCTGCGCTCCACCATGTACGCCGTGGATGCTTTTCGGGCCGGTGCCTCCACGTTGCAGCCACTCGAGCTGGCCGAGGTGGGGCCAGTGGCCGGCAAGACGCTGCTGCACGTGCAGTGCCACTTCGGTCTGGATACGCTCTCCTGGGCCCGACGGGGAGCCGTGGTCACCGGTGCCGACTTTAGCGATCAGGCGATCACTGCGGCGCGGTCCTTGAGTGCGGAGCTGGCGCTGCCGGCGCGCTTCGTGTGCAGCCCGGTGAATGACCTGCCCGGCGCCCTCGCCGGGACCTTCGACATCGTCTATTCCACCTACGGCGTGCTGTGCTGGCTAGGCGATCTGGAGCGCTGGGCGCAGGTCATCGCCCACTTCGTCGCGCCCGGCGGCGTATTCTACCTGGCCGATGGCCACCCAGCGGCCAATGCCTTGGAGGACGTGGACGGCGAGCCGCGCCTTCGTCACCCCTACTTCTCCACGGGGGCTCCTGATGCCTACGAAGTGGACGGCTCGTATGCCGATTGGACGGCCCACGTGGAGCATCAGAAGGCGATCGAGTGGACGCACACGCTGGGGGAGATCGTGAGCGCGCTCTGTACCGCCGGACTGCGTCTGGAATTCCTGCACGAACACCCCTTTAGTTTCTTCCAGGCGTTTCCAAGCCTGGTGCAGGCCGGCGACGGAACCTGGCGCTGGCCCGGTCACGCCGACCGCGTGCCGCTGCTGTACTCCCTGCGGGCGCGAAAATAAGGGAAGTGGCGCAGATCGCCGGTCCGCAGCCACGGTCGTTCGTCCCTATGCCTTGACCCCGGTGAAAACCACGCCGCGGATGAAGTACCGCTGCGTGAAAAAGAACAAGATGATTGGCGGCACGGCGACCATGAGCGTGCCCGCCATGAGCTGGTTCCA
>JAMCTA010000062.1 GCA_023381895.1 Chloroflexota bacterium
CTGGCGCGGCAGGTGCCGTTCTTTGTCCAAGGGTACGAGCGGGAGAAGAGCTGGATCACCGCCTTCGGTGTGGTTCCTGAGCATCGACGTTCAGGTGTGGGGTCGGCGCTCCTGGAGCACGTATGCGACCGGCTGCGCGCTGGTGGCGCCCAGGAGGTCGCCGTCGCCCCCTATGTCCCAAACTACTTCATCCCCGGTGTCGATGTCAGTATCTATGCAGATGCGGTCCGTTTCCTGGAGGGTCACGGTTTCGCCGTGCAGTCCCGTCCGCTCAGCATGCGAGCGGACATTGCAACCTTCCAAGTGCCGGAGGAGATCGCCAAGACCCACGCACGGATTCAGGCCGGGGGTATACAGATCACTCTGGCCACCCCCGAAGACATCGTGCCGGTCCAGCAGTTCCTGCGCCGTTGCTTCAGTTGGGATTGGGTGCGTTTCGCCGCGGAAGTGATGGATGAGCTCTTTTCGGGCAACCCGCGGACCGCCGGCATGCTAGTCGCCAAACAGGCAGATGAAGTTGCCGGCTATGCCCAGTTTCGCGCTGAACGATTCGGCCCCTTCGGTGTCGACCCAGCCTTGCGTAGCCGGGGTATCGGCCGGGTGCTGCTGGCGCAGACGCTCATTGAGATGCGTAAACGCGGCTATCACTGCGCCTGGTTTCTCTGGACGAGCGACGATGCCGCACGGCTCTATCAGCGTTGCGGTTTCCGGGAAGAGCGTCGCTTCGCGGTCATGCGAAAGTCGCTCGTCTAGGGGCCGGACGCTAGGAGATGGGGAGTTGATCAGGAGGAGCACATGGTAGAGCACAACCGAACCATCATGGTCGTAGGTGGGCACGCCGCCGATGCGGAGGTGATGGCGGGGGCAACCATCCTGAAGCACGTGAAGGCCGGCTACCGAGCCGTCCTCGTGCACATGACGCTTGGCGAGAAGGGGCACCATAGTATGCCGGTTGCGGAATATGCCGAGCAGAAGCGGCGCGAAGCGGAGACCGCCGCCAGCGCCTTGGCGGCGGATGTCGTCTGCATGCCCTATCCGGACGGCGAGCTGGCGGTGAATGAGGAAACGCAGTGGAAGATTGCCGACGTTATGCGTGAGCACCGGCCGGACGTGGTGATCACTCACTGGCACGGGAGCGTCCATCGCGACCATCGCAACACGAGCATCAACGTCACGGAGGCGCTCTATTTCGCGGGATTACCCGCCTTTCAGCGCGAATGGCCCGCCTGGCGGCCCAAGGCCGTGTACTTTGCCGAGAACTGGGAAGATCCGCATGGCTTTCAGCCGGAGATAGCGCTGGACGTGACAGACGTTTTCCCGGCTTACCTCGAGGCGATCAAGAGTTACGAGCTGGTGCGCGGGGGAATATCATCCTTCCCCTATTTCAAGTACTATGAGGCGCTCGGGACCATTCGAGGAGCTCTGGCGGGGTACGACAAAGGCGTTGCGTTGATGCGGCCAGAGGGAGCGCGGATGAGTAGGCAAGAGCTCCTGGTCTAACTACTTCTGTCCGCATCTATTGCGCCCTATGGGAATTCTCGGCCGGCCCCGCCGATCCACCGCCGCCACGTCCGTCGCGCCCCTGATCCTACGCTTGCGACCGCTGCAAGTATGGGCGGAGGGCTGCTTCAAAGCCAAAGAGTGCCGGAGAGCCTCCCGTATGCACAAACACGACGGTTGAGCCGGGTGCCACGCGGCCCGCGTCAATGTGGGCAAAGAGCCCCTCCATGGCTCGTCCGGTGTACACCGGGTCGAGCAAGAGCCCCTCCGTGCGGGCGCAAGTCCGGATCACCTCAAAGCAACCCGGCGTCAGATCCTCGTCGCGTTCTCTGGCAAAACGGTCATCGTTGTCTACCTCTCCCGCCTCGACTTGGATATCCAGCCCGATCAGCGCAGCCGCCGCATTGGCGATCGTCGCCGTCAACGCGACACGCCCCGGATCCGGTCGGGCGCAAATCCCGGTCACGTGCGTCGCCGCCCCGCGCGCCCGCGTCCCCAGGATGAGTCCGGCCTGTCCCTTGGACCCGGAGCTCATGTAGATGGCGCCGGCGATCTTCCCTAACTGCCCGAGCTGTTCCTCGATTTCGAGGTAGGCGAGCAGGTAGGCCAGCGCCGAGGCGGTGGCGAACATCTTCGCCTCATTCATTACGTAGGGAGTATGCCCGCTAGCGCGCAGGTCAGCCACCATCGCGGCCAGTCGCCGCTCTACCGTAGCGCCGTCTCCTGCCGGCTCAAAGTATAGCTCCGCACCGAGGAGCTCGTCGATCAGGAGGTTGCCTGGTCGCCCCTGTGGCTCCGGACCGTGCAGGAGCAGCACGGTCCGCATGCCGAGGAGGTTAGCAGCGGCCGTGGTTTGGCGTGCAGAGTTGGACTGGACTTCGAGCGCCGCCACGACGACGTCTGCCCCCTGCTGTTGCGCCTCCGCCAGCCGGAACTCTAAGTTGCGCGTCTTGTTCCCACCGAAGGCCAGACCGGTCAGGTCATCACGCTTGACTAAGATCTCCACCCCCACCTGCGCCGACAGCCGGGGGCAGGGTTGGAGCGGCGTATCCACGTGGGCGAAACGGACGCGCGGCACGCGCCCAATGCGTTCACGCAGTTCCGTCGGGCTGTACAACCGAACCGGGGTCACGGGCGCTCTCTTCCTAACTTGCTCAGGTACGCGTCACGCGGGATGACGAGCGGCGCTGGCAGAAGCGTGGGCCTCTGCAGCTTACTGCTCATCGCCACTTCATTTTGCGGGGCGTACAGCCAGACGGCTGGCTGGGGTGCGTTCAACTGGCGCTGCGCTTGCGCGTCGACCGTCGCTTCGCTCCGCGTGATCAGCGCCAGAAGCGCCTCCCTTGTCTGAGGGCTGTTCGCCGGGGCATCTCCTGTTGTATCGACCTTGTCATGGCTTACTCTCCCGTCTGCTTCACTCCAGGAGTCAGCCCACTCGATGGACCAGCCCCTGCGGTTCACCATCACTGCGATCACTGAGCACCGGCCAGGCTGTGGTGGCTGGGCTGGTCAACTGAACGGATACGAAGTAGCGGTCGGCAGGATAGATGGACCGTGCCACCTCAAGCGGAACCTGTTCATGGTCGATGAAGGTAAACTGGCAGACGAGCACCGCGGATCCCGTCGGACGCCGCAAGAGGCGGGCGAGGTACTCGGACGCCGTCTCCGCATGCACAGCAACGCGGGACGAGGTCACGCGCACGCCGCAGACGCGCTGGACAACGCGGGTGAGCGACGCCGAATCGAGTGGGACACCCTCCAGCTGACGGCCGACGTGCGGCGCGAAGTAGCGGCTTTCCACCCACAACGGCTCACCTTCCACTCTGCCGATGCGCCTGACGTGGAGGAGCAGCTCACCTGGCGGACTGGTCAGGGCCTCGCGCGCCCAGCCGGCGGGCAGGCTCTGCTCGCTACTCAAGACCTCAACTTGGGGGACGAGTCCAGCCCGCAGGATATCTTCTTCAAAGCTCAGCAGGTCGCCGAGGTGCCGTTCGACCTGGTGCGTTTCCAGCGGGCGGAGCCGGACCATCGTCCCGTGGGCACGCCGGCGGACGATCAGGTCATCTTCTTCAAGTCGCTTGAGTGCGGTGCGGATCGTAGCCCGGCTCACACCGAACGATCGGGCGAGGTCCTCTTCGTTGGGCAGACGGCTCCCCGGCTGGAAGACACCGCTGGCGATCGCTCGCCGGAGCTGCTGCTCGATCTTATAATAGAGTGGTAACGGTGCGGCATGGCCCATGGCACTATCTTGCTATCTACTTCTATAGTACGTATCATCGTACTATATACTCAGTGGGAACGCCTGTCAAGGAGCCCGGCATGATCATCGATGTCCACGCGCACGTCTTCCCCCCGCTGGCAGAGGCATCAGGGTTTGCCAGGCCGGAGGAGCACGCTCTATTCCTCCAGCTCTACATCGCTACCCACGCGCAGCCCGCCCGCCGCCTGCGAGACCACGCCCGCAGCTACGGCAACGACATCCTCGGAGATGGGCGCTACGAAAGTCCGGGGGCATTTGCCGGCGCCGACTTTCGTGTCGGTCGCTGCGGTCGCTTCGAGTGGATAGTAGGAGGCGAAACCTTCTACCGGCAGTTTCTGCCCCCGTCTTTACAAGACATGCAGGCGCCAGCGGAGTTCCTCCTGCAAGAGATGGCCTATGCCGGCGTGGATGCGGCGGTACTGCAGAACGCCCGGCTCTATGGCCGCCTGAATACGTATTTTGCGGAAGTGGCACGGCGCTATCCCGGCAAGTTCGTGCCTCTAGCAGACGTCGACGAGGCGCGTGCGGATACCGCGGAGGAGATTGCCCGCCTCACCAGCGCGGTGACCGACCTCGGGATGCGCGGGCTGTACTACGCGACGCGGGGGCACTTCATCGAGGGGTATCACCGCCATCTCGACGACCACGCTTTCGATCCCTACTGGGAGGAGGTTCGCCGCCTCAAGATTCCGGTCTTCTGGGAGATTCTGGGGGTGCCCCGGCCAACCCCGGCTGCCTATCTGGAGCAAATCGCCCGGCTCAATCGCTGGGCGGAACGCTTCCCGGATATTCCCTGTGTCCTCACCCACGGCATCGATCCCGATTTTCTTCGAACCGATCTACCCAGCACCCTACAGGAACTCCTAGCGCGCGAGCAATTCCTGATCGAACTCTTGTATCCAATTGGGCAGGGACGGCTGTACGAATATCCATTCGCAGAAACGCACCGGACGATCCAGCGCCTGTACGCCCGTGCCGGTGGGGAACGCCTGGTCTGGGGCTCTGACATGCCCAACGTGCTTCGCCATTGCACCTATCAACAGGCCCTGCAGTATCTGCAAGACCATTGCTCCTTCATTGCGGCAACTGATCTTGATCGCATTCTGGGAGGAAACGTGGCGCGGTTGTTCAATCTCATCTCTCGCCTAGAAGGTGTAGGCGAAGGGACCAGGCCATAGTGCCGGCCATCTCGTGCGCCCACTGGACATTCCTCAGCAATCACGGTCACGTGCTGCCCCTCATCGCTCAGCAACTCGACGTCACCCAATGCGAGCTCAGCGTGCGCCCCGGCATCACTGAGTAGACAGCGCGCCGGTATGCCAGCCAGCGAAAGTCGCTGGCTGCTGCCCTCACGATGCAACGAAATGGGGTGGGTGCTGCGTTCTCCTATAGTAGGAGAGACAGTGGAAAACGGACTGAGAGGGGCGTGCTCTGACGACCGTGAATCCGGATGGCCCCCTGACGCTGTTGCTTGCAGAGCACCCGCTGGAAGGCTTCGAGGCGCTCTTCGCCGCCTATCTTCGCCCGCTCTATAGTTTTGCGCTGCGCTCGACAGCACAGCCGCTCGAGGCCGAAGAGGTTGCGCAGGAGACGTTTCTCCGTGCCTTTCGCGCGCTGCGGAACATGCCACCGGCGCAGATCACAGTGCTCGCTCTGGCGCCGTGGCTGTTCACCATCGCTGCGAACGTCATGCGTAGCCGCCAGCGGCGCCAACGCGTTGCTCTCCAGCACCTCGAGCGGGAGGACGGCAGCGCTCTGGAAGTCCCAGCCACCACGCGCTTTGAGGGCGAGAGTGAGCTCGCCCTTCTCGTGGCCGCCCTGCCCAAACACCACCGCCTACCACTCGTGTTGCACTACGTCGTGGGCTTGAGCTATCCAGAGATCGCTCTCACCCTCCACAGATCAGAGGGGACGGTGCGATCCCAGGCATTTCGTGCCCTGGCGCAGCTGCGCCAGGCGCTTCGTGAGTAAGGAGGCCTCCATCACCGTGACCACGCCAACACTCCAGACCCTGTTGGATGACCAGCTCGAGCAGCGGTTGCGCAGGCTGGCTACCGTGTCACTGCCGCCAGGGCTAGAAGGGCGGATCCGGGCCCAGATCGGCCTCGCCGGCTCCTACTTCACACTCGCGACACCGATTGGCACGGTGTTCATCGCACTCAGCACCCGGGGCATCATCGCGGTCGATACCGCTCCAGACGCAGCCACGTTCGAGGAGCGCTATCGCACGACCTCTGGCCGGGTGATGCACCCGCTCGCCAAGCCCCCAGCGGCGCTCCTCTCCAAGCTCGAACGGCACCTCGCTGGTCATCACCAGGACATTCCCTTCGACCTCGACAGCCTCACACCCTTCCAACGTGCTGTTCTCCGCACCACGGCGGAGATTCCCTTCGGTGAGGTACGACCATACGTCTGGGTGGCAACGCACACTGGCCACCCCCGTGCTGCGCGAGCTGCTGGCTCGGCGCTGGCTCAGAACCCGATTCCCCTCTTCATCCCCTGCCACCGTGTGGTGCGCAGCGATGGCATCATTGGCGAGTATGCCCTCGGCACGGCGGCCAAACGCCACCTGCTGCAAGCGGAAGGAGTCGACCTCACTCATCTCACGGCGCTCGGCCGGCACGGCATTCGCTTCGTTGGCTCGGACACCACGCAGATCGTCTGTTATCCTACCTGCCGCGATGCCCGCCAGATTCAGCCATCGCATCTGCAGTCCTTTCATAGCCTCACAGAGGCGGCCGCTGCTGGGTATCACCCCTGCCGGCGTTGTCAGCCAGTAGCAGCAGTAGCATGACGCGGAGCCGGCTGTATGTAGCTGTAGGCAGTCGGAGGCACCGCACTGGTCGGTCACATCGCAGAAAGTGAGAAGAGAGTGACCACGCGGCGGATCGGAATCATCATGAACGGTGTCACCGGGCGCATGGGGACACGTCAGCACCTCATCCGCTCTATTCTCGCTCTTCGTGCCCAAG
>JAMCTA010000159.1:0-21646 GCA_023381895.1 Chloroflexota bacterium
GGCTCGTTGAGAACGATGCCCCGTCCTTGCACGTACACAAGGACGTTCGTGGTTCCGAGATCGATGCCAATCTGTTTTGCCATGTCAGCCTATTTCCCTCGTGGGCTGCGCCTAGTAGACCGGCAGCAGCGGCATCAAGATCCCGATGGGCCTGTCCGGGAGCGACGAGCTGTCGAACGGCGCTGGGCAACCTGCAGCCGGGCCGAATGGAAGCGAATGGTGTGCTTGAGCTCAGCGCTCCTCTCTGGGAATTCCCGAAGCTCGCGCTCGGCGATTTCGCGTGCCTCTTGCGCCCGTGACTCGTCAATCTCGTCCGCATGCTGGACATCATCCGCCAAGACCACAACTTTGTCCGGCAGCACCCGCACGAATCCGCCTCCCACGGCATAGTACTGGACGTCGCTACCGCGGCGGATACGGAGCTCGCCCGGCTTGAGAGCGCTGATCAGGGGAGCATGATGCGCCAGAATGCCGAGTTCTCCTTCTGTTCCTGGCACGACGACGAAATCGATGTCCTCAGCGAACACCTGCCGATCGAGCGTCACGATCTCCAGGCGGAACGGCATCAGCCCCTCCTCGCCTTTTCCACGGCATCCTCAATCGCACCGCAGTAGCTGAACGCCCCTTCCGGAAGATCATCGTGGACACCATCAACGATCTCACGCACACTGCGAACCGTGTCCGCACGAGCGACGTAGCGAGGCTCACGACCCGTGAACGAGTAGGCGGTGAAGAACGGCTGGCTCATGAACTGCTCGATCTTGCGTGCGCGCGATACGATGAGCTTATCATCCTCGGACAGCTCGTCCACTCCTAAGATGGCAATGATGTCCTGCAAGTCACGGTACCGCTGCAACACCTGCTGCATCTGCCGTGCCACTCGATAGTGCTCGTCCCCTACGATGAGAGGATCGAGGATACGGCTCGTCGAGGCGAGAGCGTCGACCGCTGGATAGATTCCACGCTCGACAATCGCTCGGTCCAGAACGAGCGTAGCATCGAGGTGGGCAAATACTGCTGCCGGAGCAGGATCCGTAATGTCATCCGCCGGCACATAGACGGCTTGGAAGGACGTCACCGAGCCCTTCGCCGTTGACGTAATGCGCTCCTGCAGCAGCCCCATGTCCACGGCGAGAGTCGGCTGGTAGCCCACAGCTGAAGGCAGGCGTCCGAGGAGCGTCGACACTTCCGATCCCGCCTGCGTAAAGCGGAAGATATTGTCGATGAAGAGCAGAACGTCGCGCCCCTCTTGGTCCCGGAAATACTCTGCCATTGTGAGCGCAGTGAGTCCAACGCGCTGACGTGCCCCTGGCGGCTCGTTCATCTGACCGAAGACGAGAGCTGCACGGTCCAGCACGCCTGCATCCTGCATCTCATAGTAGAGATCGTTTCCTTCACGCGTGCGCTCACCCACGCCACCAAACACAGAGTAGCCGCCGTGCTGCTTGGCAACATTGTTGATCAGCTCCGTGATGACGACGGTTTTCCCGACGCCAGCACCCCCAAAGACGCCGACTTTGCCCCCCCTCCGGATTGGCGCGATGAGATCAATGACCTTGATGCCTGTCTCGAAGATCTGCGCTTCCGTTGCCTGATCGACGAAGGAAGGTGAAGGCCGGTGGATCGGCCAGCGCTCAGCACCATCAGGATCAGGCTTGCCATCGATGGCTTGGCCCAGCACGTTGAAGAGGCGGCCAAGTGTACCCGGGCCGACAGGAACAGAGATCGGCGCGCCCGTATCAATGGCTTCGGTGCCACGGAGAAGACCATCGGTTGCGCTCATGGCAACACACCGGGCCCAATTGTTACCGGTATGCTGCGCCACTTCCAGAATGATCTTGCCACTGCTACCGGTACCTGCCCCTCGGGATTTCTCGGCGATGGTCGGAGCCGGCACCTCTACCGCGCTGAGGAGGCCTGGCAGCTCGCCAGTCTGGAATTCGATGTCGACAACGGGACCGATGATCTGAACGACTCTCCCGACGGAGCCCTTTGCCATGTCTCCTCCTGCCGTCAGCCTAATCGTTGGCCGCAGCGCTTCTCTCAAAATACTTGGCTGTGCGGCGTTCACAGCACAGCTGCGCTGCTTATCGTAACACGGTGCCGAGCGCTACGCCCCTTCAGATAGCGTCAAGCTCTCCTATCACGCCAGCCTGGAATCGCGGTACCAGGCGCTGGCTCCGCCGAGACGGGCGATCACTCCAAAGGTGCGCCTACTGGCGTTTCCGCAGGACTCTCGGTGACGAGCACCGGTGAGTCACTCTCTGACCGCGGCCGCAGCCGGTCCAGCAGATCTAGCGTCCGCGGGTAGCGCTCGGCAACGACCCGCACTACCTCGCGCAAGGCACGAGATGCTTCGCTGAGCGTGGAACGCGGAACTATTTCTCCAGCAAAGTCCGCAAGGTGACCAACTTGGAAGCGTCGCAGAAGCCTCAAAGCCGGTGGCGACAGACGGATGGTCTCGCCGGCGCTGTGAGCACAACTACTGCATATCCATCCTCCCTGAACCGCAGCGAAGCGACCGTCGTGATCTGCTGTAGGTGCGTTGCACACAGTACAGTGCCAGAGCGCCGGCCGATAACCCAAGAGCGCCAGAAGCCGCATCTCGAAGAATGCGAGGAGGATGTCAGGATCGGCCACCCCATTTAGCTGGCGGAGCAACGCCAGGAACAGCTCGAAAACACGGCGCGCTTCCTGCCGCTCTTCGATGAGCCGGTCGATCAGCTCAGCGGCATACCAGGCCGCAGTTGTACGATAGAGATCGCTGCGCAGTCGGGGGAACACTTCCTGGACTTGCGCCTGGGTGATCACGTCGAGGTTGCGTCCTCGCGCAACTCCCACGCGTATAAGGGCCAGCGGCTCGAAATGACCTGCCCACCGGCTGGCTGGGCGATGCACCCCACGAGCAATCGCCGGAATCTTGCCTTCATCCGCTGTGAACACCGTCATCAGCGCCCCATGATCACCAAACGGTGCGCGGCGTAGGATGATCGCATCAGTAGCGTAGGTGCGGTTCACGTGGACCACCTCCAGCGCCTAGCCACACAGCGCTGCTCGCGGACGGCCAGCCCGCGCGCGCTACGGTCGTAGCGCCCGAGCTCATCTCGGCTCGATCGACTGCGCTCACGGGGCGCGATCTGGAATTATATACAGCAGTGTAGCGGGCGGGAAACACTTCCGGGACCGCTCGATCCGAGCACTCTCACAATTCGTTGTGGCACTCGATGATCACGGCTGGAGGCCGTTCGGTATCCAGTGTTACCGCTGCCAGCGCTTCAACACGTCCCCACTTACATCATATGATGCTCGCGATAGGGCTCACGCTGGGCGCCCAACCCAGCGGGCAGTCTTGCACCACCTGTCGACCTCGGGGCTGAAAACCATGATGGATAGGTTTTTCCTCTTGGTAGCACAGCCTACGATCTTTCTTGACGCAGAGCGCTCTCGCTCTGGTAGTACAGTTCTCATGGCGCATCGCAGATGCTGCTCTGGCCCTTAATCTACGAGGGAGATAAGTTAGTGAGCACGCCAGGTCTCTGGGCGCCACGCTGGTGGCATAGTAAGTGGCAGCCAACGGCAGTGTGCTGGGCGGTGTTTCTCGTGCTCGTCGTTGGTAGCCTCAGCACGTGTTCCGCATTGTCTGGTCGGCCCACTACCAGCCCTGCTCCTATGCCGACGACAGCCATGCGTCCGCCTGCCGCGGCGCCAATCGACGTTGCGCGGCCCGTCGTCACTCCTACTACTGGCACTGTCACCCAAGGTCCTGACACGAGTATAGCCGGCACCACACCTACAGCAACGGCGACAGCGCAAGCGATGCCCTCTCTCGTCAGCCAGGAAGCGCAGCGGTTCCTCACGCAGTTCCAACACCACGATTTCGCCGCACAGTGGGACGAGCTTGCGCCGGTAGCACAAGCGCAGTGGCCATCGCCAGCGGCGCGGACAGCGATGCTTACGGCCAAATTCCGTGGCATCACCATCCGTCACGCTGCCGCCGGCGATCCGATTCATGGTGCTGTCTGGAGGAGCCATGAGGACCCGGCGCGTGTAGTGAAGGGAGGTTGGAGTGTTCCTGTCAGCCTGACGCTCATCGCCCCTCAACGTTTGCGGCCCGCGGGCGTCGCCACCCTCTACACTCAGCTGCACCTGACACTGCAAGTGATGGCATCGGGGCAGGTGTTGGTAGACGGCGAAGGACCCGCCTCCATCGATGCGCCACTGATCGTACCGGGACAGCCAGCTACCGAACAGGTGCAGGTTCCGATCCTGATGTACCATCGCGTGGGCCCGTATCCCCGCCGCAGCGCCTGGACGAACACGTATGGGTACCGGATCGAGTATGGGCTCACGGTCACGCCTGCTCAGTTCGACGCCCAGGTGGCTCGGCTGGTCGCGGAACACGCAACGGCGATCTCTCTCACGCGGCTCGCCGATACACTCCTGTACGGGCTTCCTTTGCCACCACGTCCGGTGGTGTTCACATTCGACGACGGGAGGGAGAGCCCCTGGATCTACGCCGTCCCGCGCTTACGCGCAGCAGGCTTCACCGCCGACTTCTTCGTCTGTTCCGGCTTTGTCGGGCAGACTAATGAGACAGCAGCGCACCTCAACGTCCAGCACTATCTTAGCTGGTCTCAGGTGACGAGCCTAACGCGCGAGGGATTCTGGATCGAAGATCACGGTCGCAAGGACCTGACGCCACTCTGGGAGCTGAGCGCCACACTGCTCCCATCACGCGTGCAAGCCTCAGCTCAAGAGCTGATGGCACACACGCATCAACCTGTGCAATTCGTCGCATACACCGGCGCCCTCTGGCCCTATCCTCACGCCTCCCAGGCTGGACCAGCAGAGCACGCCTTGTTCAGAAACCTTGGGGCACTCGGTTACGTAGGAGCAGTGGTGGATGAACGCATCCCATCGGTTCGAGAAACAACCGACCATATCTGGCAGCTCCCAAGGCTGCGCGCGCTGCCCGGCGAGTTCTTTCGACCGGGAACGGCATAGCCTGGATGTTGGGTGGACAGGCTGATCGCAAGAGGTGCCTTCGGACGTATCACGTCCGGCGTGGCCCAGTACTCGACCAGCAGCACCGTGTTCCCCAATGGTGGGCCCTTACAGGAAGTCCTGGGGATTGACAGGGCGCTGCCCGGCTGGGAGAATCCCAGCGCGTCACCTGCAGCACTGGACACCGGGAAGCGATAGGCCGGGCTGCGAACAGTGATGATCTCATCTTCGGTGTCTGGAACGGCAGCAGCACCGCCGAGCTCGCCCGGCTCACCAGCAGTGGGGCGCTCGGTATTGGCACGAGCACGCCTGAGGCCCCCTTGCACGTGGTGGGCACGCTGCTGGTCGCTGGGGTGAACGGTCGCCTGGCTCTGGGCCGGAACGACGGCAGTGACCCCGCCAGCTCCAAGACCTAGCAACTGGACACCGACAGCACCAACGCGCTGCGCCTCTTCCAGCAGCCCAACCTGAACACCCCTGGGACCGTGTACCTGGTCATCAAGGGCGGCGGCAACGTGGGCATCGGCACGACGAGTCCCGCAAGCCTGCTTGATGTGCAGAGTACCATCACAGCGGAGAGTGGACTCGTCCTCGGTGCGAGTGCCACTACCAGTGTTCCCAATCTCCACGCTGATGGCACCAACCTCTACCTGGAAGCGAATAGCGGCCACTTCTACCTGCGCCCCCTTGGCTCGGGGAACAACACCAATGCGGCGGTGTTGACGAACCAAGGGTATCTGGGCATCTTGACCCTGACTCCAGGCTATCCCGTGGATGTGGCCGGCACGATCCGCTGCACTGGCATCCTCCTGGGCGGTGACATGCTCATGTACGATGCCATCAAGGATTCCACCGGGCAGTACACTCGTCTCGGCAGTGGCGGCTGCTTCTACGCGAGTTGAACGGCGAGAAGGGAGGCGGTCATGGCCGGCTGGACCGACGATCCGGCGACGAGCAGCACCCACATTCGGACGGTGCACATCAACGAGCTGCGCCGGACGGTGCTGCGCAACCGCTACAAGGCCGGCCTAGGCGGCGTGACGTGGTCCGACGGGCCTTGGGCGACCAGTCGGACGCACATCCGCGCTGTCCACTTCACCGAGGTGCACGACGCCATGACGCCCTACCTCGGGATACTCACCTGGAGCGTGGGGAGCCCGCCCGCACCCAGCCGGCAGATCAGCGCCCGCGACATCAATGACCTGCGGAACTGGACCGACCAGTTCTCGGCCGTGGTGGGCCAGAGCGACCCTGATCTCGGAACTTGGAGCTACACGTATAATCCCATCGGCACGCTCGCCAGCCGGACCGACGCCAAGAGCCGACGATCACCTCTACCTACGACGACCTGGACCGGCTGACGGGCAAGAGCGGGCCGGATTGAGCGTGAGCTACACGTACGACGGCGGCACGAACGAGATCGGGCGGCGCACGGAGATGACGGACGGGGCAGGGACGGCCAGCTCACCTACGACGCCCGGGGGCGGCTCACCAGCCTCATCCGGGTGATCAGTGGGCAGAGCTACCCATCGTCCACGACCTATGACGAGCAGGACCGCGTGCTCACGCTCACCTACCCGAATGGCGACGTCCTCAGCTACGCCCACGGCGACAACGGGCGGCCCCAGTCGCTGGTCCTCAATGGCGACATCGTCCTCGTCAACCAGGCGACCTACACCCAGTTGAATCAACTCGCCACGTTGCCGCTCGGGAACGGGCTGACCACGCAGTACCACTACTACGCCCTGGACACCAGCCCGCCGGTCGCCAACGAATGGTTCGGACGGCTGGCCCAGATCGTCACCGGCAGCCTCCAGAACGAGCAGGTCACGAGCTACGACCTGGTGGGCAACCCGACCGGGTTGAGCTACAGCGACCACACGAGCGAGTCCTTCGCCGCGACCTACAATGAGTGGGACCAGCTCACCGCCTTCGGCTCCTTGGAAGGCTACGGCTACATCCCGAGCGGCCAGCAGGTCGACATCGGCACTTTGCAAACCAAGGGCAGCGAAAGCTACAGCTACTCAACGCCAGGGCAGCCCCGCCCGCACGCACCCACGAGCATCTCCGGTGTGGGCAGCTACGGCTACGACGCCAACGGCAACCAGACGAGCGACCCCAGCGTCACGTACACCTACGACGTGGAGAACCACCTGATCCAGCTCACCCAGGGTGGCAGCGCCGTCCTCCAGAACACGTTCGATGGGGACGGCCTGCGGCTGGTGTGCGTGGCGAGCGGCGTGACGACGCACTTTATCGGCGACTGGTACGAGTTCAATGTGACCAGCGGCGTGGCAACGGCATATTACCCCTTTGGCACGGTGCCGGTGGCGCTGAAGCAGGGGAGCACGCTCAGCTACCTGCACCACGACCACCTCGGCAGCCTGGTCTCGGCGACCGATGGGAACGGCACGGAGCTTGGCTGGGCCCGCTACTACGCCACCACCACCGGCCAGTTCCAGACAGCGGACGTGGTGGTGCCAAACTTCGCCAAGGGCGGGACGAAGGACCCGCAGACGCTGGACCACTGCGCCTGGTGGACCCCTCGGGGTACGCCGCCAAGATGGGCGGGAGTGGCGGAAACTTCCCACAACATCCCACAACAGGAGTCACTCTTTACTCGATCAGACCCAGGCGAGCCTAATGGCTCGTGGACTTCTCAGGATTTGGTATCTCTATGCTGTTCTCACGCAGGGGTATGGTTTCGATCGCTCAACGCGCCTGGCCGTATCTCATTCAGGCTGAGCAGCAGATCGAGAGCACTGCTGCTCAAACCGGTAACCTCGCCCCAGACTACCTGCAGGCGATCTTCGGCTTTCACGCCCCGGCGACAACCACACTTGCGTGGAATATGACCACCTCGTTGTTAGATCTGCCGCTTCCGCTTCTGCCCTTCCAAGGCTTGTTACAGACGTGGCGACCATCGATATCCAGTTGACCGGTGATCGCCTGGGTCGCTGGTACCTAGGAGGTGGAGATACCGTCGGGCCGCCCCACCTGGCTCGGTTACGGTATTGGGTGGGTGGTGCCTGAGTCCGGGGGTGCCTGCGTCACGCGAGCAAGTGTACAGATTCATTACATAGGGTCAGTATCTCGTATATCCCGGCTCTCGCTAGGCCCACATATACCCACGTGAAGTCGTTTGGGTTAGCTAGGTCGGCCATGTTTCCGCCGACGACGGTTCTGTAACCTTCAGCAAGAAGCAATCGCGAGATCGCCCGAGCGAGACTGAAGTTCTGTGCAAGCGGGGAGAGGAAGATGACGACATTCCTGTCTACCATCTGCTGTATTTGCGCTGCACAGGCGGGTGCTTCAAATGCCGATCGACTCAGATCGACGAACAGCGTGTCATCACGTCCGATGGCGCCGTCGAGATGGGCGACCCAAAGAGGCATTTCCCAAAGGTCCCCCTCTTGGATTTGATACTCTGGGAATACCTGGGAGTACTTTCGTTCGTACTCGGCGTAATAACGTACCAGTGTGGGCAATGGATCGCCTTGAGACGGGAACGGAAGTTGGACGAGCGCCACCGGAGAATTAGGAGAAAGTATGGACATTAGAAAAGTCTACCTCCCTGTTCGCGCACTTGCGTCCTCTGGGCTCCTCGTGGGGGCCACATACTGCTGCGCCAATTCGAATGAAGCCTCGATCATCCGCCTGTTCGCTACCCGGCGGCGTTCGTCCTTTGCCGTGTCGGCGAGAAGGAGATGCTCCTTGCGTCTCGGGTTATCGAACGCAAAGAGTAGTGACACACAGTCCATGTGGAAGTGCTCGGCCACCGCGAACGTGGTAGCCGTTTCCATATCAACTGCCGAAAACCCATCCCTATACCACTGTTCGATGTCGCACGCGCGCTGAGCAAAGAGGGCGCCCGTCGTATACAACCTTCCGTGATGAACAGTCAAATCAGAGAGTCGTGCGAGCACAGTGTCGAGGCCAGCCGGGGCGGTGCGCTGCACCAGGGGTGTTCCTGCGCGGTAGTACTGAGCCGACCCTTCACCGCAATATGCTTCCGTAGCGAGTACAAGATCGCCGGCGGCGATGTCATCGGCAAGAGCCCCGCAGCAACCCGTGAGGATGACGAGTGAGGTGCCGAGTACGCCAAACAGATGAGTGACCTCGGCCGCCATGGGCCCACCGTATACGGAAGCATATGCGACGCGGACGCCGCTGCTCACACCCACGAGGACGTCTTCCAGGACACCGTTCGGTGTACCTATCTCGATGACCTCATCAAAGTACCCGCGATACAGCTCATACTGTGCCTTGAGGTTACGCGTCCCGCGCAAAATCAAGACCGGCGGGATCAGATGCTCTGGTATCTTGAGGAATGCTTGCCAATCATGTCGCGTCAATTCGCCTAGCATTGTCAATATGCTCCAGATTCAAAGGCCCTTGAGCCGGGCAGCTCTCGAATGCCCCCCCTAGCTCTCCACGAGCATAATCAGAGCCTGATTGGGGGCGGCGCGGTTGGCGCACTACTCTAGCGCCGCCCCGTACATTTGTCAAGATTCGCATAATCCCTTACATAACATAAAGACTGGAGGGTCAGCGCTGGCTTCGGGGACTTTAGCTACTTGGGGAACCCTAGGCAATTGGGTCCAGCCGGCACGTCGGTAGACTTGGGGGCTGGCCACCACCTAACTCCAGGGCGACGACCCCAGCGCCTACTCCTCACCCCACCCCTAACCACCCTTGCTCCCCATTGGGGAGCAGTTACGGATAGGGCACCCAATTCGTCCATGTGACCACAGATCCGTTGTGTGTGCCTCACGATTGTAGTGTCTCCTGACACTATCAGGGGCAGGGCTCGGGCTAAATTCTGAGGAGTCCCGTATCTTGAAGTTACTGAGTAGGTGCTGGCGAGTCTTCTCAGCACCGCTAGGAAGCTTCTTGTCATGAGAGTTACGCTTCCACGCTGGCATCGCTGGCCTGCCGCTCTTTGCGACACGACAGACGCATCTGCCATGCGCGGTACCGCCAGATCGTTCTATGGTCTGCTTCTCACAATGGCGGTCCTCATCGCTGTTGGGCTTGGCGCAGACATGGGATTGCACGCGACCCAGGGCGCCCTCTCAACGCCAGTAACACGTTTCGCGGCGGTCAGAAACCGCGCCCAACAGACACTGAGCGCGGCAAGAGCGGCAGGATTGCCGCTAGCGACCCTCCAGGCTGCGCTGAATACGCCTGCTCCTAGCCACCAGGCAATGCTCATGCTGCTGATCCTCGGCAATCGAAGCGCCGCAGAGCCGTGGACCCGCCGGATCGAGGCGCTGACGCGGGCTATGGCTGCCCTGCAACCTGACATCACTCGCTGGCAGGCCGGCATGGGACCGATCAACGCTGCTCGCACCAGCGCCAAGGTCTCGCTCCGTCACGTCGAAGCAGTGCTGCCCCAGCTACAAGCGACAGTACGCAAACGGGAACACGCTCTGTCTTGGTCTGGTCCGGTGCCGCTCGGAGAACAGCAGGCCGTGCTTCGCCGCCTCCAGCAGACTACCGCCTGGGCAGGAGCGCTACTTACGCAGGACAGTCGTGACTATCAGGCCTTGACACAGGCCCAGGCCTTGCTCACTGAGGCTGCGGCGCTCCACGCCAGTAAAGAGCGCCTCTCTGCTGCCTTCGTCATTGCGACACGGCAGGTCACAACAGCAACCACCGTCTCGCAGCTCACGGACGCAGTTGTTCCCCTGGTAGCAGCCGAACAGCCTGTGGTGTCGTGGTTCCAGACACAGCTGGTGCAGGCGCGTCGCACCGCCCGCTCGCAGCTCACGCTGCTAGCCGTTAGTGCGCCCCCTCTTCAGGCTCGTGTCGAGAGCAAGGAGCAGCGCCTACCGCTCGCAGGTTCTGTGAAGCCCGATGATCTGGCTGCAGCGGTGCAGCAGATGCAGCGCGCCGCCTCTTGGGCCAGCGTAGTAGCTACCCAGGAGCAGCAGGCACGTACAACACTCCAGCAGGCGCAAGAGCTCCTCCAACAGGCAGTTCGCTTGCACGTGAGTCCTAGCGGTTTCACCACTGTAGTGGGTACGGCCCAGCAGGACCTAGCCAGCGCCGCCACGAAAGCGGCTATCCAAGCAGCAGTAGCACCGCTTCCAAGCGCGGAACAGCCGGTGGAGGCTGTTATCAACCAGGAGCTGGCGCACACCCGTGCAGCCGCGACGGCGGCGCTTGAGCGAGTAGCGGCGCTCGATCACGAGCTCAGCGCGGCCGTTCAGACAGATGAGCGCACGCTGCCACTGCAGGGCAGTGTCGCGTTGTCGCAGGAGGATACGGCGATATCGGCCTTGCAAGGCGCGGTGACGTGGGCAAACGATTGTGCGAGCGAATATCGGCAAGCACAGGCAGCGCTGACGAAGGCACAGCAGATCCTGACCCAGGCAACGCCGTTGCACATCCAGGTGGGAGCGCTGCCGAGTGTGCTGAAGACGGCGCAGCAGCAACTCGCCGCAGCGGCGTCGGTCTCCCAGATGCAGGCCGCGGTAGCCCCATTGACCAAGGCGGAACTCTCGCCTCGCGTGGAGCTCAGGGCTGCACTCCCCGGGCCGGGGAAGGTGATCGTCGTCCATCTACAGGCCCAGACGCTCACGGCCTACCAGAATGGCACGAAGGTACTGACAACGCCGGTAACGACTGGGCGCAAGCATCTTCGCACGCCGATTGGTATCGACACGATCACGTGGCACGCCAGCCCCTACGTGTTCATTTCTCCCTGGCCGAAGAGCAGTCCTTTTTGGTACCCGCGCAGCAAGGTCAAGTGGGTGATGCACTTTCACTCCGAGGGCTACTTCATCCACGACGCACCATGGGAGCCCAACTCAGTCTATGGGCCGGGTTCGGAGAATGGACCTGACGCGAGTCACGGCTGTGTCCAGGTGCCCCACGCTGCGATGAAATTCCTCTATACGTGGACGCCAAATGGGACCACTGTCGTCATCGCTCCTTGATCAGTACCACTCCGCTTGTGTCCGGCGATGGACAAAGGCTGCTGACGTCGCCTATTCCATAGCCGGTGGCAGCTGTGGCCAGTAGAGCGCACGGAGAGCAGGGGGTAGATCACGTCACTATAGTCTCGAAGAAAGCCAACGTGCGGTGGGGGAGTAGCATTGCTGTGCCAAAAGTCACTGTCGCCGGGTGGCGTCGCGTGTCCCGTCGTATACCACTGGCGTGCGTGGTCCGTGCTCATTGCACCGTCCAGCCTCAAGGAGTAGCCTCGCCTAAAGACGGCGCGGTGGCATCGCTGCGAAATAGGGCGGCCCAAAGTAAGGTGGAAGCGAGATAGCAGCTACCCGTGAGGACAAAAGCAAGGGAGAAGCCGCCAGCGGTCCGAACTAATCCGCTGAGCGCAGACCCAATGGCCCACGGTACTTGGAACGCGATGAGTAGTAATCCGTAACTCACTGCCCGCATGTGACCGGGTACCCGGCGGATGAGCCAACCCACAGCGGCAGGCTGTGCCATGTCCATCGCCATGTTGCGCAACGCAAACAGCGGTGCTGCCAGCGTGAAGCAGGGCGCCAGCGCAAGACCTGCGAGCAAGAACGTTGCGATCCCCTGCGTCAGCACCATGGTCCGCACCATACCGAGGCGTGGAATCACCCAGCCAGCCACTGCGGTCGCGAGTGCGACGAGGACACTCGTCACTCCAGCAAGCAGGCCGAACTGCGCGAGCGTCGCCTGAAGCTGACCAACGAAGTACAGATTGAGGTAGGGGATGA
Organism: Chloroflexota bacterium; assembly: GCA_023381895.1. The sequence continues at coordinate 12,720 of JAMCTA010000159.1, forward strand.
GCAGGCCAGCTCCTAAGCCGACAGTGCCAGTAACCGCGCCGCCTCGCCAGAGCAGGGACCACCAGCCCCGCGGGTCATAACGGGATGCTTCTGCGATGTGCGTTGCTGAGCGCCGCTCTGAAAAAGCGAGGAGAAAGGCGAGCGACGGGAGAGCTGCCATCGCGAGAGCAAACAGGAGCGTGAAGCGGAGCGCAACCGCGCCCCGGGAGCTGACGTTGAGCATCTCCGCCCACCATCCCGGCAGCACCCCGCCCAGCACGCTGCCTGCAGCGCTCCCACCGGCCTGGAGTGCACCAGCCAGCGAGAGCACGAATGGCTGCTCATCAGGCGATGTGATCTCCACCAGTACGGGCAGGCTGACCACCTCCGCAGCGGCGCCACCGGTACCTGCCAGGAAGCCACCTAGTCCCAAGATGACCGGATGGACTGCCAGGCTCTGCGCCGCTGCGCCGGCGACGAAGAGCATGCCTCCCACCACAAGAGTGCGCTTCCGGCCCCAGGAATCCGCCAGCAAGCCAGCCGGTAGCACGGCGAGCGCCGCCCCAACGGCAACGGCAGCATTGATATTACCGAGCGCTACGGCATCGACGCCCACAGCGATCGCATAGAAGTTGAAGGCCACCGCGAACACGCTGAGGCTGAGAGTCACCCCCGCCGCCGCGGTAATGAGCAGCCAGCGTGCCCGGCGCTGCCCCGGCTTGACGTCGCCAGCTACCACACTACCCTCCATTGACGCCGCAACTCTCGCACTCTTCCAGCCTAGCTGGTTGCAGGCAACGGGCTAGGTGGTACTGCCACCCTCATCACCACAAATCCCTACGAGAGGGTCCGGTCTCCAAGTCCTCACGGTTATTCGTGATCTTGGGCATTGGCCCTACTTATGCTGCTGGGACAATTTGGTTTCTAGAGCCAGCCATCACGAGTGTGCTGCGGAGGAAGATCGAGTGCCTACCGTCAATCCCGTCAATGCCTTTACCGACACCCCTCTCCCGGCGGAAGCGTGGAGACGCTTCATCGCCGGCTGGCAGCCCCAGCTGGAACGTGAACTCGTCTCGCTCCAGGCTAGTCTTGGCCGCTATCTCTGCGAAGATATCTACGCCTCCGGTGACCTTCCCGCCTTCCCGCGCTCGACCGTCGATGGCTTCGCTGTCCAGGCCGCCGATCTCGGCGACGCCAGTGTCGAGCGCCCGGTCGAGTTGGACGTGACCGGCGAAGTGGTGATGGGCCAGGAGCCAACAGTCACGGTGGCGCGCAGTCAGGCGGTCAAGATCCATACCGGCGCCATGCTGCCGGCAGGTGCTAGCGCTGTGGTCATGGTGGAATGGACCGTCCCATCGACGCCAGGTCGCATCACGGTGAGCCACTCTGTAGAGCCAGGAGGCAACACCATCGCCCAGGGTGAAGACGTTCACCGCGGCGAGCTGCTCTTGCGGGCCGGTCGCCGCCTCCGGCCGGACGACCTGGGTGGGCTCGCTGCCATTGGCTGTGTTGAAGTGCCCGTGGCCCGGCGACCAGTCGTAGCAATCATCTCAGGTGGCGATGAAGTAGTGCCACCGCACGTCGAGCCTGGGCCAGCCCAGGTCCGCGATGTCAATAGCACGCTCCTCGCTGCTTTGGTGCAAGAGTCTGGAGGGCAACCCTGGCTGCTGGGCATTAGTCGCGACGACCCTGTTCAGTTCAAAGCACTAGTGGAGACGGCGTTACGTGGCGCGACCGCCCTCATCGTCTCCGGGGGCAGCTCTATCGGCACCAGAGACCTGACACGAGCTATCCTGGACGAGATGCCGGGAGCACGAGTCGCGATTCACGGTATCGCCGTCCGTCCTGGGAAGCCAACACTGCTTGCCTGGGCCGGAGGCCGTCCATTCTTCGGGCTGCCGGGCAACCCGGTGTCCGCCTTTGCAACATTCAGGCTCTTCGTTCGCCCGTGCCTGGAGCGTCTCCAGGGTGCGACTAATCCAGAACGAGTCCCGATCCGTGCCGTCCTCACCAGAGATGTGCCACCATCCGGCGGACGGGAAGACTACATCCAGGTGCGCGTGTTCGAAGAGAATGGAGAGATTCTGGCAGAGCCGGTGCTCGGAAAGTCGAACCTCATCTTCACCGTCGTGCGTGCCAATGGCTTGATCCGGGTGCCAAGCGAACAGCACGGGCTACCGACGGGGGCAACAGTCGCTGTTTGGCAATACTAAAACGCGTCATTCCTCATTACCGAATCAATAGTAGTATAGACTGTGGAAGCGGCGGCGCGACCCGTCTGAAGGTCTGGCGCATCCATGCCCGACGCAGACGATAGCTCCTCGTGCTATCGACGGCCACATTGAGGAATGGAGCGCCAGCTCGCAGAGGACCGCGGCACCGCGAGGCTCCCGAGCCACGGCCGTTCCACGAGGAGAAGAACAGATGACCACAGTGCGAGTCGGACTCATCGGAGCAGGCTTCGTCACAGAGCTTCACGCCTCAGCCTTAGCCCAGGTGAAGAACGCGAGTGTCGTTGCCATTACAAGCCAGAGAGGCGAGCGGGCGCGTGAGCTCGCACACCGCTTCGCGATCCCCACGGTTGAGCCGACCTGGCACGCACTCCTCGAGCGCAGCGACATCGACGTAGTCACCATCGCAGTCCCGAATGACCTCCACGCTGAGATCTGCATCGCAGCGGCACAGGCTGGGAAGCACGTCATCGTGGAGAAGCCGCTCTGCCGCACACTCGATGAAGCAGACGCGATGATTGCCGCCTGTCGCACACACGGCGTAAAGCTCATGTATGCCGAGACCCTGGTTTTCACTCCCAAGTACGAGCGCGCACGGATGCTCGTGCAGGAGGGAGCGCTGGGGGAAGTGTATCTCGTGAAGCAGCTCGAAAAGCACTCGGGGCCGCACAGCCCCTGGTTCTGGGATGTCAACCGCTCCGGCGGCGGCGTCCTCATGGATATGGGGTGCCATGGGCTCGAATGGTTCCGGCACGTCTTGGGCAAGCCGGCGGTGAAGAGCGTCTCTGCCCAGCTCAATACATTCCTCCACAGCAATCGGACCCGAGGTGAGGACCACGCCATTATCATCGTGACGTTCGTCGGCGGTGCCGTTGGGCTGAACGAGACCTCCTGGGTGCAACAAGGGGGCATGCAGGATCGGGCTGAGATCTACGGCAGCAAGGGTGTTACCTACGCAGACCTTCTGCTCGGCTCGTCGCTCACGACCTACAGCGAAACAGGCTACGGCTATGCCGTGGAGAAAGCCGCCTCTACCAGCGGCTGGTCCTTCACGATGTACGATGAGCTGTGGCACTACGGCTTCGCCGCAGAAATGCAGCACTTCATCGATTGTGTCGCTGCTGACCACACCCCTCTTGAAACAGGTGAAGATGGACGAGCTGTGCTTGAGATGATCTACGCTGGCTATGAGTCCGCGAGAACTGGGCAGACGGTTGCGTTACCCTTCTATCGAAAGGTTGAGAAGCCAATCGATCTCTGGTATGAAGTAGCTCCGGAGCGATAGGGCAGTTCAGGGATAACGCAGCACTATAGCGCTGCGCTCCAAAAATAGGTTGAGGGAGGTTCTGGTGCGCCAGCAGCGCCGGAGGCTTCTCCCATTGCGCAGCACGCCTACTGCTCACTCGAGTCATCCCGCACCCCACAGGCTCTGGTGGCTACCGCTCGCTCTGGCCGTCGCAATTGCCCTGCTCTTCCTCACCGCCACCAACCTGGCGTTTGGTCTGTTCGCCCGCAAAGATATGGGTACCGTCCCGACTCCAGTTCAGCCGGCACCCGTCCCACAGCAGGCGGCACTGAATGCCGCCTTAGCGTTCGTGCGCTCCGCGACCTGCCTACCTGGATCACTCAGTGTCGAACGGCAACCCACCCTGCAAAGAGCGTCATGGGAGATGCGCGTCAGTGCGACCGATCCACACCGCTACTTTGTCGCTGCCGCCGATCCCACAACCCGGCACCTTCTCGACATCTGGGTCGTTGAAGGAGGTCAGGTGGCCGCGATCGCAGGCAGCCTGTGCCCCGGCTTACCGCGCGCCCCCACGACTGAGGTGACAGAGGCCGCCGTGCTCTTCACCCCACAAGGTTCGTGAAACGTGGCAAGATGAGAAGTGGAGACACGGCGAAGAGAGAACAGGTGCAGGAAGGCAAGAGAGCATGACGGTCGAGGCGGAGGCGCAGCAGCGTCGTGTGCTGATAGCAGACAGAATCGCTGAGGAGGGTTTGACCCTGTTACGCCAGATTGCGTCTGTGGACGTGCGCACTGGCATGAAAGAGCCCGAGCTCGCTGGAATCATCAGTGACTACGACGCGCTCGTGGTGCGTAGCGAGACGAAGGTCACCGCTGCGGTGATCTCCGCAGCGAAGCGCCTCCAAGTCATCGGACGCGCCGGCGTTGGGATCGACAATGTCGACGTTCCTGCGGCCACGAAGCATGGTGTGATCGTCGTGAACGCCCCAACAGGCAACACCGTAGCCGCCGCAGAGCATACCTGGGCCCTCCTTCTGGGCATTGCACGCCACGTGGCCCCGGCAAACGCCAGCCTGCGCGCAGGACGCTGGGAGCGTTCGCGCTTCATTGGCACGGAGCTGCGTGGAAAGACGCTGGGCGTCGTAGGTCTGGGACGAGTCGCCGGCGAAGTCGTGCAGCGGGCCCTTGCCTTCGAGATGCACATTCTTGCCTATGATCCGTTCATCGCTCCGGAAGCGGCGGAACGCATCGGGGCGCGTCTCACGACCCTTGAAGAGGTGCTGCGAGAGAGTGACGTTGTGTCGCTGCACGTCGTACTGAACGACGCTACGCGCAATATGATCGGGAGTGAACAACTGGCCCTCATGAAGCACACTGCCTATGTAGTCAACTGCTCGCGCGGCGGCGTGATCGATGAGGAAGCGCTGCACGAAGCGCTGCAGCAGGGTAGGATTGCTGGCGCAGCGCTCGATGTCTTCGCGCAGGAACCAGCTGTCGATAGCCCGCTCGTTCGGGAAGAGCGCGTGCTGGCAACACCACATCTCGGTGCCTCAACGGCCGAAGCCCAGGTGAGTGTGGCAGTGGACGTGGCAGAGCAGATCGCTGCCGTTTTTCGTGGTGAGACGCCACGCTACGCGGTGAACGTGCCGATCTCAAGCGCTACTGCTGCTGCCCTACGTCCCTATCTCCCCGTAGCCGAGCTGACTGGCAAACTCGTCACTCTGCTGAGCGATGGGCAGCTCCAGTCATTAGAGATCACCTACGCCGGCGATCTGGCCGAGCAAGAAACAGATGCTCTACGTCTTGCGACACTGGCGGGTCTGCTGGGGCCAACCAGTGCCACGCGCGTCACTCTCGTCAACGCCGGTGAAATCGCTCGCCAGCGAGGATTGCGAGTGGTGGAGCGGCGAGAGCCTACGCTTCCCGAGCCCTACGTCGCACTGCTCACAGCGAGAGCCATCACGAATGCGGGTGGAGCCGAGGTGAGCGGGACGCTTGTCGGCCAGGAGCCGCGCATTGTTGGGATAGATGGCTATGCCGTGGACATCCGGCCCAGCGATAGCTACTGGATCATTGGCCGCCATACCGATCGCCCCGGGATGATCGGGCGCATCGGTATGCTCCTCGGCAGTTCCGACATCAACATCTCCTTCATGCAGGTCGGCCGACGAGAGGCACGGGGGGAGGCTCTGCTCGTACTGGGTGTAGATGAGCCCATACCCCAGAGCATCTTTCATGAGCTGCTCAACTTGCCTCACCTCCACCGTGCCAAGGTCGTGAGACTCTAGCAGCGAGAACAGCAGCACCTTAGAGGTGGCCTCACCCGGATCCTGAGGCGCTCAACGCGCGCACACCACGGTCAGGTTGACAATCATCTCACGGCCACGCACCTTCTTCGTGACTCCGCATCCATATCATCCGCCGCCACAGATCCGGGCCACCGAGGGGCTTGCCACCTTGCAGAGGTTGCGCACCTATGCTAGCCTCATTGTATGGCAGCGTGGTGTCTGCATCACACTGCCCCCCAGAACGTGCACAGCAGAAGGAGAAGGCCTGCCGGATCGTTAGGCGGCCTCCAGGGGAGGCAGAGTGGCCCGGGAGGGCAAGATCCTTCTCCTGGGCAAAAAGCGGCTTTTGCCGAAGAGTTCTGTTTTTGCCGGTGCAGTACACGTCACGTTGAGAGACTGCCCCACCGATCCGGGGATTCCCGGCAGTGTTCTGAAGAAGGAGATCAAACCAACCAATGGCCAGTCTGACCCTTGATCACATCACCAAGCGCTTCGGTGAAGTAGCGGCTGTCAACGACATCAGCATCGCCGTGAAGGACAAGGAGTTCCTCGTCCTCGTTGGCCCTTCCGGCTGTGGGAAGTCTACGTGCCTTCGCCTCATCGCCGGACTCGAGGAGCTGTCGGACGGCAACATCTACATCGGTGACCGCTTGGTCAATGACGTCGCTCCGAAAGACCGCGACATTGCGATGGTCTTCCAATCCTACGCGCTCTATCCGCATATGAGCGTGTACGACAACCTGGCTTTCGGTCTCAAGCTACGCAAGACTCCCCGCAAGGAGATCGAACAGCGCGTGAATCAGGCCGCCGAGATCCTGGGCATCCGCGAGTTGCTCAACCGCAAGCCGAAGCAGCTCTCTGGTGGCCAGCGCCAGCGCGTCGCTCTGGGTCGCGCCATCGTGCGGGAGCCCCAGGTGTTCTTGATGGACGAGCCGCTCTCGAACCTCGATGCCAAGCTGCGCGTCCAGACGCGCGCTGAGCTGATCAAGCTGCACCAGCGCCTTCAAACGACGGCCATCTACGTCACCCACGACCAGACCGAGGCGATGACGATGGGGAGTCGCATCGCCGTGATGCGCGACGGTGTGCTGCAGCAGCTCGACACGCCCCAGACGGTGTATGATCACCCGACGAATATGTTCGTGGCCGGCTTCATCGGTAGCCCGTCGATGAACTTCTTCCCCGCTGAGCTGCATCAGGAGAACGGGGAGGTCCGCGTGGATTCGAGCAGCTTCCAGATCACCGTCCCAGGGCAGTACGCGGGAAAATTGCAGGGCTACGGGAAGAACTCCGTCATCCTCGGCATCCGGCCTGAGGATATGTATGACCGCCATTGGGCGCCGAACCTGCCCAACCTCAACCCCGTCACTATGAAGGTCGACGTCGTCGAGCACCTCGGCAACGAGATGTTCGCCTACCTGCTCGCCGGGAGCCAGAATGCAACGGCGCGCCTTGACTCACGGACCGACCTCTCGGCCGGTGACACCATCGAGCTGGTCGTAGACGCTAGCCGCATGCACCTGTTCGATCCGGCTACCCAAGAGGCCATTTTCTAGTCAACGCGTGTACGAGAGGAGTGGCAGGGCTGACGCCTATTCCACTCCTCTTGCGCAACACGAGACACTACGGTAGGTAGAGGAGGATAGTGCGACTATGTGGTGGAAGCGCCGCTGGGGAGCGGTGGCCCTCGTACTACTCATCCTCATCGGCGTGGGCACGAAGGCCGCCATCGGCGCTGTGCAAGACCCCTATCTCGTCCAGTACACCGACGATACCGGGCCCGTGCATCGCTACGCTCTCGTCATCGTCCCACGCGACCCAAGTTCTCAAGAGATTGAGCGTATCATCCTCCAATTCGCTAAGAAGTACAAAGACCGTCCGCTGCTTGCCGAGTTCTACACTGATGGCAATGCTGCCATTACTTTCGAGAGCGGTGGCGCTCCCGACGACAGCGCTACCGCAGTGGAGCACGTTGGTGAGTTTTCCCGCCCCGCGTCTGGATCAGGACAGGGCTGGGCCGACGCCAAGGGCAGTAAGGATAGTCACCGTCTGACCTTTAGCGCACCGTAGGGACAGCTCCGGCTTTTGTATCCGACGAGTCGGAACGTCGTTGATGGCAGGTCGTGACCGTCACCATCAACGTGACAGAGCCACTACGGCGGCACAGCGTTAGCATCCGCCACCTTTAGGCGCTGCAGCCAGACCAATGGCACGCTGCACGACGTGGCTGGCTCCCGGTTCTTGCCTCGCGCGTCTTTGTGCATCTGCTTTGTGGCACCCACAGTGCAAGCCCGTGGTCTCCTGCCACCGTTGCCCAAGCTCCACGACTCCGCCACAGCGTTCCCAGCCGGCTTTACCGCGTCCGCACGTATATAGCACTGACCGCGCGGACACCATTGTTGCCCTGCTAGCAATAATCCGAATGAGGATGGCCGTCATCTTGACATTTGCCAGTTGTCACTGTACATTATCAATCATTATATCAATAATATTCACTACCGGAGACGGAATGGCGAATGAACTCCTAGGTCGGTGCCCCGTATGCGGTGACGCCCTCCACGTCACCGAGCTGCACTGCACCTCCTGCGACACCAGAATCCGCAGCGACTTTTCTCTCGGACGCTTCGCCCGTCTCTCCCGCGAACAGCTGCTCTTCCTCGAGACTTTCCTTCGCCAGCGTGGTGTCATCAAGGACGTAGAGGAAGCACTTGGCGTCTCCTATCCCACCGTACGCAGCAGGCTCGACGACCTTCTCCGCACCCTTGGACTCACCGAGGAGCGTGAGCAGGAGCGTGAAAACCGGCGCGAGATCCTGCGCAGCCTCAGCGAGGGCCGGCTCAGCGCCGAAGAGGCCATGGCCCTCCTCTCCAAGGTCTCATCCCCGGGAGCTACACCGGACAGGTAGACGTGTAAGGAAGATAGAGAGGCAGACCAGAATGGCTCACGAGCGGGTGACGGGACGGACCATAGAACGGACCTACGACCTTGGGCCCGGCGCAGACGTCCACCTCAACAACGTGCGTGGCTGGGTACGCATCACCGGCACCAGTAGCGACACGGCCGAGCTCCGGCTCGAGGTCGACCCGGAACGGCACTTGGCTGATGAAGACCTCGACCACGCCCCCATCGATCTCGAATATGACGGCCAGCGCCTACACGTCAAGGTCGTGACCGAGCGTCTCT